>NZ_BDBY01000014.1 GCF_001613225.1 Nocardia pseudovaccinii NBRC 100343
CCGCACCGCTTTTCGTGGTGATCGTGGTCGCCGTCGGAGTTGTCGTACATCGGATCGTCAATGCGGGGCCGAGCACCGAAAGTCTCGAATCCGCCGCCCAGCTCGCCTGACCCTGCACGCGGCGGTGGGTGCTGACGCCCACCGCCGCCGCACCAGTCGCCCACTACGACCTTAGGGACAACGATGACCAGCACAGCCTCCACTACCGGAGCGCGCACACATGCGAGGTCGCAAGCCGCCGCCGCAACCATTGCCGGACCTGAACTACCGGATGACGTCGCGGCGGCGAGTATCACCTTCGCACAACGTATTCCGGCCGGTGGATACGCGAATGTCGTACTCGGCCGCGGGACCAGACTGCGCTTGCGCGATCCCGACGGTGCGGCATGCGCGCACGTGTTGTTGCTGCGGGCCGACGCACCGTGGGAGCGGCTCAATATCGCCGATACCGTGAAGGTGCCGTGGCAGGCCTATCTGGGTACCGGACATCCACTGCTCTCGGATCAGGGCCGGGTGCTGGCCACCGTCGTCACCGACAGCTCCGGTCGGCACGACACCCTGTGCGGCCCGACGCCCGAAAGCCGTGCGCTGCTGCGCCTCGCGGGGGCCAAGCAGGGACTCGAGCCACGGGATATCGGGCCGACCGTGTCCTTCTTCCGCGGTGTGCGTGTCGAATCCAATGGTGCGCTGACCGCCACCGGTAGTGCGGGCGCGGGGTCCTCGGTCGACCTGCTCATCCATCTGCCGGTGGTACTGCTCGTCGCCGACACCGCACACCCGCTCGATGACCGGCCCGCGACGGATCTCGACATCGTCGCCTGGTCTGCGCCGGAAGAGCTTGCCGTGCAGCATAATTCAGATCCCGAGTATCTGCGGGCCGCGGAAAACACCGAACAGGCCTGGACGGCCGCGACTCTGGAGGTAGGGGCATGATCTCGGCACCGGCCCGCACCATCGTGCTCGACGAAACCGTGCCCGCCTGCGCGCCGTGGTCGACGGTGGTCCGCGCGGGCGACCAGCTCGAAATCATCGACCTGCACGGAAATCAGGCGGTGGACTGCCTGCTGTATTCGGCGGCCGACCACACCGACCGCTACAGCGCCCAGGCCACCATTACCGCACAGCGCAATATCTTCCTCGGGACGGGAAGTGTGCTGCGCACCGACGCGGGCACCGCGCTCATGACCGTGCTCGTCGACGAGGTCGGCAACCACGACACCATCGCGGGCGCCTGCTCCCAGGAGTCCAATACGCTGCGCTACGGCCATCACACCCGCCACCAGCACGCCTGTGTGGAGAACTTCCTCACCGAGGCGCTGAAATGGGGACTGGGCAAACGGGATCTGGTGTCGAATATCAACTGGTTCATGAATGTCCCGGTCGAGGCCGATGGCACCCTCGGCATTGTCGACGGATTGTCGGCTCCGGGAAAGAAGGTCACGCTGCGCGCCGAGATCGACACATTGGTGCTGGTATCGAATTGCCCGCAGATCAATAACCCCTGCAACGGCTTCGATCCGACGCCCGTGCGAATGGTGGTGACTCGATGACCGTCGCCGACCTAGCGGTCGTCGCGCAGAGCGAAGTTGCGGGCCCCACCGAGGGTGCGATGCCGATCGACAGTACGCGCGCCATCGATCCAGCGCAGTCGGCGCAGGTGGTACGGCCGGGAATGCTTACCACGGTGCAGGATTGGCCGGGGCGGATCGGATATTGGCACGTCGGCGTTCCGCCATCGGGGCCGATGGACGATCTGTCGTTCCGGCTCGGCAACCGTGTGCTCGGCAATCCCGAGGGTGCGGCGGGCCTCGAGTGCACACTCGGCGGTCCCGCACTGAGGTTTTCCGCGCCGACCTGGGTGTGTGTCACCGGCGCACCGACCGATGTCACCGTGAACGGGACTCGCGTGCAGCAGTGGCGAACGGTGCTGGTCCCGGCGGATGGAATTCTCGATATCGGTGCGATAAGCGGGCCGGGCATGCGCTGCTATGTGCTGATCGCGGGTGGTATCCAACTGCCCGGATATCTGGGCAGCGCAGCCACATTCACGCTCGGAAAGTTCGGCGGCAGCGCGGGCGCCGCATTGCGTACCGGTGAAATACTGCCGCTCGGCGCGCATCAGGGCCGGGTGGCGGCCGCAGTGCCGATGGAGGAGCAGCCGGTCCTGTCCCGGCGGTGGGAATTGGCCGTCACCGAAGGTCCGCACGGCGCACCGGAGTTCTTCAGCCGCAGTGACTTCGACACGATTATCGGCACCGACTACGAGGTGCATTTCAATTCCGATCGCACCGGAG
The DNA here is from genome assembly GCF_001613225.1 of Nocardia pseudovaccinii NBRC 100343. GTDB lineage: Bacteria > Actinomycetota > Actinomycetes > Mycobacteriales > Mycobacteriaceae > Nocardia > Nocardia pseudovaccinii. The sequence goes on from NZ_BDBY01000014.1 coordinate 2,295, forward strand.
TCCGATTGATCGGCCCGAAACCCGAATGGGCCAGGACCGATGGCGGCGAAGCCGGACTGCATCCGTCCAATATCCACGACACCCCGTATTCGGTTGGGGCGCTGGACTTCACCGGCGATACGCCGATCCTGCTCGGCCCCGACGGACCCAGCCTCGGCGGCTTCGTCTGCCCGGTGACGGTGGTCGCCGCCGACCGATGGAAACTCGGTCAGCTCGCCCCCGGCGATGCCGTACGCTTCGTCCCGATCCGCAGCGATCGCGCCGCCTCGGTTCGCGAACTCGGTCCCGCCAGGCGCGCCGCGTGGCCCACGGTCCTCTCCCCCGGCGGCGACGGCGATGACGGTGTGCTGCGCCGTACCGATGTCGACGACGAGACCGGGGTGACCTACCGCCGTCAGGGAGATGACGGCGTCCTCGTCGAATACGGTGCCATGACACTGGATCTCGGGCTGCGCGCCCGCGTGCACGCCTTGCACCAGCACCTGCTCGAGATCGGTGTGCGCGGCGTGACGGAGCTGACGCCGGGTGTCCGTTCGCTGCAGATCCGCGTCGATCCGGCGGTCATGCCGGTCTCGACGCTGCTCGATCTGCTCACCGAGGCCGAACAGCACATCCCAGCTTCCGACCAACTCGTGGTGCCGAGCCGCACCGTGCACCTGCCGCTGTCCTGGGACGATCCAGCGACGCGGGAGGCGATCACCCGCTATGTGCACGGCGTGCGCGCGGACGCACCTTGGTGCCCGTGGAATATCGAATTCATCCGGCGCATGAACGGATCGGCTTCGGTACAGGACGTCTACGACACCGTCTTCGGGGCCGAATACCTGGTCCTCGGTCTCGGCGACGTCTATCTCGGCGCACCGGTCGCCACCCCGACCGACCCACGCCACCGGCTCGTCACCACCAAGTACAACCCGGCCCGCACCTGGACTCCCGAGAATGCCGTCGGCATCGGCGGCGCGTACCTGTGTATCTACGGGATGGAAGGCCCCGGCGGCTACCAATTCGTCGGCCGCACAACCCAAGTCTGGAACCATCGTCACCCCGGCACCGTGAGCGACGAATCCCCTTGGCTGCTGCGCTATTTCGACCGAATCCACTGGTATCCGGTCGAGGCCGATGAACTCCTCGACCTGCGCGGCGATTTCGCGGCGGGCAAGATCCAGGTGCGGGCCGAGGATGGTGCGTTCGCGCTCGCCGACTATCGAAAGTTCCTCGCCGACAATACCGAATCCATCGACGAATTCCGCGCGGTCCAAGCCGAAGCTTTTGCCGCCGAGCGCGACTCTTGGCGGCAGGCAGGTGAACTCACCGCCTGATCACGCGTTACCAGCCGAAGAGCTCCGCCATATCGATGGACTCGTCATCCCAGAGTTCCTCGATATGGCGTCGTTCGGCCTCCGGCAGACCCGGTGACCAGCCGCAGCTCCGCCAGAAGTCTTCCCGATGTTGCTGAGTAATCCGTCTCGGCTCACTCATGGCGCTCACCTCTGCATTGCCACCGTCGTGCTGCCATTGATTGTGAGCCTGCTCCGGCCGCGACATGCCGGAACAGGCCCAACTTTTCAGCGCAGGTCGCGGAAGAACTCGCGAATATCGTTCGTCAGCAACACCGGTTCCTCCAGGGCCGCGAAATGCCCGCCGTGATCCACATCGTTCCAGCGGGTGATGGTGCTCTCGGTTTCGGTGTAACGGCGAATGGCGACGTCATGGGCCAGAACCAGGCCCGCGGTCGGCACACCGGAGTTCGGCTTGGGCGCGCCCCAGGTTCCTGCCTGTGCATAGACGACGTAAGCAGCCGAGCCCGCGGTGCCGGTGAGCCAGTACAGCATCACATTGGTCAGCAGCCGATCGCGATCAATGATCTTGTCCGGGTCGACATTTCGCGGATAGGTCCACTCCCGGAACTTGTCCATGATCCAGGCGAGTTGGCCGACCGGTGAATCCACCAGCCCGTACGCCAAGGTCTGCGGGCGGGTCGACTGAATCGCGATATAGCCGTACTCCTCGCGCATGAATGCCTCGATGCGCCGGATCCGGTCGCGTTCGAGATCGGTCAGACTCGCCAACTCTTCCTCGTCGAGTTGCTGTGTATTGATCGGTCCGGGACCGTTGACGTGCACGCCGACAACACGATCCGGTGCGACTCGCCCGACCTGCGGGCTCACCGCGGCGCCGACGTCGCCACCCTGGGTGCCGTAGCGTTCGTAACCGAGCCTGCGCATCAGCTCCGCCCAGGCCGCGCCGATGTGCTCGGTCGTCCAGCCGCTCTCGGCGACCGGACCCGAGAATCCGATACCCGGCAGCGATGGAATGACCAGATGGAATGCGTCGGCGGGATCGCCACCGTGGGCGCGCGGGTCGGTGAGCGGTCCGATCACGTCGAGGAATTCGACGACCGAACCGGGCCAGCCGTGCGTCACCAACAACGGCATGGCATCGGGCTCGGGCGAACGGACGTGCAGGAAGTGGATGCGCTGCCCGTCGATCTCGGTGGTGAATTGCGGATAGGTGTTGAGCTGGGCCTCGGCGGCGCGCCAGTCGTAGCCGGTGCGCCAGTAGTCGACCAGTTCGCGCAGCCAGGTGGTCGGCACGCCGGTCTCCCAGCCGTCGCCGGGCAGCGGTGCGGGCCAGCGCGCATTGTCGAGACGATTGCGCAGGTCAACGAGCTGCTGCTCGGGGATTTCGATGCGGAACGGGGTGATTTCTGTGCTCATGAGAACCACACTATGAGCCAGCTAGGACAGCTTCGGTCCTAGGTTTGCGGCAGACTTTCAGCCATGTTGGAAACCTCCGCGCGCCTGCTGCGATTGCTGTCGTTGCTGCAGACGCCTCGCGACTGGACCGGCACCGAACTCGCCGAACGCCTCGAGGTCGATGTGCGCACGGTGCGCCGCGATATCGATAAGTTGCGCAATCTCGGCTATCCGGTGGACGCGACCGCCGGTGTGGCGGGATATCGCCTCGGGGCGGGTGCGAAACTGCCGCCGCTGCTGCTCGACGACGATGAGGCGGTCGCCGTTGCCGTCGGGCTGCGCACCGCGGCGGGCGGCACCATCGCGGGCATCGCGGACAGCTCTTTGCGAGCGCTCACCAAACTCGAGCAGGTACTGCCGTCGAGGCTGCGGCATCGAGTCAGCCTGCTCCAATCGGTCACCGTCACAGTGCCTTCCGCGGGACCCACCGTCGATCCCGACGCGCTGACCGCGATCGCAGGTGCCATCCGCGATAATCACCGTCTGCGCTTCGACTACCGAACCCACAGCGACACAACATCATTGCGGACCGCCGAACCACATCGCCTGGTGCACACCGGCCGACACTGGTACCTCATCGGCTGGGATGTCGACCGCGCGGACTGGCGTACCTATCGCGTCGACCGCCTGCACCCGCGCATTCCCACCGGCCCCCGCTTCACCCCGCGCGAGCCACCCGAAACCGACCTCGCCCACTACGTCACCAGTGGCACAACGACTTCCCCCTACCGCTATGTCGCCCGCGTCACCCTGTACGTACCCGCCCAAGTCGCCGCAGAACGCGTCGCCCCGACCGTCGGCGTCATCGAGGCCATCGACGACCGAAGCTGCCTCCTCCGCACCGGCTCCAACTCCCTCGACGAACTCGCCATCTACATAGCAACTTTCGGCTTCAACTGCCGAATCCACGAACCCCCCGAACTGATTGCCCACGTCCGCGAACTCACCAATCGCCTTACCGCGGCGATCGAGTAGCGGTCACACGGCGACAGCCTCGATCCCACAACCGCACCTGGCACGGCGAGTCCGGCCACCTCGGCGACGGTGATCGGGGGCGGATTCGACCGCTGCCCCCACACTTCGCCGAATGCCGGGAATCCGCCCTGGAGCGGCTGGCCGTGCGGTGTTCAGTCGGGTTCGCGCGCAGTGGCTTCCGGACTCACCTGGTCGCGAATCGTGCGCAGACCGCCGACGAAGGCGTCGAGTTGGTCGGGGGGCAGCAGACCGGTGAACCAGCGCTCGATGACCTCGAGGTAGTCCGGGAGTACGCGGGCCAGGCGGGTCGCACCGGCGGCGGTGAGGACCGCGTAGGAGCTTCGGCGGTCGACCGAGTCGAGCTCGCGGCGCACGAAACCGTTGCGCTGCAGGCGGTCGACCAGTCGGGTGACGCCGCTGGTGGACAGGTTGGTCTGGGCGGCGAGATCGGTCATGCGCAGGCGACGCTCCGGTGAACGGCTCAGGCGCATCAGCGCGTTGACATCGAGGCCGGACAGACCGTGTTTCTTCCAGGTCGGTTCCAACTTTCGGGTCAGGCCGTCGTACGCCTCGTAGAGCAGGCCCATGGTGGTGAGCCTGGGATCGTCGAAGAGTTCTGCGTCCACGGTAGCGAGCTTAGCCGAGATAGTTGCGGCGGGGATAGTTGACATGCGGAACATATGCGCTAGATTGTTGTCATCGCAATATTCCTCACCGCAACTAAATGGAGAATCCGATGACTACCTCTTCGCACTGGGTCGCGGGCTTCCGCTCCACGCTGGTCGACCCCACCGAGCGGATTCGTTTGGCCGAGCCGCGCGGCTTCGCCGATGAGACGGTGCGCCAGGTGTTGCACCTGGTCGGGGGCGGCGAGCAGCTGCGGGTGCGGCTGACGAACCGCTATGGTGCGACGCCGGTGACCATCGGCGCGGCACGGATCGCGGTGCGCAAGTCCGGGGCGGAGATCGTCGCGGAGACCGATACCGAGCTGCGTTTCGACGGCGAGGTTTCAGTGACCATTCCGGCGGGCGCCGATATCGTCAGCGACCCGGTCGAGTTCGCGACGACGGCGGGTACGGATCTGGTGCTGAGTATCTACTTGCCGGAAGAGACTGGCCTGGCACCCTTTTCGCATCTGCCGATGGAATCCGGTTTCGTGGCCGCTGGCGACCAGGTCGCCGCACTCGCGCTATCCGAAGCCGAGGAGACGACCTCGCGCTTCTATGTGACCGGTGTCGACGTGCTCACCACGACGAACGGCCCGATCGTCGTCGCGTTCGGCGACTCCTGGTTCGAAGGCGTCGGGTCCACATCGGGTGCGAACCATCGTTCAGTCGACGTCCTCAACGAACGCCTCACCAGCGGTTGGGTTCTCAATCAGGGCATCGGCGGCACCCGATTGCTGACCGACCAGATCGGCGAACACGGACTGGCCCGTTTCGACCGCGATGTGCTCGCAGTTCCCGGCGTTACCCACGTCGTGCTGAACTTCGGTATCAACGATCTGATCCTCGACAACAGCACATCGTCTGCCGAGGCGCTCATCGCCGGTTTCCGGCAATTGGCCGGACGTGCGCATGCGGCCGGACTCACGGTGTACGCCAACACCATCGGCCCCTTCGCAGGCGTCATCTATCCGGACCTCAATGTCGCCGAGGGGCGGGTGGTGCGCCGTGCGGTCAACGAATGGCTCCGCACCACCCGCATTTTCGACGCCGTGTTCGATGTGGCTGCCGCTGTCGAAGATCCGAATGATCCCGACTTCATTCGATCCGATCTGGACAGTGGCGACGGTCTGCATCTGAACGATGCGGGTCACCGCATCATGGGGGCGACCATGTCCATTCCAGGGCTTGTCCGTGCCAGCTGACCGCTGGTGATGTTCTCGAGAGCACTCGGACTCCGCATGACTAGTTCCCGGCCCAACGACGGAGATACGCCGCCCTGGTGGCACTAGCCGAGATTCAGGGGGCCAGACCGCGCAGGACCGTTTCGAGGCCGAGGCGGAATTCGGTGTCGGCATCTATATTTCGGGCTTCTGTGGCGGTTTGGACGAGTAGCGGATAGTCGGCGGGCATGAGTTGGGCCATCGCCGCGGTGCCCGCGCCGGAGAGTGGGCCGTAATGCTCGTTCTCGAGGTGGCCGAGCAGGAAGGCCATGAGGGTGCGTTGGGCCAGGACTCGGCCGATGCCGGTGAAACCCGCATCGGCGAGGACGGTCAGCATCGCCTCGATCCAGCGCAAGCTATTGGGGGCGGACTGGCGGTGGCGCACGACCAGCGGGATCGCGGCCGGGTGGGCGGATACCGTCGTGCGCATGCGGTCCAATAGGGCCGCGATGCGGTCGCGCCAGTCCGGGTCGGCCGGTGGCGTGAGATCGATATCGGCCAGGAGATGGTCGACGACCAGCAGCTCGAGTTCGTCGCGGTCGGCGACGTAGCGGTAGAGGCCCATGGTGGCGATGCGGAGTTCCTTCGCGACCGCGCGCATGGTGAGGCCGGACAGACCGTCGCGGTCGAGCACCGCGACGGCGGCGGCCGCGATGGCGGCGCTGGTCAGCGAGCGAGGGCGGGGCACGGGTTGACAGCGTACAAGGTACGCGCATACTGGTCGTAGGCGTACGTCGTACACCTACGAAGGGAGTTTTTCATGCCAATGCCGACCACGGTGCCCGCCCGAGAACTGGTCACCATCGCCGACAGCACAATTCGGATTCCGGACCAGGATTGCCTGATCCACCTGCAGTTCCGCCGCTTCGCCGGCTGCCCGATCTGCAACCTGCACCTGCGCTCGTTCGCGGTCCGGCACGCCGAAATCCTCGCCGCCGATATCCGCGAGGTCGTCGTATTCCATTCCAGCGCAGCCGAATTGCGCAAATACGAAGGCGACCTCCCCTTCGACCTGATCGCCGACCCGACCCGAACCCTCTACCGCGAATTCGGCATCGAAGCCGAACCCCGCGCCCTGCTCGACCCCCGCGCCTGGTCCGCCATAATCCGCGGCGTCACCACCGCGACCATGGCCGTCCTCCGCAAGGAAAAGCCCGCTCCCCCAGCAGAACCCGAAGGCGGCCGCCTAGGCCTTCCCGGCGACTTCCTCATCGCCCCCGACGGACGTGTTATCGCGAGCAAACTCGGTGCGCACGCCGATGACCAATGGTCGGTCGATGAACTGCTCGCACACGTACCTGCCCGTGATAAGTCCGGCTCAGGGCATCAGTGAAGCCGGATCCACGGTGAATTCGAAGGGACTGCGCAGGGTGGCGGTATCTCCGGCCGCCACCCGGTGCGTCCGCTCGTAGGTGTCGTCCGCACCGAGGGCGTGTGCGAACAGGATCGGCAACTTTTCGTCGGGGAGCTGACCTTTGAACGGATTGATCTCGACGCGCCAGTAGTTGGGGATTCGAGCTGCGGCATAGAGCACGGGCTTGACCATGCGGTCCTGCAGCGTCGTCGATTTGGAGACGACTTCGACGACCAGTTTCACCTGTTCGACAGGGACACCGCGGTCGTCCCAGTCGATCGGGCCGGTCGCCACCATCAGGTCGGGAATGGGCTCGTCGTCGCCGATCAGTACGCCCACCCCCGCGAGAACGAAAGAACCAGAAGGCAGCGCGTTTTCGAGAGCCCGGACCAACCAAGTGATCAGATACTGATGTCCGAGCGTCGGAGCAGGACTGACGATGAGCTGACCATTCAGCACCTCGTATCGCAATCCGTTCTCGGGCATGAGATCGAGATCCTCGGCCGTCCAATGGCCGGACCGCGGAATCCGCATTCGGGCACCCCCACGTCGAACAGGCACGATCACGTCTGAGACTCCGTACGACCCTAGCTCTGCGCGCCGTGTCAGCGGCGTGTCAGTGGGGGTGGGCATGGTTCTGGCAGGCCGCACGGGGGACTTCTCCAGGGTGGCGGACAGGACCGAAAGGGTTGGACGATGACTGACGTTGAGCTGGGGGAATTCGTTGCGGGGATGGCGGCAAAGTTCGGGGTGCCGGGGGCTGCGGTGGGGGTTTGGGTCGATGGGCGGGAGATTTTCGCCCCGCATGGGGTGACGAGTATCGAGAATCCGGTGCCGGTGGATCGGGACACGATGTTCGTGTTGGGGTCGGTGAGTAAGACGTTCACCGCGACGGCGGTGATGCGGCTGGTCGCGGAGGGCAAGGTCGAGTTGGATGCGCCGGTGCGGCGGTATGTGCCGGAGTTGATGCTCGGCGATGATTCGGCAGCGGCGGAGATGACGGTGCTCAATCTGCTCAATCACACTGCGGGGCTTGGGATTCGGCTGATCGTCGAGACCGGCGATGGAGATGACGCGCTGGCCGAGTATGTGGCGCGACTGAAGGAGTTGGATCAGATTGGGCCGGTCGGTGCACGCGCCTCTTATTCGCAGGCCGGGTACAACCTGCTCGGGCGGGTCATCGAGAAGGTCACCGGGCTGACCTTCGAAAAGGCGGTCGCGCAGTTATTGCTCGACCCGATCGGGCTGTCGCACAGTCGCTATCTGTTGAGCGAGATCATGACTCGGCGTTTCGCGGTCGGACACAATCGCGGTGCGGACGGCGCGCTGACGGTCGCAAGCCAGTGGAAGGACACCCGCGCCAATAATCCGGGCGGTGGCATCGTCTCCTCGGTCGCCGACCAATTACGGTGGGCGCGTTTTCAACTCGGCGACGGCCACACCGAAAGCGGTGAACGCGTGGTGCCCGCCGAGGTGTTGGCCCGGATGAAGGAGCAGACCGTCGAGTTGCACGGCAGCTCGCTCGGCGACGCCTTCGGCATCTGCTGGTTCCTGCGCGCCGTGGACGGTGTGCGAGTCGCCGCCCACGGTGGATCGTCGAACGGCCAATTCGCTGAACTCGTCACCGTGCCAGAGCGGAATTTCGCCATCACCGTCATGTCCAATGCGGGCCCCGACGACGGCATCCAATTCAATCAGGCCGTGGCGCGCTGGGCGCTCGAGCATTACCTCGGTTTGATCGACAAGGATCCCGAACCGCTCCCCTTCAATGCGGCACGAGCCGAGGAGATCATCGGCGACTACGAAATCGACGCCATGACACTCACCATCGGCACCGATGAGTCGGGCCTGACAGTGGCCTGCGGAATCAAACCCGAAGTCCGCGCCGTATCCGAAGCCGAGCTCCCCCCAGATCTCCCCGTAGCCGGTCTCGGCCTCCTGCCCGGCAACCGCGACGAATACATCGTCACCGGTGGCGGCCTACAAGGCCAGCGCGGTTTCTTCACCCGCGACGAAACCGGCCGTATCGTGGGCGCGGATATGGCGGGACGCATGTTCAACCGGGTCTCGACCACGGCCTGATCCGCAAACGAGTGATAGCCGTTGCCCAGCGAGGCAACGGCTTTCGCATTGTGGTTCGTCGGCCTTTGTTGTCGATGGCATCCGCAGCGGTATTCAAAGAGCCGGACAACCGAGCGAAATCTAGGGCTTGCTACGCCAGCGGCTGAGCGCGGTCCCGACCAACGCCCGAGCATCCTTGCCGGTCACAGCCTGCCCTGCAAGCGTCTCGAACGCTCGGGCGTATAGCGCGATCTCTCGGGGTTGAGTGATGGTCAGCTCTGCTGTGATCGCTTCAACCATCACCATTCGGTCATCGAACATAACGAAGTTGGTTGCAGGCGTAAGCCATTCGGCATCCGACGGCACCACACCGAACAGCATCCGAGGTAGCCCCATGACAGCTAGGAGCCGGTCTAGTTGACCGATCATGACCTCGTCGTTGCCCACGGTCGTAGACAACGACTGTTCAGTGATCAGGATGTGGAATCGGTGATTACCGCGATAGAGGACTTTCTGCTGTTCAAGCCGTTTCGATACGCCTTGGTCTACGTCGTTGGGTATCCGGTAGAACTCGGTGACCCGTCGTAGTACCGCCTCAGCGTACTCGGCGGTCTGAAGCATTCCCGGGATCAGCACCGGTTCGTAGATCCGCATGAGCTTGGCCTGTTCGGCAAGCGTTACCGACTGTTGTTGTCGGCGTTTGGTGCCGGTGTATAGCAGGCGTTTGTACTCGAGGTACGCCGATTCGATGTTGCGGACGGTCGCAACGAGGTCGGACAACTGGCCCTTGGTGTCCGTGTGGGCACAGTACGCGCGTAGTTGCGCCTCGGTAGGCGTTCGGTGGCCGGTTTCTATCTTGGACACAAGCGACTCGTGCCAGCCCGCCAAAGCGGCGAGCTGGCGTCCGGTGAGTCCGGCATCCTTCCTGATCTCGCGGAGGCGCTTCCCGAGCGCTTCCCGCTGTTCATGAACCGAGTTGGTCACAGCGTGGCGTGTGCGAACTCGGCGTAGGGCGTAGCCAGCCTCCACAGCCGGTCTCGGATGCTGCGGCAGTAGGCGACTATCTGCGGGTCGTCGGTCGTGACGCCCCCGACCCCGGACCCGTTGGTGTCAACGACGTTGAAGGCGACCAGCGAATCGTCGTACAGCCACCAGTCATCTGCCGGAAGTTCTCCGGCGAGATGCCTTGGGACGTAACGGATGTCCTCCCCGGCGTCGGCGTTCTCGGGTGTGATCG
>NZ_BDBY01000015.1 GCF_001613225.1 Nocardia pseudovaccinii NBRC 100343
CTCTGTGTCCAGCAAGGAACCGGTCGAGCTGCGGATTCTCGTCGTCAACGTCGTAGGCGTCCTTGCTTTCGAGGTGGAACGCTGAGCGCTCAGCTTGTCGAAACAGATCCCAGAACGCTTCGCCTTGCAGCAGCCTCACCGTAGAACTTCCTTTCTCGCCTCGGCACCTCGATTGCCGTTTCGTCCTCGGCTAGGTCGAGTTGATCCAGCGTCTCAGCATCCGTAATCGGTCGGCCAGCGAGGGTGAATGTTCCCCGGCCAGTGTCGGTCATATTTGCCCCGACGAACGTATCCGGCTCAGCGAATCCGAGTAGCAAGTGTGGAATCTCGATAGTGCCGAGGTAGTCGGTTTGCCACCCCTGGACGAGGTAGCTGTCTTGGTCGGTGGAGTACAACGTCGGGCAATGGCCTTGTCCTGACCCGCCGCTGCCCAGGAACTCTACGCGCATGATCTTGGCTCCCGTCTAGGAGTGTGACCGTGTGTGACACCCCCACAGGCAATGGTGCCCCATTTCGACTGACTATTTCGCCGATAAACCAAACTTTGTCAAGTTCCGTCAAATTACTAGCAGCTACGGTTATGGGCTCCCTAGCGTCTGAGCTGGCCCCCGTGACATGTGACGCCAACCGGTCACGGGGCGCCTTCCAACACCGGACTACAGGAGTCGAGATGGACAGGTGCACACGACTGTTCGTGTTCCCAGGCGGGTTGTTGGAGGTCGCCGATTACGGCGACGAAAATGACGGTCCGGGTGTGTACCTGGAGTTGCCGACTCCAGCCGATCGTGTGCTATCGCAACGGGTTCCGGGTGCTGCCGTCGTGGATCACCGCGTCAGCCCTGTCGAACCTGCCGACGCCGAGACGTGCGCCACGGTGCTGCGGCTGCTCCAAGATCTGCCGTGATCGTGCTCGGCTGGGTTGTCGCGATCGGACTACCGCTGGCGGTGACGGTCGGAGTGATCGTGTGGCCGGAACAGACTCCGAAGAACCAGTCCGTCAGGGGAATCCGCGAACGGATCGAATGTGAGGACGCGGACGGGATGAGGTCCGACGCATCAGGGGAGTACTGATCAGCTCCGGTCGGTCAGCCACTCGAAATGGGAAAAACATTGCGTAACAGTATTTCTCGACTCGTGAGGAAGAATCATGCGAAACCTAGTGACCCGGTCCGTAGTCATTCTCGGTATCGGCCTATCGGCCGGTCTGCCCGCCACTCCGAGCGCGCCCGCTGCAACGCTCGCGGCGGCGCACTGCACGAAGGCTGTCGTGCAGGTCAACGGCGTAGACAAAGCCGCCTGTGATGCCCACTACTACAACTACCTTGTGCCGGAATGCAATAAGCGCAGGTCGGCCGCCTGCATGCAAGCTGCGAACCAGTGGTATGCGGACTGTCTCTCCGGGAAGGTTCCGCCGCCGTGCGGGTGTGTGTCAGATCCCATGCGTCCGGAGAACTACGGACCAGACACACCCGCCGTTCTCGGGACGGCCGGATAGGATGCGGCCATGGCGATGACCTGGGAGCTTGGGGAACCGATCGCGACCCGCGAACTCCGCAAGGGGGACGATCCCGTGGTCGTCACGTTCGGGAAGCCGACGCCATCCGAAGGCGGTTCTTACTCATGCCCCGTCCGGATCGAAGGCATAGAGGCAGAGCCCTTGACCCGGGCTATCTTCGGTGTGGATGCGGTACAGGCCCTTATCGAGGCGATGACATTCGCGGGTCGTCTGCTCGAAGCCAACGAAGGCGAGTACACGTTCCTCGGGGAATCCGACCTCGGATTTCCGCGAAGCTGAGACAGAGCCGCAGATACGCAAACCCCCGACCGATCGGTCGGGGGTTTTCTGTTGTGCATCGAGACGGCGGTCGGTAGTAGAACCGGAAAGATAAGAGCCCCGCACCTTCATCTTTCGAGGTGCGGGGCTCTTACCTTCGTGTACCGCCGGGTGGTCTCGGTTACTCAACGATCACGATTCGCACGTCCTCGTCGGCTGCATCGGTCGCCTCGCCCACCGTGACGAACCAGTGGGTGACCTCGCCGTCGGCCAGGTCGTCCGCGATGTCGTCCGCGCCGGGCAGTACCGACAACGCACCGGCGACGGCGGCTGTCATGGACTCCAGGAATGCGGCTCGACCCGAGATGGCGGTGGTGAAGGTTGTCGACTCGTAATCGATGTCGTACTCCGAGCGGACCTGCTCGGCCTGTTCGAGTGCCTCGGTCTGGCTGAAGGCGCGTACCGCCCCGTCGGCCGTGAGGATCACGAAGGCCGGGTGTTCCTCGGCGAGCGGGCGGACCCGATCGGCGTAGGAGACCGGGTGCGATGGGGCGGCGGCCAATTCGGCCTGGACCGCGGGATCGCTCGGGACCAGCCAGTTGATCGGGCCGTCGGCCGGTTCCAGCGTGATACCGAAACCGGCTCCGGCGGTTGCCATTTCGGCGGCGGAGAGATCACCGGCGAACAGGCAGGCGGCACCGGCCTTCTGGATGGCCCAGACCGCGACCACCGCATCCTCCGAACGCGGCAGCGCAAGGGCCACCACGTCGCCGGGTCCGGCGCCGTGTGCGATGAGCACCCGGGCCAGCTGCGAGGAACGGCGATCCAGGGCGTGGTAGGCGATTTCGTCGCCGTCCACCAGCAGCGCGGGCGCCTCGGGATCGGCCTCGACCACCTCGGCGAGCACCCGCGACACCGTGCGCGCACCGACGCGGCCCACCGGTTCCGGTGCGGGCGCCGTTGCCGCGATACCGGATTCGACGAGCAGGCGGGCCCGCTCACCGGCATCGAGGATATCGATATCGCCGACCAGTCCGGCCGGATCACCGAGCAGAGCGTCCAGCACCCGAATCAGCCTGGTGGACAAGGTTTCCACCTCTTCGGCGGTGAAACGGCTGAGCAGGTACTCGAAGGTGAATTCGAGGGTGGACTCCGCGGTCACCTGCAGGGTGAGCGGGTAGTGCGTCGCGCTTTCCATGCCCACACCGGTCACCGACATGCCGTCGATCGAACTCGCCGCGGCGATCGCCTCCCGATCGATCGGGTAGGACTCGAACACCAGCAGGGTGTCGAAGTGCGAGGCGATTCCGGCGGCCCGCTGGATATCGGACAGGCCGACGTAGTGGTGGTCGAGCAGCTCGGTCTGGTCGCGCTGCAACCGCTCGAGCTGATCGTCGATGGTCGCGCGGTCATCGATGCGCACCCGGACCGGGAGCGTGTTGATGAACAGACCGACCATCGATTCCACGCCTGGCAGTTCGGCGGGCCGACCCGACACCGTGGCGCCGAAGACCACATCGGCGCGGCCGGTGAGCCTGCCGAGCAGGATGCCCCAGGCCGCCTGCACCAGCGTGTTGACCGTGATGCCGAGTTCGGCGCAGTGCTTGGTCAGCTGACGGGTGCGGTCGGCATCGATCTCGGTGATCAGTTTGGCGGTCTCGTAGGTCTCGGCCGTCCGCGCGGGCGGCGCCAATTCGGTCGGTTCGGTCGCACCGTCGAAGGCATCGGCCCAGACCCGCAGCGACACGTCCTGATCGCGAGTGGCGAGCCAGTCCAGGAAGTCGCGGTAGGAGGAGACCTGCGGCAGTGCCGACTGATCGCCGCGCGTCGCGTAGAGCACCAGCAGATCCCGCATCAGCAGCGGCATCGACCAGCCGTCGATCAGCACGTGGTGCGTGGTGATCGCCAGCGTCCATTCCTCGGCCGCGGTGCGCAACAGCGTGTAACGCACCAGCGGCGGGCTGGACATATCGAAGCGGTCGGCATGGTCGGCATCGATCCGTCGACGCAGTTCGGCGACCCGCTCCGCCTCCGGCACATCGGTGAGATCCTCTATGCGCCAGGGCACTTCGATCCGATCGAGCACGACCTGGCGGACCTGACCGGTGGAATCGGTGACGAATGCGGTGCGCAGGTTCGGGTATCGATCCAGGATCGCCTGCGCGGCCGCGTGCAACCGCGCCACATCGACCGCTCCGGCCAGCTGCACCACGGCCTGCATGGTGTAGACGTCCACGGTGGCCGTGGTCATCAGCGCGTGGAAGAGCAGACCGGACTGGAGCGGCGAGACAGGCCAGACGTCGTCGAGGCCCGGGTAGGTCTGCTCCCACAGGTCGATATCGGCCTGGCCGACCTGCACCAACGGCAGATCCGACGGCGTATGACCACCGGCATCCGGCCGCTGCGCGTGCTTCGCCAGCGCGGTCAGCGCGGCAACCCACAGCTCCGCCAACTCCTGCACCTGCTCCGGAGACAGCAGCCCGACCGGGAACTCGAAGGTGGCCAGCAACCGCGGACCATCGTCCTCGTCGCCGACGGTGACGGCGATATCGAGCGCACCGTTCGCGGGCATGGTGGCATCCCGCTCGGTCTTGATCGCCGCTTCCTGGTACCGGAAGCCGACCTGACCCGCCAGCGGCAGATTCAGCAGCCCGTGGCCGACGCCCTGATCGGGCACCGCGAGCAGCTGCTCCTTCACCGACTTGATGATCGAACCGGCGGCAGCGCCGCCGTCGAACGCCTCGGCCAGATCGATCCCGCTCAGCGCGAGCCGGGCCGGATAGACGGCGGTGAAAGCGCCCACGGTGCGCGACAATTCGGCACCGTCGACCGCCGCCCGGCCGTCACCGTCGAGCCGGATCAGCACATCCGATCCGTGCTCCGCACCGCGCCAGCGCACCAGTGCCATGGCCAATGCCGACAGCAGCCCGTCCGGCACGCCGCCGTGGAACCGCGACGGAACCGTGGTGAGCAGGACCTCGGAGATCTCCGTCGGCACCTCGATACGAACCCGTCGCGTCGTGGCGACGGTGTCCAGCGCCGGATCGAAGGCCCGCGCGCCGAGCAGCGGATCGGGTGTGGCCGAAACCTCCTGCCAGAACGGCAGTTCGGCGGCGCGGCCGGTCGCCTGCTCGGTCAGGCCGTATGCCCAACGCCGCAGTGAGGTACCGACCTCCGGCAGGGCGACCTGGTCGTCGGCTATCAGATCGAGCAGATCGCCGGTCAGGATGCCCAGGGACTTCGGATCGGCCACGAAGCCGTGCATAACGACGAGCATGAAGTTGCCGCCATCGAGCCGGTCGGCGGTGCAGCGCACGAACTGCGCCATCACACCGTTGGCCGGATCGAGGCGATCCGCGGCGGCCGCGCGTTCGTTGTCGGCCAGGCGCATGAGCTCGTCATAGCCGTAGTCGTCGTCGAGGGCGGTATCGAAGGCCACCTCGTGCACCAGCGCATCGATATCGATGGCACCGCGCTCGAGCGCTTCGAATTCCCAGACCTCGTCGACCCTGCGCAACCGGGTGCGCAGTGCATCGTGCCGGTCGACCAGGGCGGCGATCGCCGCACGCAGCCGATCCCCGTCGAGTTCGCTCGGCAGTGCCACCGCCGCCTCGTAGGAGAAGCGCTGGTACGCCGTGTCGTTCGCCAATACCGCCGCGATGCCGGGCAGCAGCGGGATCTCGCCGATCCCACCGCCGGGCAGCTCGGCCATGGTCGCCTGCCGCAGATCCGCGGCCGAGGACGCGATCGAGGCGAGTCCGGCGACGCTGCGCTGGTCGAAGACGTCACGCACGGAGAACACCACGCCCTGTGCCTTCGCCCGCGATACCAGCTGGATCGACAGGATGCTGTTACCGCCGAGTGCGAAGAAGTCGTCGTCGGCGCCGATCCGTTCGATGCCGAGCACATCGGCGAACACACCGGCCACGATCTGCTCGACCGGAGAAACCGGCGCGCGGAAGGCGGCATGTTCGAAGGTGGGCTGCGGCAAAGCGTTTCGATCGAGTTTGCCGTTCGCATTGAGCGGCAGGGCGTCCAGCGCCAAGAAGGCGCTCGGCACCATATACGACGGCAACTCGGCGGCCAATGCCGACTGCACCGCACCCTTGTCGAATTCGCCGGTGGTCGGAACCACATAGGCGACCAAGCGGTCACCGAGTGCCGGATCGGTATGCGCGAGGACCGCGGCCGACGCGATCGCGGTCTGCCGCAGCAGCGCCGCCTCGATCTCGCCGAGCTCGATGCGGAAACCGCGGATCTTCACCTGGAAGTCGGTGCGGCCGCGGTACTCCAGCTCACCGTGCGCATTCCAGGCCACCAGGTCACCGGTGCGGTACATCCGGGCGCCGGATTCGAACGGATCGGCCACGAACCGCTCCGCGGTCAGATCGACCCGGCCGAAGTAGCCGCGGGCCAATTGCGTACCGGCCAGATACAACTCACCCGAAACACCCACCGGCACCGGACGCAACCGCGAATCCAGCACGTAGACACGGCTGTTCCACTCCGGCGCACCGATCGACACCGAGACGGTGTCCGCATCGGTCACTTCGTGGTTGGTGATCGAGACCGCGGCCTCGGTCGGACCGTAGAGGTTGAACAGGCTGGCCGCGTTCGACTCCCGGAACCGCTGCGCCGTCGCGGCGGGCAGCGCCTCACCGATGGCCAGCACCCGGCGCAACGACTCGGGCAGCTGTCCGTCCGATTCGATCAGCAGGGCATCCAACATCGACGGCACCACATGCAGGGTGGTGACGGCGGTACCGCGCATCAGCGTGTTGAGGTAGGACGGATCGCGATGTCCGTCGGCCGACGCGATGACCAGTCGGCCACCGGAAACCGCCGCCGACCAGAACTCCCACACCGAGAGGTCGAAGGTCGCGGCCGTCTTGAGCAGCACCGCGTCCTCGGCGCCGAGACCGAATTCGCTCGTCTTCCACAGCAACTGGTTGACGATCGCCGCATGTGGCACCGCGACACCCTTCGGGCGACCGGTAGAACCCGAGGTGAAGATCACGTACGCCGTATTCGCCGCGCGCAATGGCGCGATCCGCTCCGCGTCGGCGATCGGCGCGTCCGTGACGTCCGCGAGTTCGTCCATCCGGACGACGTCGGTCACCGAGGTCTGGAAATCGGTGTCGGCGTTGGTCACCACACACAGCGGCCGAGCGGTTTCGAGAATGTAGTCGGTCCGCTCACCCGCCTGATCCGGATCCAGCGGCACGTACGCGCCACCGGCCTGGGTCACCGCGTACATCGCGACCACCAGATCCACCGAGCGGCGCAGCGCGAGCGCCACCCGCGCCTCCGGTCCGACACCCAGCGAAATCAGGTGCCGGGCAAGACGATTCACCTGGGAGTCGAGCTCGCCGTAGGTAACGGCAGCGCCGTCGTCGCCGACCAGCGCCACCGCGTCCGGCGTGGCCGCCACGGTCCGATCCAGCAGCGAGGCCAGCGTCGCGGACGAATCCACCTGGTGCGCTGTGGCATTCCGGCCGGAGACCAGTTCGCGGCGTTCATCCGCGGCCATGATCTCGAGATCGCCGACAGCCGAGCGCGGCGCCGCGATGATCTCGGCGAGCACACGAGCGAAGCGATCGGCGAAGCCACGGACGGTATCCGCGTCGAAAAGATCGGTGGCATAGGTGAAGTACCCGCCGATCCCCGACGGAGTGCCGTCCTCGTCGTAGCTGTCCGCCACGATCAGATGCAGATCGAACTGCGAGAGCTGGGTGTCGATATCGAATCCGGCCACCGTGAGTCCGGGCAGTTCCAGCGTGGTCCGCGCCAGGTTCTGGAACGACAGGCCCACCTGGAACAGCGGATGGCGCGCCTGCGACCGCACCGGGTTCAGCACCTCGACCAACCGCTCGAACGGCACGTCCGCATGCGCGAACGCCTGGATATCCGTTTCGCGCTGGCGCCCGAGCAGATCCGTGAACGCCTCGCCGCGCTCCAGCTGGGTGCGGAACACCAGGGTGTTGACGAACATGCCGATCAGGTCGTCGAGCACGGCCTCACCGCGGCCTGCCATCGGTGTGCCGATCGCGATGTCATCGGTTCCGGACAGGCGCGAGAGCATGACCGCGAACGCGGTGTGCACCACCATGAACAGCGTCGCACCCTCGGCCCTGGCCAAACCGACCAGCGCACGATGCGTTTCGGCGTCGATGCTCAGCTCGACCTTGCCGCCCGTGAAGGACTGCACCGCGGGACGCGGGCGATCCGAGGGCAGATCCAGCTGATCCGGCACATCCGCCAATGCCGACTGCCAGTAGGCGATCTGCTTGGCCGCCAACGACTCCGGATCGTCCTCGCTGCCAAGCAGCTCGCGCTGCCAGATGGAGTAGTCCGCGTACTGCACCGGCAGCGGCGTCCACGTGGGCGACTCGCCGACCGAGCGCGCCGCGTACGCCGTCATCAGATCCCGGGTCAGCGGGCCCATCGACGAACCGTCACCGGCGATGTGGTGCACCACGAGTACCAGCACGAATTCGTTCGCGTCCGTGGGAGCGTCGGTCACCTGGAACAGCTCGATACGGACCGGTACCTCGGCGGTGACGTCGAACGGCGCCGCCATCACCGCGATCACCGTGGATTCCAGCTCCGCGGCGACGATCGGCCGCAGCTCCAGTGCCGGAACAGCCTGCGCCACCGGCAGAATCACCTGCGCCGGGGCGCCCGCGGTCTCCGGGTACACCGTCCGCAGAATCTCGTGCCTGCCGACCAGATCCGCCATGGCCGCCCGCAGCGCGTCGACATCCAGCGCACCGGTCAACCGGACCGCGATGGGCAGGTTGTAGGCCGCCGACTCGGTGTCGAAGCGGTTCAGGAACCACATCCGCTGCTGCGCCAGCGACAAGGGCACCGGATCCGGTCGCGGACCGGCGACCAGCGGCCGCCGCTCGCCCACACCGGACAGCTGCTCCAGCTTCACCGCCAGGGCCGCGACAGTGGGCGCCTCGAACAGCGCGCGCACCGGCACCCGCCCACCGATCGCGGCGCTCAGGCGGCCGACCACCTGGGTGGCGACCAGCGAGTTGCCGCCGAGTGCGAAGAAGTCGTCGTCGGCGCCCACGCGCTCGATACCGAGCACGTCACTGAAGACGCCCGCCACGATCTCCTCCACCGGCGTTGCCGGGGCGCGGAATTCGCGCGTGCTGAAGGTCGGTTCGGGCAGTGCCTTGCGGTCGAGCTTGCCGCTCGAATTCAGCGGGAAGGCGTCGAGCACCACGATGGCCGCCGGAACCATATAGGCCGGAAGCACATCCGAGACCTCGGCCAGCAGTGTCCGCTGGTCGATCGACTGACCCGGCGCGGGCACCACGTAGGCGACCAACTGGTCGCCCAGCGCCGACGCGGCCACCAGCGCCACCGCCTGGCTCACCGCGGCATGAGCGAGCAGCGCCGTCTCGATCTCGCCGAGCTCGATCCGCTGGCCGCGGAACTTCACCTGGAAGTCGGTGCGACCCAGGTATTCGAGGCGGTAGCCCGCATCCGCGGGTTCGCGCCAGACCACGAGGTCGCCGGTGCGGTACATCCGCGCACCGGGCGCGAACGGGTTGGCCACGAAGCGATCCGAGGTCAGGTCCGGGCGCGCGACGTAACCGCGGGCCAGCTGATCACCGGCGAGGTACAGCTCACCGGCCACACCGGCGGGCACCGGCCGCAGCCGCGAATCCAGCACGAACACCTGGGTGTTCCACTGTGGCAAGCCGATCGGCACGGTGCGCACATCCGTCTCGCGCGCGGGCCAGTAGGTCACCGACACCGCGGCCTCGGTCGGCCCGTACAGGTTGTGCAGCAGCGCATCCGAAACGGACCGCCACGCCGTCACCGTTTCCGGCGGCAGCGCCTCACCGATCACGAACACGTCCCGCAGCGTCGGCAGCGAGCCCGCCGCCAGCTGTGCCGCGAACACCGTCAGCATGGACGGCACGAAGTCGGTGACGGTAACCCCGTGCGCGGCAATCGCATCCGCCACGTAGGCCGGATCGCGATGGCCGTCGTGGGTGGCGACCACCAGTTTCGCGCCCGCGCGCAGTGGCATGAAGTAGCCCCACAGCGACACATCGAACGTGGTGGCGGTCTTCTGGAAGTACACGTCGGCCGAGCCGAGCGGGTACTCCGCGAGCATCCACTCGATCTGGTTGTTGATCGCCTCGTGCGATACCGCGACGCCCTTCGGACGACCGGTCGAACCCGAGGTGAAGATGACGTAAGCCGGGTTGTCCCGGGTGACCGGGCGCAGCAGCTCACCGGGTTCGATCGGAGCAGACGAGAACCCGTCCAGCTCCAGCGAATCCAGTTCGAGCACCGGAATGTCGGCGGGGACCGGCACCGCGTCGGCCGCGGTGGTGACCACGCACGCGGGCTGGGCGGTGTCCAGGATGTGCGCGATCCGCTCCGCCGGATGATCAGGATCCAGCGGCACATACGCGCCACCGGCCGTCACGATCGCGTACATGCCGACGACCAGATCCAGCGACCGCCGAACGGCAAGGCCGACCAGCGACTCCGCGCCGACACCCTGCGAAATCAACAGGCGGGCAAGCTTGTTCACCCGCTCGTCGAATTCCCGATATGTGAGCTCGGCGCCCTCGAACACCACTGCGACGGCATCCGGGTGCGCCGCCGCGGCGCGCCGGTATCCGTCGAGCAGCAGTTCGGGCTGCACCGGATGCGCGGTGGCGTTCCAACCATCGAGCATCCGTTCCCGCTCCACCGATGTGAGCAGCTCGAGGTCGCCCACCGCCGCGCGCGGCGCGGCGATGATCTCGCCTAGCAGCCTGGTGAACCGGTCCGCGAACCCTTCGACCGTGCTCCGGTCGAAAAGATCGGTGGCGTAGGTGAATATGCCTGCGATGCCCGCGGGGGCCCCGGACTCGTCGTACAGGTCGCTGAGAATCAGGTGCAGATCGAACTGGGAGATGCGGGTATCGAAGTCCACGCCGGAGACCGTGAGATCCGGCAATTCCAGGGTGGTCTGGGCCAGGTTCTGGAACGACAGGCCCACCTGGAACAGCGGATGCCGCGCCTGCGACCGCGCCGGGTTCAGTACCTCGACCAACCGCTCGAACGGCACATCGGCATTCGCGAACGCCTGGATGTCGGTTTCGCGCTGGCGCCCGAGCAGATCCGCGAACGGCTCGGCCGAATCCAGCCGGGTACGGAACACCAAGGTGTTGATGAACGTACCGATCAGATCGTTCAGCGCCGCCTCACCGCGGCCCGCCATCGGCGTACCGATCGCGATATCGTCCGTGCCGGACAGCCGGGACAACAGCACGGCCAGCGCCGTGTGCACGATCATGAACAGCGTCGCACCCTCGGCCTGCGCCACGCCGCTGAGACCGCGGTGGGTGTCGGCGTCGATGCGCACCTCGACGGTGCCACCGGCGAAGGACTGCACCGCGGGCCGCGGGCGATCCGCGGGCAGGTCCAGTTGCTCCGGCAGATCGGCCAGCGCGGTCCGCCAGTAGGCGACCTGCTTGGACATCAGCGATTCCGGATCGTCCTCGCTGCCGAGCAGTTCGCGCTGCCAGATGCTGTAGTCCGCGTACTGGACCTCCAGCGGCGCCCAGTTGGGTGCTACACCCGCCGAGCGCGCCGCGTACGCCGTCATCAGATCCCGCGTCAGCGGTCCCATCGAGGAACCGTCACCGGCGATATGGTGCACGACCATCGCGATCACATACTCGGGAGCCGGACTTTCGGTGGCGATCTCGAACAACCGCACCCGCACCGGCACCTCGGCGGTGACGTCGAACGGCGCCGAAATCAACTCGACCACGGCGGTTTCGACCCGATCCGGTGTGACCGTCCGGACGTCCAGCTCCGGAATCGCCTGTCCCACCGGCAGAATCAGCTGCACCGCACCCGACTCGGTCTCCGGGTAGATGGTGCGCAGGACCTCGTGCCTGCGCACCAGATCCGCGATCGCGGCGCGCAGTGCGTCCACATCGAGCGCGCCGGTCAGCCGCACCGCGATCGGGACGTTGTAGGCGGCGGACTGGGTGTCGAAGCGGTTGAGGAACCACATCCGCTGCTGCGCCAGCGACAGCGGAATCTGCTCCGGCCGCGGACCGGCGACCAGAGCGTGCCGTCCGCGCCCGTCGGCCTGCTGTTCGACCCGGATGGCCAGTGCGCCGACGGTCGGCGCCTCGAACAGCAGTCGCACCGGGACGCGGGTGTTCAGCGCCGCGCCGAGGCGCGCCGCGACCTGCGTCGCGAGCAGCGAGTTACCGCCCCACGCGAAGAAGTCGTCATCCAGGCCGAGCCGCTGCGCCTTCTCTCCGGAACCGAGGTGCAGCACCTCGGCGAAGGTGTTCGCGACGATCTCCTCGATCGGGGTGACCGGCGCGCGGAAGACCGCCTTCTCGAAGGTGGGCTCCGGCAATGCCTTTCGATCCAGCTTGCCGTTCGCGTTCAACGGCAGCGCATCGAGGGTCAGGAAGACCGACGGCACCATGTAGGACGGCAGCTCGGCGGCCAACGCCGATTGCAGCCGCGTGTTGTCGAGCTCGTCGACTTCGGGCACCACGTAAGCGACCAGCCGGTCGCCCAGGTTCGGGTCGGTGTGTGCGAGCACCGCGGTGGCCGCGACCTCGGGCTGCCGCAGCAGGGCCGCCTCGATCTCACCGAGCTCGATCCGGAAACCGCGGATCTTCACCTGGAAGTCGGTGCGTCCGCGATACTCGAGCCCGCCCTCGCTGTTCCAGGCCACCAGGTCACCGGTGCGGTACATGCGCTCGCCCGCGCCGAACGGGTTGGCCACGAAGCGATCCGCGGTCAAGTCCACGCGCCCGAAGTAGCCGCGCGCCAACTGCGCACCGGCCAGGTACAGCTCACCGGAGACGCCGACCGGCACCGGGCGCAGCCGCGAATCCAGCACGTACACCTGGCTGTTCCACTCCGGAGCACCGATCGGCACCGACACGTTGTCGGCATCGGTGACGGTGTGCGTGGTGATCGACACCGCGGCCTCGGTGGGGCCGTACAGGTTGAACAGCTCGGCCGCGTTGTCCCGGCGGAACCGCTGCGCGGTCGTCGCGGGCAGCGCCTCACCGATCGCCAGCACCCGCCGCAGCGACTGCGGCAGGCGGCGACCGGATTCGGTGAGCAGCGCGTCGAGCATCGACGGCACCACATGCAGCGTCGTGACGCCGGTGGTGCGCATCAGCTCGTTGAGGTAGGCGGGATCGCGGTGACCATCGGCATCGGCGATAACCAACCGGCCACCGCAGACGGCGGCCGACCAGAACTCCCAGACCGACAGGTCGAAGGTCGCCGCGGTCTTGAGCAGCACCGCGTCGTCGGCGCCGAGGCCGAATTCGGCTGTCTTCCACAGCAACTGGTTGACGATCGCCGCATGCGGCACCGCCACGCCCTTCGGCTGGCCGGTGGAGCCCGACGTGAAGATCACATACGCGGTATTCGCCGCCACCAGCGGCCGCAGCCGGTCACCGTCGGAGATCGGACCGTCCGCGCCGCCGGATAGATCCAGCTCGTCGATCGACACCACCGCGGCCACGGTGCTGTCGAAATCATCGCGGCCGGTGGTCAGCACGCAGACCGGTGCCGCGGTGCTCAGGATGTAGTCGGTGCGCTCGGCGGGCTGATCGGGATCGATCGGCACATACGCCGCACCCGACTTCGCCACCGCGTACATCGCGACCACGAGATCCACCGAGCGCCGAATGGCCAGCGCCACCCGGTCCTCCGCGCCGACACCGAGCGTGATCAGGTGACGCGCCAGGCGGTTGGCCCGGCCGTCCAACTCGGCGTAGGTGAGCGTCGCGTCCTCGGCCACCAGCGCCAGCGCATCCGGGTTCGCCGCCACCGTGGCGTCCAGCAGCGACACCAGCGTGGTCGAGGCGTCGATGTCGAGCGAGTGCGCGGTGTCGTTCCAGGCGTGCAGGATTCGCGCGTTCTCGGCGGGCGAGAGCAGATCGATCTCGCCGACCCGCACGTCGGCATCAGCCAATACGGCATCGAGCACCAGCACGAAGCGGTCGGCGAAGCCCTGCACCGTCGACTCGTCGAACAGGTCGGTGGCGTAACCGAATTCGGCGACGATCTGGGCGGGCGTGCCGTCCTCGGCGTAGCGGTCGTACAGCGTGACGTGCAGATCGGTCTTGGCCAGCTGCGAATCGAAGTTCACCGCGCTGACCGAAAGACCGGGCAGCGTGAAGGTGGTCTCGGCCAGGTTCTGGAACGAGAGTCCGACCTGGAACAGCGGATTGCGCGCCGTCGAACGCTCCGGGTTGAGCACCTCGACCAGCCGCTCGAATGGCACATCGGCGTTCGCGAACGCCTCGAGGTCCCGTTCGCGTACGTCGGCGAGCAGGTCGGCGAAGGTGTCACCGGGCTCGATGATCGTCCGGAACACCAAGGTGTTGACGAACATACCGATCAGATCGTCGAGTTCGCGTTCACCGCGACCCGCGATCGGGGTGCCGACCGCGATGTCGTCGGTACCCGACAGCCGCGAGAGCAGGACGGCCAGCGCCGCATGCGTGACCATGAACAGCGAGGCGTTATTGGCCCGCGCCAGCTCGTGCAGCTTGGCGTGCTTGTCCGGTGCGATCTCGAAGCGAATCGCCTTGCCCTGGAACGACTGCGCGCGCGGGCGCGGCCGGTCGGCGGGCAACTCCAGCTGATCGGGCATGCCCGCGAGCGCGGACTGCCAGTAGGCGACCTGCTGTGCCGCGAGCGATTCCGGATCCTCCTCGGAGCCGAGCACCGCACGCTGCCACAGCGCGTAGTCGGCGTACTGCACCGGCAGCGGCTGCCACTGCGGGATCTCACCTTGGGCCCGTGCCACATACGCCGCCATGACGTCGCGGGCCAGCGGGCCCATCGACGAACCGTCCGCCGCGACATGGTGCACCGTGAACGCCAGCACGTGTTCCTGTTCGGCGAGCCGGAACAGCCCCACCTTCAGCGGCACCTGAACGGTGACATCGAAGGTGGTGAGCGCGAATTCGATCACCGCGCCGACCAGGTCCGATTCCGAGATATCGGTAACGGTCAGCTCCGGGGTGGCCTGGTCGGCGGGCAGGATAACCTGGTGCGGGCCACTGGCCGAACTCGGGTAGGTGGTGCGCAGCACCTCGTGCCGGGCGAACACATCGCCGAGCGCCTTTTCCAGCGCCGCCACATCCAGCGCACCGGACAACCGCACCGCGAGCGGGATGTTGTCCACGGCAGAGGTGGTGGTATCGAACTGGTTGAGGAACCAGTACCGCTGCTGTGCGGGCGAGAGCGGTATCCGGGCCGGGCGCTCCCCCGCGACCAGCCGCGGCCGGGTGCGGCCGGATCCGGCATTGTGTTCGGCTTTGGCCGCCAGCGCGGCGACCGTCGACGCCTCGAACAGATCGCGGACCGCGAGCTGGGTATCCAGTGCCGCGCCGATGCGCGCGGTCACCTGGGTGGCCAGCAGCGAGTTGCCGCCGAGTTCGAAGAAGTCGTCGTCCAGCCCGACGCGTGCGACGCCGAGCACATCGCTGAACACACCCGCCACGATCTCCTCGATCGGGGTGGACGGTGCGCGGAACACCTTCGCCTCGAATACCGGCGCGGGCAGCGCCTTGCGATCGAGCTTGCCGGAGGCGTTGAGCGGGAACGCTTCCAGTACGACGAAGGCGGTCGGCACCATGTACGCGGGCAGTTCACCCGCGAGTTCGGCGCGCACCTGGTCGATATCGATCGAACGATCCGCCGCCGCGATCACATACGCGACCAGCTGATCGCCGAGGCGATCGTCGGAGCGGACGACCACGGCCGCCTGCGCGATCGTCCCCAGCGCGGTGAGCGCCGATTCGATCTCACCGAGTTCGATGCGCAGACCGCGCAGCTTCACCTGGAAGTCGGTGCGGCCCAAGTACTCCAGCTCACCGTTGGCGGTCCAGGCGACGAGGTCACCGGTGCGATACACGCGCTCGCCGGTGCCGAACGGGTTGGCCACGAAGCGATCCGCGGTCAGATCCGGACGCGCCACATAGCCGCGCGCCAGCTGCTCGCCCGCGAGGTACAACTCACCTGCGACACCGACCGGAACCGGGTGCAGTCGCGAATCCAGCACATACACCTGGGTGTTGAAGACCGGCGCACCAATCGGCACCGACACCGTATCGGCGTCGGTGACCTCGTGATAGGTGACGTCGACCGCGGCCTCGGTGGGGCCGTACAGGTTGTGCAGCCAGACACCGGTCAGTTCGCGCAAGCGCTGTGCGGTCACCGCGGGCAGCGCCTCACCGGAGGCGAAGACATTGCGCAGGTCGAAGCATTCGCCCGCGCGGTCGTCGGCCACGAAGACCGACAGCATGGACGGCACGAAGTGCACCGTGGTGACCTGCTCGTCGGCAATCGTCCGCACCAGGTAGGCCGGATCGCGATGGCCGTCCGGCTTCGCGATGACCAGGCGCGCGCCGACCTGCAGCGGCCACCAGAATTCCCATACCGACACGTCGAAGGTGGCGGGCGTCTTCTGCAGGACCACATCGCCGCGGTCCAGCCCGTATTCGGCCTGCATCCAGACCAGACGGTTGACGATCGCGGCATGGCTGACCGCCACACCCTTCGGACGGCCGGTCGAACCCGAGGTGAAGATCACGTATGCGGTATTCGACGGCCGCAGCGGCGCAAGACGTTCCGCATCGATCAGCGGTTCGTCGGAGTATGCCGACAGATCGAGTGCGTCGATCTCGAGCGTCGGCGTCGAGCCCGCGTCGAACTCGTCGGCGGCGGTGGTCAGCACGCAGACCGGCTGCGCGGTGTCGAGCACATAGCGGGTGCGGTCGGCCGGATGATCCGGATCCAGCGGCACATACGCGCCACCGGCCACGCTCACCGCGTACATGCCGATCACCAGTTCGAAGGATCGGCGCATGCCGAGCGCGACCATCGAATCGGGTCCGACACCCAGCGAAACCAGGTACCGGGCAAGGCGATTCACCCGGGAGGTGAACTCGCCGTAGGAAAGACTCGTACCCTCGAAGGTCAGCGCGATCGACTTCGGGCTCCGGACCGCCTGCTCCTCGAACATCGAGACCAGGGTGGCCTGAGCATCGACGACATACGCCGTCTCGTTCCACTTTTCGAGCACCTTCGCGCGCTCGGCGGCGTCGAGCAGATCGACGTCACCGACCGCGACGGCCGGATCCGCGACCACCGCACGCAGCAGGCGGGTGAGGCGCGTGGCGACACCGGCGATCGTCTTCGCGTCGAACATATCCGTCGCGTAGGCGAATTCGGCGGTCATGCCGTCCGCGTTCCCGGCCGCGTCGATACGGTCGGCGAGGTTCAGGTGCAGATCGAACTTCGCGGTCACCACGTCGAGCGGCACACCGGCCACCTCGAGACCGGGCAGTTCGAACGATGCCTCACCGGTGTTCTGGAACGACAGCATCACCTGGAACAGCGGATGCCGCGCCTGCGAACGGGCCGGGTTGAGGATGTCGACCAGCCGCTCGAACGGCAGGTCGGCGTGGCCGAAGGCGGCCAGATCGGTTTCGCGTGCCCGCGCGACCAAGTCGGCGAAGGACACACCGGAATCGACCGGCGTGCGCAGCACGAGCGTATTGACGAACATGCCGATCGCGTCATCGAGCACGGCCTCGCCACGACCCGCGACCGCGGTACCGATGGCGATATCGTCGCTGCCCGACAGGCGTGCGAGCAGTGCAGCAAACGCCGCGTGCACCACCATGAACAGGCTCGCGCCGTGCGTGCGGGCCAGTGCGTTGAGCTCGGCCAGCAACTGCGCGTCGATGCCGAATTCGTAGACGTCACCGCGGTTCGACGCGACGGCGGGGCGCGAACGATCCGACGGCAGATCCAGCTGATCGGGCAGCCCGGCCAGATTCCGCGACCAGTACGCGACCTGCTGGGCGATCAGCGATGCCGGATCGTCCTCGGAGCCGAGGGTGTCGCGCTGCCAGAGCGCGAAGTCGGCGTACTGCACCGCCAGCGGCGCCCAGGCGGGCGATTCGCCGCGGGTGCGGGCCGCGTAGGCGACCATCACGTCGCGGGCCAGCGGACGCACCGACCAGCCGTCACCCGAGATGTGGTGCACCACGAAGACCAGCACGTGGGTATCGGGCAGTGAGCCGTCCATCGGCGACTCGAGCCGGAACAGCTTGGCGCGCACCGGAACTTCGGCGGTGACGTCGAAGCCGGTCAGCACCAGTTCGCTGATGCGATCGCGAATATCGGTCTCGGACACCACGAGCGGGGTCAGGTCGAGATGGACCTGACCGGTGGGCAGCACGACCTGCACACCATGACCATCGGCGGTTTCCGGGTAGACGGTGCGCAGCACCTCGTGCCGGTCCATCACATCGGCGACGGCCATGCGCAGCGCATCGGTGTCGAGTGCGCCGGTGAGCCGGACCGCCAGCGGGATGTTGTTGACCGCGGTCTGGTTGTCGAAGCGGTTGAGGAACCACATCCGCTGTTGGGCCAGCGAGAGCGGAATCTGTTCCGGCCGCGGTCCGGCCGTCAGTTCCCGGCGTCCGCCGGTGCCCTGCTGTCCCTCCATCCGCGCGGCGAGCGCGGCGACATTCGGGGCCTCGAACAGCAGCCGCACCGGAATGCGGGTGTCGAGTGCGGCGCCCAGGCGAGCGACCACCTGGGTGGCGATCAGCGAGTTGCCGCCG
This sequence comes from Nocardia pseudovaccinii NBRC 100343, assembly GCF_001613225.1. Classification (GTDB taxonomy): domain Bacteria; phylum Actinomycetota; class Actinomycetes; order Mycobacteriales; family Mycobacteriaceae; genus Nocardia; species Nocardia pseudovaccinii. The sequence goes on from NZ_BDBY01000015.1 coordinate 18,436, forward strand.
AGGTCGAAGAAGTCGTCGTCCAAACCGACCGGACGCGCGCCGTCCGCGGTCGACAGACCGAGCACCTCGGCGAAGGTGTCGGCCACGATCTCTTCGATCGGGGTCGACGGCGCGCGGAATTCCTTGGCCTCGAAGGCGGGTTCGGGCAGAGCGCGGCGGTCGAGCTTGCCGTTGGGGTTCAACGGCATGGCGTCGAGCACCATGAGCGCCGCGGGGACCATGTACGACGGCAGTTGCGCGATCAGGTGGGTGCGCAGCGCGTCGATGTCGACGGTGGCGCCGTTCGCGGGTACCACGTAGCCGACCAGCTGATCGCCGGTCCTGGCATCCGAACGCACCAGCGCCACGGCCTGTGCCACCGAATCGTATGCGGTGAGCGCGGTTTCGATCTCCCCGAGCTCGATGCGCAGACCACGCAGCTTCACCTGGAAGTCGGTCCGGCCGAGGTAGACGATCGAACCGTCGGCGGCCCGGGCCACCAGGTCACCGGTGCGATACATGCGAGCGCCCGGTGCGCCGAACGGGTTGGCCACAAAGCGATCCGCGGTCAGATCCGTGCGGCCGAAGTAGCCGCGCGCCAACTGCGCACCCGCCAGATACAGCTCACCCGCGACACCAGGAGCGACCGGGTGCAGGCGCGAATCCAGCACGTACGCCTGCGAATTCCACACCGGCAGGCCGATCGGCACCGCGCCTTCGACCTTGTCGGCCACCGGGCCGTGGGTCGCGTGGACGGTGAATTCGGTCGGGCCGTAGAGGTTGTAGAGCTCGGCCGAGCTGACCCGGCGGATGGCGGTCGCGGCATCGGCGGTGAATGCCTCACCGGCGATGAGCAGTGCGCGCAGCGATGCAAGCGCTGAGCTGACCCACCCCGTCGGCTCCGCCGACTGCCGCCCCCGGCTACCGACCGCCGCGTCGACGCTGCTCGCGAAGACACTCAGCATCGAGGGCACGAACGAGGTCATGGTGACCCGCTCGGCCGCGATCACATCGGCCAGGTACTGCGGGTCGCGATGGCCGTCCGGCCCGGCCACCACGATCCGGCCACCGGTGCTCAGCGGGCCGAACAGCTCCCACACCGACACGTCGAACGTGGCAGGGGTCTTGAACAGCACGACGTCATCGGCACCGATGCCGTATTGACCGGTGATCCAACGGATCTGGTTGACGACGGCCGCGTGCGGCACAGCCACACCCTTCGGCCGACCGGTCGAACCGGAGGTGAAGATGACGTACGCCGGGTTGCTCGGCCGCAGCGGCGCGATCCGCTCCGCATCGGTGACCGGCTCGTCCGAGTACTCGGACAGATCCAGGTCATCGATGACGATCGCGGGCAGACCGGTGCCGTCGAAGTCGTCACGCGAGGTGGTCAGCACGCATACCGGCGCCGCCGAATCGAGCACATACCCGATCCGCTCCGCGGGCTGATCGAGATCGAGCGGCACATAACCGCCACCGGCCTCCAGCACGGCGTACGCAGCGACCACGAGGTCGACCGAGCGCCGAAGACCAAGGGCCACCAGGCTCTCCGGGCCGACCCCATCGGCGATGAGGCGACGTGCCAACCGGTGCACGCGGGCACCGAATTCGGCGTAGGTGAGCGCGGCACCCGTCGCCGGGTCCACGATCGCGACCGCATCCGGCGTCGCCGCCGCCTGCGCGGCGAATTCGTCGACCAGCGTGCCGACCGCACCGAGATCGCGCTCGGTGTCGTTCCAGCCACGCAGTGCCAGTTCGGCTTCGGACGCATCGAGCAGGTCGATATCACCGATGGCCCGATCCGGTTCGGCCGCGACGGCTCGCAGCAGTCGGTTGAACCGCTGTCCGAACGCCGCCATGGTGTCGGCGTCGAAAAGGTCGGTGGCGTAGATCAATTCGCCCGCGATGCCCGAAGGCGCGACCGTGGTGGCGCCCGCACCGTTCGAGGTACTGATCGGGGTCGCGGTCTGCTCCGAGAGCACCAGCTGCAGATCGAACTTGGCCACATCGATCGGCAGTTCGACACCGCTGACGGTGAGTCCGGGCAGTTCCAGGCTGTTCTGGCCGGTGTTCTGGAACGACAGCATCACCTGGAACAGCGGATGCCGCGCCTGCGAACGGGCCGGGTTGAGGATCTCCACCAGCCGCTCGAACGGCAGGTCGGCATGTCCGAACGCGCCGATATCGATGGCGCGCACGGTGCGCAGCAGTTCGGTGAAGGTGGCCTCGCCGTCGATCGGGGTCCGCAACACCAGGGTGTTGACGAACATGCCGATCAGATCGTCGAGCGCGCGCTCACCACGTCCGGCGATCGGCGTACCGATCGCGATGTCTTCCTCGCCGGACAAACGCGACAGCAGCACGGCCAGCGCGGTGTGCGCGACCATGAACAGCGTCGTGCCCCTGGTACGCGCGAGTTCGGTGAGCTTGCCGTGGGTCTCGGCATCGATCTCGAAGACGTGCGTCGCACCGCGACCCGATGCCACCGCCGGACGCGGCCGGTCGGCGGGCAGGTCGAGCTGTTCGGGCAGGCCGCGCAGGGTCTCGGACCAGAACTCGATCTGCGCCGAGATCACCGATTCCGGATCGGATTCGGCGCCGAGCACCGCGCGCTGCCACAGCGCGAAGTCGGCGTACTGCACGTCGAGCGGACGCCAGGAGGGCTCGCCGCCCTCGACGCGCGCGGCGTAGGCCGTCATCACGTCGCGGGTGAGCGGGCCCATCGAGAAGCCGTCGGCCGAAATGTGGTGCACCACCAGGGCGAGCACATGTTCGGTCGGGCTGATCTCGAACAGCTTGGCCCGGAACGGAACTTCGGCGGTGACGTCGAAGCCGGTCAGGATGACCTCCGCAACACGCTGCGGCAGTTCGGCTTCGGTGACATCGATCGGCGTCAGATCCGGAATCACCCGGGCCGTGGAGACGGTCTGCTGATAGGCGGTGCCGTCGTACTCCGGGTAGAAGGTGCGCAGCGACTCGTGACGAGCCAGCACATCGGCGACGGCGATCTGCAGTGCCTGGCGGTCGAGCAGACCCGACAGCCGCACCGCGGCCGGGATATTGTCCACCGCCGATTCCGGATCGAAGCGGTTGAGGAACCACATGCGCTGCTGCGCCAGCGACAGCGGCACCCGCTCGGGACGCTGCTGCGGCACCAGGGCCATGCGCGCACCGGCACCGGCACGCGACTCCGCGCGGGCCGCGAGCGCGGCCACCGAGGACGCCTCGAACAGTTCGCGGACACCGAGATCGGTATCCAGTGCGGCCGAGAGCCGGGCGGCGACCTGGGTGGCGCTCAGCGAGTTGCCGCCGAGTGCGAAGAAATCGTCGTCGAGACCGACGCGTTCCAGGCCGAGCACATCGGCGTAGGTGGCCGCGATGATCTCCTCGATCGGCGTGGTCGGCGCGCGGAATACCGCGGCCTCGAACACCGGTGCGGGCAATGCCTTTCGATCCAGCTTGCCGGAGGCGTTGAGCGGGAAGGCGTCGAGCACGATGACCACCGACGGGACCATGTACGCGGGCAACTGCCGCGCCAGATCCTCGCGCACCGTCTCGATATCCAGCCGCAGATTCGGCGTCGCGATGACATACGCGACGAGCTGGTCGCCGGTGTGCTGATCACCGCGTACGACGACGACGGCCTGGGCGACCTCGTCCAGCGCGGTGAACGCCTGCTCGATCTCGCCGAGCTCGATGCGCAGACCGCGCAGCTTCACCTGGAAGTCGGTGCGGCCCAGGTAATCCAGCTCGCCGTCGGCCGTCCAGGCCACCAGGTCGCCGGTGCGGTACATGCGCGCGCCATCGGTGGCGAACGGGTTCGCGACGAACCGATCACTGGTCAGATCCGGACGCGCGACATAGCCGCGCGCCAACTGGGTGCCCGCGAGGTACAGCTCGCCCGCGACACCGACCGGCACCGGGCGCAGCCGCGAATCGAGCACGAAGACCTGGGTATTGAAGACCGGCGCACCGATCGGCACGGTATCGGTATCGGTCGCGACCACCTCGTGGAAGGTGACGTCGACCGCGGCCTCGGTCGGACCGTACAGGTTGTGCAGCGCCGCACCGGTCAGTTCGCGCAGGCGATGGGCGGGCTTGGGCGGCAGCGCCTCACCGGAGGCGAATACCAGTCGCAGCGAATCACACCGCGCCGCGGCCGCATCGGCCACGAAGACCGACAGCATGGACGGCACGAAGTGGGTGACGGTGACCCGCTCGGCGGTAATGATCTCGGCGAGGTAGGCCGGATCGCGATGCCCGTCCGGCTTCGCGATGACCAGCCGCGCACCGATCTGCAACGGCCAGAAGAACTCCCACACCGAAACGTCGAAGGTGGCGGGCGTCTTCTGCAGTACGGCGTCCGCGCCGGTCAGCCCGTAGGCCGACTGCATCCACACCAGACGGTTCACGATCGCGGCATGGCTGACCGCCACACCCTTCGGACGACCGGTCGAACCCGAGGTGAAGATCACATACGCGGTATTCGACGGACGCAACGGCGCACGCCGCTCCGCCTCGGTCACCGGCTGGTCCGAGAGCCCGAACAGGTCGAGCAGATCGATGCGCACCTGCGCGGTATCGATCTTCAGATCGTCACCGGAGGTAAGCACGCAGACCGGATCGGCGGTGGCGAGAATGTATTCCGTGCGCTCGGCCGGATGATCCGGATCCAGCGGCACATACGCGCCACCGGCCACGGCCACCGCGTACATGCCGACCACCAGATCGATGGAGCGCCGCATGCCAAGGGCCACATACGATTCCGGGCCGACACCGCGTTCGATGAGCCAGCGCGCCAGGCTGTAGACCCGGGCGCCGAATTCGCGATAAGTCAGCGTCACGAAGTGACTCGATGAGGGGTGGTGGTCGGGCGACGGGTGGGCCAGACTGGTCCCCTCGAACGTCAGCGCGGTCGCGTCCGGAGTCGCGGCGAGCTGGGCCTCGAACATCGAGACCAGCGTGGCGGCAGCGTCCACGTCGTGTGCGGTGTCGTTCCACTCGGACAGCACGAGTTCGCGCTCGGTGGTGTCGAGCAGTTCGATATCGCCGACGACCGCGGCGGGTTCGGTGGTGATCGCGGTGAGCACCCGCACCAGGCGGTCGGCGATACGGCGCACCGTCTGCTCGTCGAACAGGTCGCGCAGGTAGCCCGCGCGCACTCGCAGCTGAGAGTCCAGCTGCGCGATCAGGGTCAGTGGATAGTGGGTGGCGTCGGCGGCCTGCATATCGACCACGGCCATGCCATCGATATCCGCGGCCTGCGCCCGGATGCCCTCGGCATCGACCGGGTAGGACTCGAAGACCACCAGCGTGTCGAACAGACCGCCGATTCCGGCGGCGGACTGGATATCGGCCAGGCCGACGTAGTGGTGATCGAGCAGATCCGCCTGCTCGCCCTGGGTCCGGGTGAGCAACTGCTCCACCGATTCCGACGGATCGAAGCGCACCCGCACCGGGACGGTGTTGATGAACAGACCGACCATCGATTCGACGCCGGACAGCTGTGCCGGACGGCCGGAAACGGTGGTACCGAACAGCACATCGTCACGGCTGGTCATCCGGCCGATCAGAATGCCCCAGGCGACCTGCAGCACGGTATTCGGCGTGACGCCGAGCGAGGCGGCGAGCGCGGTGAGTCGCGCGGTCGCCTGCTCGTCCAGCTCGAAGAAGTATTCGCCGGACAGCGAGGTGATCTCCCGGCTCGCATCCGGGCGCGACAGCAGCGTCGGTTCGCTGACACCGCGCAGCGCGTCGGTCCACGCGGCCACCGAGGCCGCGTGATCCTGCTGCCTGGTCCATTCCAGGAAGTGCCGGTAGGAGCGCACCGCGGGCAGCACATTGGCATCGGCGTGCGCCGCGTAGAGCACCAGCAGATCCCGCATGAGCAGCGGCATGGACCAGCCGTCGAGCAGGATGTGGTGGTTGGAGACCACGAACTGCCAACTGTCGGAAGCGGTTTGGATCAGCGTGAAGCGGATCAGCGGCGGCGCGGTCAGATCGAAGCGCTGGGTGCGGTCGGCGGCGATGAGATCGGCGGCCTCGCCGGATTCGATCCGGTCGTGCTCGGCCCAGGCGACCCGGGCGCTGTCGAGAACGACCTGCACCGGGTTGCCGTCGTTATCGGTGACGAAGGCGGTGCGCAGGTTCTCGTAGCGGTCCACCAGAGCCTGTGCGGCCGAACGCAATCGGGTCGGATCCACCCGGCCGGTGAGCGTCAGCACGGCCTGCGCGGTGTAGACGTCCACCGAGGTGGCGGCCAAGCGCGCGTGGAACAGCAGACCAGCCTGCAGCGCGGACAGCGGCCAGATATCGGCCAGTGCCGGGAAGCGCTGCTCCCAGTTGTCGATATCGCGCTGTGTTAGTTCCCGCCCCGAGCCGCCCCGCGCCGAGCGCACCAGGGCGAAGTCGGACGGTGTGTGCCCACCCGCGCCGTTCGAATTGGCGTGCCGGGCAACCGCTTCCAGTGCGGTGGTCCACAGTTCGCCGAATTCGCGGACCTGCGCGGCATCGAGCAGGGTGCTCGGGTAGCCGATATTGGCGGTCAGCTTGTCGCCGACCACGATGGCATTGATATCCAGCGGAGCCATCGCGGGCATATCCGCGTCGTAGGCGCCGCCGAGCGCGCCGAGTTCGGCGGCCGGGATCCAGCCGAAGCCGCGCAGCGCCTCGGGCACATCACCCTCGGAGACGCGGCCCAGGTAGTTGAAGCTCACCTGGCCTGGCTGTTCGACGGGCAGTTCCGTCGCGGTCGCTTCGTTCATGTAGCGCAGCAGGCCGTAGCCGATGCCCTTGTCCGGCACCGCGAGCAACTGCTCCTTGACCGCCTTGACGGCCTTGCCGAGCGCGGGGCCGCCGGTCAGCGCGGCATCGATATCGATGCCGGACAGGTCGAAGCGGACCGGGAAGATCGCGGTGAACCAGCCGACGGTGCGCGAGAGATCCGCGCCGGGCACGATGCCCTCTTCGCGGCCGTGGCCCTCCAGGCGGATCAGCAGCGCATCGTCGGCGCGGGCGGTGGTGCGGTCGGCGCGCCACTTCGCGGTCGCCAGGGCGAGCGCGGTGAGCAGACCGTCGTTGACGCCGCCGTGGAACAGCGCGGGCACGGTGGTCAGCAGCGCCTTGGTGACCTCGGCCGACACCTCGACCTGCAGCTTCTCGATGGCGCCCGAGGTATCCACGGCGGGATCCAGCGCACGCTCGGTCAGCAGCGGATCCGCCGTACCGACCACCGAACGCCAGTAGTCGAGTTCGGCGACCCGCTCGGCACTTTCGGCCTCGCGTCGCAGTGCGTCCGCCCAAGCCCGCATCGAGGTCGCGGGCGCGACGAGCTGCGGTTGCTGGCCCGCGGTGAGCTGGCCCCAGGCGGCGACGAAGTCCGGCACCAGGATGCGCCAGGACACACCGTCCACCACGAGGTGATGCGCCGCCACGATGAGGCGGCCGCCGCGGCTGCCGTCCGAGGGTTCCAGCCAGACGAACCGAATCACCACTCCCGCAGCGGGATCGAGTCGACCCAGTGCGGCATCCAATGCGGCGGAAGCGATTTCGAACAGTCCCGCGTCGTCGATACCGGCATCGAATTCGGTGCGATCGATCAGCGCGTCCACGTCGATGGTCCCCGGCTCGACGGTTTCGAGAGTCCAGTCCGCATCCTCGCGGTACAGCCGCGCCCGCAGCATGTCGTGGCGGTCGACCACCGCGGCAACGGTTTTCGCGATGCCCGCGCGATCGATGCCGACCGGCAATTCGAGCGCCATGGTCTGGTTGAACCGGCCGAACGAACCCTGCCGCTGCGCCATGAACCGGACCACCGGGGTCAGCGGCATGGCGCCGATGCCGCCACCGGGCAGCTCGGCCAGCGCCTCGACGGCGGTATCGGTGCTGTCGGCGGTCTCGGCGACCGCGGCTAGTCCGGCCACGGTGCGCTGCTCGAAGACATTGCGCGGGGTGAAGACCACACCGCGCGCCTTGGCCCGCGAAACCAGCTGGATGGACACGATGCTGTCGCCGCCGAGGGCGAAGAACGAATCGTCGACACCGACGCGCTCGACGCCGAGCACCTCGGCGAAGACCTCGGCAATGGTGTGCTCGATCGGCGTGCGCGGTGCGCGGAAGACCACCTCGGTCGCGAATACCGGCTCCGGCAGCGCCTTGCGGTCCAGCTTGCCGACCGGGGTCAGCGGAATGTGGTCGATCACCATCACCGACGACGGCACCATGTACGCGGGCAGGCGTTCCTCGACGTGCGCGGTCAGCTCCGCGACATCGATCGAATGACCCGGTACCGCAACCACATACGACACCAGCGAGGTCGCGCCCGCCGCGCCCTTGTGGCCGACGGTGACCGCGAAGTCGACCGTCTCGTGCGAGGCCAGCGCCGCGTCGATCTCACCGAGTTCGATGCGGAAACCGCGCACCTTCACCTGGAAGTCGGAGCGCCCCACATATTCGACCTCGCCGGTACGGGGCCCACCCGTCGCCCGACCACCACCCCTCATGGAATCGCTTCGCGATGCGGGAACCCATCTGACCACGTCACCGGTGCGATACATGCGCGCACCCGCCACATACGGGTTGGCCACGAAGCGTTCGGCGCTCAGCCCGGCGCGGGCGTGATAACCGCGCGCCAGCTGGATGCCCGACAGATACAGCTCACCCGCGACACCCACCGGCACCGGCCGGAGCTGGGCGTCCAGGATCAGCGACTGCATACCGCGGATCGGCGCACCGATCACCACCGTGTCACCGGCCACCAGCGGCTCGCTGATATTGGTCATGATGGTGGTCTCGGTCGGACCGTAGCCGTTGTGGAAGTTGCGGACGGACCCGTTCTCCAGCGGTACCGCCCACTTGGCGACCAGATCCGCCGGAACCGCTTCACCACCGGCGACCAGTACCCGCAGCGAATCGAGGCCGGTCGGATCGAAGGTGGCCAGCGCGGCCGGTGTGATGAACGCGTGCGTGACCCGCTCGGTACGGATCAGCTCGGACAGTTCCTCACCGCCGTACACGCCGGGCGGCGTCACCACGAGCGCACCGCCCGCGCCGACCGCGAGCAACAGTTCCAGGATCGAGGCATCGAAGCTGGGCGAGGCGAAATGCAGTGCGCGCGAACCGGAATCGAGGTCGTAGCGCACGATCTGCTCGACGCTGAAGTTCGCGAGTCCGGCATGGGTGACCACCACGCCCTTTGGCACACCGGTGGAACCCGAGGTGTAGATGACGTAGGCCGGATGCGCCGGACGCAGCGGGCGTACCCGGTCGGCGTCGGTGATCGGACCGCCGTCGAATCCGTCCAGGTCGAGCTCGTCGAGCACCAGCCAGCGCACCGAATCCGGCAGGCCGTCGCGAACCGCCGCGACCGTCAGGCCGACCGGCGAACCGGAATCGGTGACCATGTGCGCTATGCGCTCGGCCGGGTAGTTCGGGTCGACGGGCACGAATGCCGCACCCGTCTTCGATACCGCCCAGGCGGCGAAGACCGAATCCGCGGACCGCGGCACGCCGACGGCGACCAGATCCTCGGTGCCGATGCCCTCGGCAATGAGCAAGCGCGCCAACCGGTTCGACCGCTCGTCGAGGTCGCCATAGGAGACACGTGTCCCCTGGAACACCACGGCGGTCGCCTTCGGATCCATCGCGGCGGCCTCGGCCAGCAGCTCGGGCAGGGTGCGCGCGGGCACCGCGGGCGCACCGGTGCGGGCGATCAGATCGGCCCGCTCCTGCGCGTCGAGCACATCGATGGCACCGACCGCGACCGTCGGGTCGGCGGCAATGGCCTCCAGGACTCGCCGCCAACGCTGCGTGATCAGCTCGGCGGTCGACTCGTCGAACAGCTCGGTGGCGTAGGTGAGCGCCAAAGTCATTCCGGCGGAACCGGTTTCCGACAGCGTGAACTGCAGGTCGAAGCGGGCCACATTCTCGTCGAGGTCCAGTGCGGACACCGAAAGACCCGGCAATTCGAGTGCGGTGCGCTCCAGGTTCTGGAATGCGAGCATCACCTGGAACAGCGGGTTGCGCGCCTGGGAGCGTTCCGGTGCGAGCAGTTCCACGAGCCGCTCGAACGGCACGTCGGCATTGCCGAAGGCGTCCAGGTCGGTCGAGCGCACCCGGTCCAGCAGCGCCGTGAACGATTCGGACTGATCGATACCGGTGCGCAGCACGAGGGTATTGACGAACATGCCGACGAGATCGTCGAGCGCCTGCTCACCGCGTCCCGCGATCGGCGAACCGACAGCGATATCGTCGGTACCCGACAAGCGGGCCAGCAGCACCGTGAGCGCGCTGTGCATCACCATGAACAGCGACGCACCGCGTTGGCGCGCAATACCTTCCAGCGCCGCGATCAGTTCGGCGGGCAGTTCCGTCTGCAGGGTCGCGCCGCGATGCGAGGCGATCGCGGGACGCGGTCGATCGGTGGGCAGCGGCAGTTCGTCCGGAACACCGTCGAGAGCGCGCTTCCAATGCGCTACCTGACGCGCCATCAGCGAGGTCGGATCGTCTTCGGCGCCGAGGACTTCGCGCTGCCAGATGGCGAAGTCCGCGTACTGCACCGGCAGCGGCGCCCACCCGGGCGCGGCGTCCTGGGCGCGCGCGGTGTAGGCGAGCATCACGTCGCGGGTCAGCGGGCCGATGGAGAAGCCGTCGGCCGCGATGTGGTGCACCACGACGACGAACACATGCTCGTCGGCGCCTGCGGAGAAGAGCCTGGTCCGCAGCGGAGCCTGCTCGGACACATCGAATCCGGTGGTCACGAATTCGGTCACCACCGCGGTCAGCTCGGCCGGATCGACCGAAACCGGCTGCAGATCGAGCGCGATCGCGTCGGCGGGCACGATCACCTGGACCGGGGTGCCACCGTGCTCCGGGTAGCGGGTGCGCAGCGATTCGTGCCTGCGCACCACATCGGCCACGGCCAGCCGCAGCGCCTCGATATCGAGCGCACCGGTCAGGCGAATGGCGACCGGAAGGTTGTAGGCCGCGGATGTGGTGTCGTACTTGTTCAGGAACCACATGCGCTGCTGCGCGAACGACAGCGGCACGAGTTCGTCGGCCTTGCGCGGACGGGCGACCAGCCGGGCGCGCGCGGCGCCGTCGGCATGCGATTCCACCCGGGCCGCGAGCGCTTCCACGGTGGAGGCCTCGAACAGCGCGCGCACCGGGACGGTGGTGCCGAGCGCCGCGCCGATCCGGGCGACCACCCTGGTCGCGATGAGCGAGTTGCCGCCGAGGTCGAAGAAGTCGTCGTCGACACCGACCCTGGGCAGGTCGAGCACATCGGCGAAGACCGCGGCGACGGTCTCCTGCACCGGCGTCACCGGTGCGCGGAAAGCCTTGGCCTGTACCGCGGGCGCGGGCAGCGCGCGACGGTCCAGCTTGCCGTTGACGGTCAACGGAATCCACTCGAGCCGCACCAGCGCCGCGGGCACCATGTAGGACGGAAGTCGTTGCGCCGCACCGCTGCGCACCACGTCGAGGTCCGGGATGACATCGGGTTCGGCGACCACGTAGGCCACGATCCGCTGATCGCCCGGCTGATCCTCGCGCACGATGACCGCGGCCTGGGCGATGCCCGGCTGGGCCAATATGGCGGATTCGATCTCACCGAGTTCGATGCGGAAGCCGCGCACCTTGACCTGATCGTCGGCGCGGCCCAGGTACTCGAGCTCACCGAAGCGGTTCCAGCGCGCGAGGTCGCCGGAGCGGTACAGGCGTGTGCCCGCGGCCTCCGCGTCGGCGAGGGGGTTCGCGACGAAGCGGGTGGTGGTCAGGTCCGAGCGGCCGAGGTAGCCGCGGGCCAGCTGCGGTCCCGCGACATACATTTCGCCCGCGACGCCGACCGGCACCGGCCGCAGCCGGTTGTCGAGGACGTACACGCGCAGACCCGCGATGGCGCGGCCGACCACGCTGCCGGATGCGGCGGCGATGGTCGCGGCGTCCAGCGCACGGTAGGACACGTGCACCGTGGTCTCGGTGATGCCGTACATATTGACCAGCAGCGGAGCGACATGCGCCGAGCGCCGGTCGGTGCCGTCACCGTGTCGGGCAACCCAATCCGAAAGCCTGCGCAATTCGAGGGCTTCACCGCCGAACACCACGTAGCGCAAGGCCAGCGGTTCGGCATCCGGAGCGGCATTGCGATCCGCCTCGGCGAGTTGGTAGAACGCGGACGGCGTCTGGTTGAGCACCGTGACCTGCTCCACCCGCAGCAGTTCCAGGAACTGTTCGGGCGAGCGCGAGGTGTAGTAGTCGACGACCACCAGGGTGCCGCCGAACAGCAGCGGACCCCACAGCTCCCACACCGAGAAGTCGAAGGCGTAGGAGTGGAACAGCGTCCACACATCGCGGGGGCCGAAGCCGAAGTCGCGATCGGTATTGGCGAACAGCCGCACCACATTCCGATGCGCGACCGCCACACCCTTCGGGCGTCCGGTCGAGCCGGAGGTGTAGATCACGTACGCGACATTGTCCGGGGTGAGCGCCGCGAGACGGTCGGCATCGGTGATCGGCGCATCGTCGGCGTCCTCGACATTGCCGGTCTCCACCGCGAATCCGTCGAGCACCACGGTCGGCAGCTCGTCGGGCACCCGCACCTGAACCGTCGAATCGAGGATCACACTGGTCGGACGCGAATCCGCGAGCACGTAGGCGATGCGGTCGGCCGGGTAGGTCGGGTCGACAGGCACATAGCCCGCACCGGTCTTCACCACCGCGAGCAGCGCGACCACGAGATCGAGCGAGCGCGGCAGGATCACCGCGACCAGCGATTCGGGACTCGCGCCGTCGGCGATCAGCCTGCGCGCCAACACATTCGCGCGCCGGTCCAGCTCCGCGTAGGTCAGCGATTCGATGCCGAATTTGGCCGCCGTATTGTCCGGATGCGCGGCCACCGCCTGCTCGAACAGATCGACCAGCGTGGTACCCGGTGCACTGAATCGCGGTGCGCTGTATCGGATTGCGGCGCTCCCGGTGCCCTGCGTGCGCGAGTACGCCTTGCCGAGCGCTGTCTCGACGGCCCCCCGTGCTTCCTCCGGGCCCGTCGCTCGCGCCAGGCTGTCGAATCCGGACGACACCCAGCGCTGCGACACATTGAGCCGCTCGGCCTCACCGAGCAGATCGATATCACCGATGACGATCTCGGGATCCTCGACCACACTGTGCAGAATCCGGACCAGGCGATCGGCGAACGATGCCACCGTCTCCGGATCGAACAGCTCGGTGGCGTAGTTCCAGGACAGGCCAAGTGCACCGTCGGCAGTCTCGCCGACGGTCAGCTGCACATCGAATTTGGCTGTGCCGGGATCGAATTCGACCACCGACAGCTCGACACCCGGCAGCGCGACGGTGCCCATTTCCGCGGCCGATGCGGCCTCGAAGGTCAACGCAACCTGGAACAGCGGATGGTGTGCCTGGGACCTGGCCGGGCTGATCACATCGACCAGCCGCTCGAACGGCACATCGGCATTGGCGAAGGCCGCGAGATCGGTGCGACGCACCTGTGCGAGCAGATCGCTGAACTTGGCGCTCGGCTCGACCTCGTTGCGCAGCACCAGCGTATTGACGAACATGCCGACCAGATCGTCGAGCGCGCGTTCACCGCGGCCCGCGATCGGAGTGCCGATAGCGATATCGGTGCTGTTCGACAGCCGGGCCGCCCAGGCCGCAAGTGCCGCGTGCATGACCATGAACAGCGTGACCCCACGCGCGCGGGCGAGTTCGGCCAGCGCGCCGTGCAATTCGGCGTCGATCGAGAAGCCATGCGTGCCACCGGCATTGGACGCGACCTCGGGCCGCGAGCGGTCGGCGGGCAGTTCGATCTGATCGGGCAAATCGGCCAGCTGCTCGGTCCAGTACGCGAGCTGCTGTGCCGCGACCGATTCCGGATCGTCCTCGCTGCCGAGCACGTCGCGCTGCCACAGCGCGTAGTCGGCGTACTGGACATCCAGCGGCGTCCAGGCGGGCACCTCGCCGCGACTGCGCTCGGTGTAGGCCAGCACCACGTCACGCAGCAGCGGACGCAGCGAGAAACCGTCACCACTGATGTGGTGCATGACGAGCACCGCGACATGGTTCTGCGCGTCGATGCTAAGCAGGTCGGCCCGGAACGGCACCTCGCTGGTCACATCGAAGTGCACGCTCGCCAGCTCGACGATGCGCGCGGGCACCGCGCCGGGGGCGATCGCCTCGGTCGCCAGCTCGAAGCGCACCTCGTCGGTGTGCAGCACGTGCTGGTAACCGGTGCCTTCGACCTCCGGGTAGATGGTGCGCAGCGCCTCGTGCCTGGCCAGCACGTCGCCGACGGCGGCGTTCAGCGCGGCGATATCGACATCGCCGGTGAGCCGGACGGCCACCGGAATGTTGTTGACCGCGGTGCGGTTGTCGAAGCGGTTCAGGAACCACATCCGCTGCTGGGCCAGCGACAGTGGGACCAGCTCGGGGCGCGGTTGCGGAGTCAGCGGTGCGCGACCGCCTTCGCCCGCGGCCGATTCCACCAGTGCGGCCAGTGCCGCGACATTCGAAGCCTCGAACAGCGCGCGCACCGGGATCTGGGTGTCCAGCGCCGCGCCGAGTCGCGCGGCGACCTGGGTTGCGATCAGCGAGTTGCCGCCCAGTTCGAAGAAATCGTCGTCCAGACCGACACCGTGGCCGACGCCCTGCAGACCCAGCACCTCGGCGAAGGTGCCCGCGACGATCTCCTCCACCGGGGTGGTCGGCGCGCGGAATACCTTGGCCGCGAACGTCGGAGCGGGCAGCGCCTTGCGATCCAGCTTGCCGGAGGCATTGAGCGGGAACTCGTCGAGCACCATGTAGGCCGCTGGCACCATGTACGCGGGCAACTGCTCGCCGAGCGTGTTCTTGACGGTCTCGATCTCGATGGCCCGGTCCGGATTCGCGACCAGGTAGGCGACCAGCTGATCGCCGGTCCGGTCATCCGAATGCACGAGCACGACCGCCTGCGCGACCGCGGCCTGCGCGGTGAGCGCCGACTCGATCTCACCGAGTTCGATGCGCAGACCGCGCAGCTTCACCTGGAAGTCGGTGCGGCCCAGGTACTCCAGTTCACCGCGTGGCGTCCACATGACGAGGTCGCCGGTGCGGTACATGCGCTCGGCGGCACCGAACGGGTTCGCGACGAAACGTTCGGTGGTCAGGTCCGGGCGGCCGACATAGCCGTGCGCCAACTGCGCGCCCGCCAGATACAGCTCACCCGGGACGCCCGCGGGCACCGGACGCAACCGCGAATCCAGCACGTACACCTGGGTGTTGAACACCGGGGCACCGATCGGCACCGAGCTGATATCGGCGTCGGTGACCTCGTGGAAGGTGACGTCGACCGCGGCCTCGGTGGGACCGTACAGGTTGTGCAGTCGCGCGCCGGTCAGCTGGCGCAGGCGCTGCGCGGTCACGGCGGGCAGCGCCTCACCGGAGGCGAAAACATTACGCAGACTAGTGCACTCGGCCGCTCGGTCCTCGGCGACGAAAACCGAGAGCATGGACGGCACGAAGTGCACCGTGGTGACCTGCTCGTCGACGATCAGGCGCGCCATATAGGCCGGATCGCGGTGACCGTCCGGCTTGGCGACGACCAGGCGGGCGCCGACCTGCAAGGGCCAGAAGAACTCCCACACCGACACGTCGAAGGTCGCCGGAGTCTTCTGCAGCACAACGTCTTCGGCGGACAAGCCGTACTCGGCGTGCATCCACACCAGGCGGTTGACGATCGCCGCGTGCGAGACCGCGACCCCCTTGGGACGACCGGTCGAACCCGAGGTGAAGATCACGTACGCGGTATTGCCCGGACGCAGCGGGCGATGCCGATCCGCGTCGGTCAGCGGTTCATCCGAGAACTCGGCGAGATCGAGTTCATCGATGCGGACCTGGCGCGACACCGTGGTCTCCAGATCGGTGCCGGAGGTCAGCACGCAGACCGGTCGCGCGGTCTCCAGGATGTAGTCGATGCGCTCGGCCGGATGATCCGGATCCAGCGGCACGTAAGCACCACCGGCGGCATTGATCGCGTACATGCCGACGACCAGATCGATCGAGCGCCGCATGCCGAGAGCCACATAGGATTCCGGGCCGACGCCGTTCTGCTTCAGCCAGCGTGCCAAGCGGTGCACCCGGGCGGCGAACTCGGCATATGTCAGCGTCGCGGAGCGACTCGATGAGGGGTGGTGGTCGGGCGACGGGTGGGCCAGAGTTGTCCCCTCGTAGCTGACCGCGTACGCGTCCGGCGTGCGCAGCACCTGCGCCTCGAACAGCGAGACCAGCGTCGCGGCCGCATCGCCGACCGGCGAGGTCAGTGCCGCGTCCACCGGGAATTCGGTGTCGTTCCACCGGTCGAGCACCTGGGCCCGCTCGGAGTCGTCGAGCAGGTCGATATCGCCAACCGCGATCGCCGGTGCGGCGGTGATACCACGCAGCACCCGGACGAAGCGCTCGGCGAAGGCGTCCGCGAACCGATCGTCGAAAAGGTCGGTGGCATAGACGAGTTCGGCGGCCATCTCCGATTCCGCGCCCTCGCTCAGCGTGAGCTGCAGGTCGACCTTGGCGGTCGGCGGATCGATACCGAGTTCGGAAACCGCGAGTCCGGGCAGCTCCAGCGAGGTGCGCCCGAGGTTCTGGAACGACAGCATCACCTGGAACAGCGGATGGCGCGCCTGCGAGCGGGCCGGGTTCAGCACCTCGACCAAACGCTCGAACGGCACGTCGGCGTGGGCGAAGGCCTGCAGATCGCGCTCGCGCACCTGGGCCAGCAGATCGGTGAACGCTTCGGTCGGATCGACCTGGGTGCGCAGCACCAGGGTGTTGACGAACATGCCGACCAGGTCGTCGAGGACCTGCTCGCCACGACCGGCCACCGGGATGCCGATGGCGATGTCATCCGAACCGCTCAGCCGCGCGAGCAGGGTCGCGAAGGCGCTGTGCACCACCATGAACAGCGTGGTGTTGTGCTCGTGCGCGACGCGGTTGAGCGCCTCGACGAGTGCGCCCGGCAGCTGGAATCGGTGCGTGCGTGCCGCATACGACGCGACCACCGGCCGCGGCTTGGGCGACAGACGCAGTTCCTCCGGCAGTCCGGCCAGGGTTTCGCGCCAGTAGCCGAGCTGTTCGGAGATCAGCGAGGTCGGATCGTCCTCGGAGCCGAGCGTTTCACGTTGCCACAGTGCGTAATCCACGTACTGCACCGCCAGCGGCGGCCAGACCGGCGCGGATTCCGAACTGCGCGCGATGTAGGCCGACATCAGATCGCGGACCAGCGGACGCATCGAGAAGCCGTCCGCCGCGATGTGATGCACCACGACCGAGAGCACGTGGTTCTGCGTGTTGTCGCGCCACTTCTTACTGCTCAGCGGCGCGCGCTCGACCTGGTAGAGCCGAATCCGCACCGGGGATTCGGTCGTGATGTCGAAACCGCGACCGATGAATTCGTAGAGGGCACCGCCCAATTCGCTTTCGGCGACCGGGACGATCTCCAGTTCCGGAATCGCCCGCGCGGCCGCAAGCACCTGCTGGTAGGCCACGCCCTCGTGCGACGGGTAGATCGTGCGCAGCGATTCGTGCCGGGTGATCACATCGGCGATAGCGCCGCGCAACGCGGGCAGATCGAGATGCCCGTGCAGCCGCACCGCCGCCGGAATATTGTCGGCGGCCGAATCGGCGTCGAAGCGGTTGAGGAACCACATCCGCTGCTGTGCGAGCGACAGCGGCGGGTACTCCGGCCGCGGGCGCACGGTCAGCGCCTGGCGGGCACCGGCCCCGGCGCTGGCCTCCATGCGCGCGGCGAGTGCGGCGACAGTCGGCGCCTCGAACAGCAGGCGCACCGGAACCTGGGTGTCCAGTGCCGCGCCGAGCCGCGCCACCACCTGGGTGGCGACCAGCGAGTTGCCGCCGAGATCGAAGAAGTTGTCGTCGATGCCGATGCGCTCGTGGCTCAGCACATCGCTGAAAATGTCGACGACGATCTCTTCGATCGGGGTCGACGGCGCGCGGAATTCCTTGGTCTCGAACACGGGTTCGGGCAGAGCGCGCCGATCGAGCTTGCCGTTGGGGTTCAACGGCATGGCGTCGAGCACCACGATGGCTGCGGGGACCATGTACGACGGCAGCTGCTCGGTCAGGTGCGCGCGCAGCTCGTCGAGGTCGACCGTGCCGCCATTGGCGGGCACCACATAGGCGACCAGCTGATCGCCGGTCCGCGCATCCGCACGCACCAGCGCGACCGCCTGGGCCACCGAATCGTGTGTGGTGAGAGCGGTTTCGATCTCACCCAGCTCGATGCGCAGACCACGCAGCTTCACCTGGAAGTCGGTCCGGCCGAGGTAGACGATGGCGCCGTCGGCGTTGCGGGTCACCAGGTCGCCGGTGCGGTACATCCGGGATCCGGAGGCGCCGAACGGGTTCGCCACGAAGCGATCCGCGGTCAGATCGGTACGCCCGAAGTAACCGCGCGCCAACTGCGCACCTGCCAGATACAGCTCACCCGCGACACCCGGCGCGACCGGATGCAGGCGGGCATCGAGCACATACGCCTGGGCATTCCAGACCGGCAGACCGATCGGCACCGCGCCGACCAGCCCCTGCGCCACCGGACCGTGCGTCGCGTGCACCGCGAATTCGGTCGGGCCGTAGAGGTTGTAGAGCGCGGCGGAGCTGACCTTGCGAATGGCGGCGACGGTGTCACCGGTGAAGGCCTCACCGGCGACCAGCAATGCGCGCAACGACTCGAGCGCCGCGCCACCGGCGGCATCCACACTGCCCGCGAAGACGGTCAGCATGGACGGCACGAACGAGGTCATGGTGACCCGTTCGGCCGCGATGACTTCCGCGAGGTACTGCGGGTCGCGATGACCGTCCGGGCTGGCCACGACAATCCGGCCACCGGTCGACAACGGGCCGAACAGCTCCCACACCGAGACGTCGAACGTTGCCGGGGTCTTGAACAACACGACGTCATCGGCACCGATGCCGTATTCACCGGTGATCCAACGGATCTGGTTCACCACCGCCGCGTGCGGCAGCGCCACACCCTTCGGCCGACCGGTCGAACCGGAAGTGAAGATCACATACGCGGTGTTCTCCGCCCGCAGCGGCGCAATCCGCTCCGCATCGGTCACCGGCGCATCCGAGTACTCGGACAGCTCCAGCTCATCGATGGAAAGCGTTGGCAGCCCACCGCTTTCGAAGTTGTCCCGCGAGGTCGTCAGCACACAGGCCGGTGCCGCCGACTCGAGCACATAGCTGATCCGCTCGGCGGGCTGATCCAGGTCCAGCGGCACATAGCCGCCGCCTGCCTCCTGCACCGCGTACGCCGCGGCCACGAAATCGACCGAACGCCGCAGACCGAGGGCGACCAGCTTTTCCGGACCGACGCCCGCCTCGATCAACCGGCGTGCCAAGCGGTGCACGCGCGCACCGAATTCGGCATACGTCAGCGAGGTGCCGATGGCCGGATCAACGATCGCGACCGCATCCGGCGTGGCCGCGGCCTGCGCGGCGAACTCGCCGACCAAAGTGAGCCCGCCACCCTTGCGAACACCCGAGCGACGCGGGGTGCGGCCGGGCTGACGACGCGGCAGCAAATCGTGCTTGGTGTCGTTCCAGCCGAGGACCGCGAGTGCGGTTTCCTGATCGTCGAGCAGTTGGATATCGCCGATCGGCACGGTCGGATCGGCGATGATCGCCGCCAGGATCCGATCGAGGCGCCGCGCGAAGGCCGCCACCGTGTCCTCGTCGAAAAGATCGAGGGCGTAGGAGATTTCGGCCGACATACCGGCGGCCTCGCCCGATTCCTGGGTCTCCTGCAGGGTCAGCTGCAGATCGAATTTGGCCAGTCGCGCGTCGTAATCGATACCGTTGACCGACAGTCCGGGCAGTTCCAGGTTGGCCTGCTTGACGTTCTGGAACGCCAGCATCACCTGGAACAGCGGATTGCGGGCCTGCGAGCGGGCCGGGTTCAGGATTTCGACCAGGCGCTCGAACGGCAGATCCGCGTGCGCGAACGCCTGCAGGTCGGTTTCCCGAGCCAGGGCGAGCAGGTCGGCGAAGCTCGCCGAACCCGCGACATCGGTGCGCAATACGAGCGTATTGACGAACATGCCGATCAGGTCGTCCAGCGCGGCCTCACCACGACCGGCGGCCGGGGTACCGATGGCGATATCGCTGGTACCGCTGGCCCGCGCCAGCAGCACGGCGAGCGCGCTGTGCATGACCATGAACAGCGACGAATTGTGCTTGCGCCCCAAATCGATGAGCGCACGCTGGGTCTCGGCGGAGATCACGAACGCGTAGGTGCCGCCGCGGTAGGAGGCGATCGCCGGACGCGGGCGGTCCGAAGGCAGCACCAATTCGTCGGGCAGATCGGCGAGTTGTTCGGTCCAGTATCGGATCTGGCTGGAGATCAGCGACTCCGGATCGCCCTCGGAGCCGAGCACTTCGCGCTGCCACAGCGCGTAGTCCGCGTACTGCACCGGCAGCGCGGACCACGCGGGCGACTCCCACGAGGTGCGCGCCGCGTACGCCACCATGACGTCACGCGCCAGCGGCCCCATCGACCAACCGTCGGCCGAAATGTGGTGCACCACCATGCCGAGTACGAACTCGGACTCGCTGATCTCGAAAAGCCTTGCGTGCAAAGGCACTTCGTCTGTGACGTCGAAAGCCATGGAGGCCAGGTCGATCAGATGCTCGACCAGCGTCTCCTCGGTGACCCGGTACGGGGTCAGGTCGGGCACGATCTGCGCCGCGTCGAGCACCACCTGAACCGGACCGCTCTTGGTCTCCGGGAAGACGGTGCGCAGCGATTCGTGCCGGTCGATCACGTCGATGACCGCGACCTGCAGTGCGGCGACATCGAGATCACCGGAGAGCCGGATAGCGACCGGAATGTTGTTGACCGCCGAGGCGGTATCGAAGCGGTTGAGGAACCACATGCGCTGCTGCGCGAGCGACAGCGGCACCTCCTCCGGGCGCTGACGGGCGACCAGCGCACTGCGGGCACCGGCACCGGCATGCGATTCGACCCGGGCCGCCAGCGCGGCCACGGTGGACGCCTCGAACACCATCCGCACCGGCACCCGGGTATCGAGTGCGGTGCCGATGCGCGAGGCCACCTGGGTGGCTATCAGCGAGTTGCCGCCGAGTTCGAAGAAGTCGTCGTCCACGCCGACGCGCGGCAGGTCGAGCACCTCACCGAAGATCTGGGCGACGATCTCCTCGATGGGTGTGCTCGGCGCACGGAAGGTGTGCACCTCGAAGACCGGCTTGGGCAGGGCGCGCCGATCGAGCTTGCCGTTCGCATTGAGCGGCATGGCCTCGAGCGTCACGAATGCCGCGGGCACCATGTAGGTGGGCACCATGCCTGCCAGATGCGTGCGCAGCGCGGTATCGAATCCCGCCTCCGGCTCGGCCTCGGTCGGCACCACATAGGCGACCAACTGGTCGCCGAGCCGGCTGTCGGAACGGACCAGCGCGACTGCCTGCGCCACCGCCGGGTGGGCGCGCAAGGCGGCTTCGATCTCGCCGAGCTCGATCCGGACACCGCGCAGTTTCACCTGGAAGTCGGTGCGACCGCTGTAGACGATCTGTCCCGCGGCATCGCGAGTCACCAGGTCACCGGTGCGGTACATGCGAGAACCGCTGGGGCCGAACGGATTCGCGACGAAGCGGTCGGCCGTCATATCCGGCCGGGTGAGGTAACCGCGCGCCAGCTGGTCGCCCGACAGATACAGCTCACCCGCGACACCCGGGGGCACCGGATGCAGTCGCGCGTCGAGCACATAGGCCTGGGTGTTCCAGACCGGCATACCGATCGGCACCGCGCCGCGCACCACCTCGCCGACGACGGCATGGGTGGCATTGACGGTGAATTCGGTTGGGCCGTAAAGGTTTATCAGCGTGATATCGGGGCGGCCGAGCTTGCGGAACGCCTCAACCGCCTCACCGGTGAACGCCTCACCACCGACCAGCAGCATGCGCACCGAGCTCAGTGCCGCCGAATCGACGGTACCGGCGAATACGGTCAGCAGCGACGGCACGAACGAAGTCACGGTGACCTGTTCGGCGGCGATGACCTCGGTCAGATATTGGGTGTCGCGGTAGCCGTCGTGGGTGGCGATCACGGTCCGGCCGCCGGTCAGCAAGGGCGCCAACGGCTCCCACACCGACGCGTCGAAGGTGGCCGGGGTCTTGTACAGCGCGACGTCGTCGGCGCCGAGCCCGAATTCGCTGATGAGCCAGCGCATCTGGTGCACCAGCGCGGCATGCGAGACCCCGACGCCCTTCGGGCGACCGGTGGAACCCGAGGTGAAGATCGCGTACGCCAAATGCGCTGGGCGCAAAGGTGATACGCGCTCGGCATCGGTCACCGGGGCATCGGAGATCCCGGACAGATCGAGCTCGTCGACAACGAGCGACTCCAGGCCCTCCGGCGCGAACCGGTCCCGCGACGTGGTCAGCACATAGGCGGGCGCCGCGGTATCGAGCACATGGGCGATGCGTTCGGCAGGCTGATCGAGATCGAGCGGCACATAGGTGCCACCGGCCTCGAGCACCGCGTGGATCGCGGTCACCAGGTCGAGCGAGCGCCGCATACCGAGCGCGACCGGGACATCCGGGCCGACGCCCGCCTGGATCAGCCAGCGCGCGAGCGCGTGCACCCGAGACCCGAAATCCGCATATGTCAGCGTCGCACCGACGGCCGGGGTAAAACCGTCGACGGAGCGGTCGACCACGGCAATCGCGTCCGGTGTCGCGGCCACCTGGCGGGTGAACAGATCGCTCACCGTCCCGGCCGTATCGAGCGCACGCGGCGCACCGTGCCAGCCGTCGCGGGCCAGCTCGACTTCGCGTTCGTCGAGCAGATCGATATCACCGACGATCGCTGCCGGATCCGCGGTCACACCGCGCAGAATCCGTACCAGCCGATCGGCGAACGACGAGACGGTCGCCTCGTCGAACAGGTCGGTGGCGTAGGAGACGACCACCGAAACCCCCGCGGGCTCCCCCTGGTTGCCGCGCTGTTCGGTCAGTGTCCAGAGCAGATCGAATTTGGCGATGTGGACTTCGAGTTCGGCGGCCGACACCGACAGTCCGGGCAGTTCCAGTGTGCCGTGCGACATCTCCTGGAACGACAGCATCACCTGGAACAGCGGATGCCGCGCCTGCGAGCGGGTCGGGTTGACCACCTCGACGAGACGTTCGAACGGAACATCGCTGTAGGCGAACGCCGCGAGGTCGACTTCCCTGGTGCGCCCGAGGAATTCGGTGAAGGACCGACCCGGATCGACCTCCGAGCGCAGCACGAGCGTGTTGACGAACATGCCGATCAGGTCGTCGAGGGCCTGTTCGCCACGTCCGGCGACCGGGGTGCCGATGGCGATATCGGTGGTGCCGGACAGCCGGGCCAGCAGCAGTGCGAGCGCGGCGTGCAGCACCATGAACGGGGTCGCGCCCTCGGCGCGGGCCAGTGCGCTCAGCCGGGTGTGCAGTTCGGCATCGATATCGAAAGCGAACTGCGCGCCGCGGAAGCTCTGCACCGGCGGACGCTGCCGATCGGTGGTCAGATCCAGCTGATCCGGCAGACCGGCCAGCGCGTCGCGCCAGTAGGCGATCTCGCGGGCGGCCATGGACTCGGAATCGCTTTCGGCGCCGAGCAATTCGCGCTGCCACAGGGTGTAGTCGCGGTACTGCACCGGCAGGGGCGCCCAGGCGGGCGCTTCCCCGGCCGCGCGGGCCAGATACGCGGTCGTGACGTCGCGCGCGAGCGGCCCGAACGAGAAGCCGTCCGCCGCGATGTGGTGCACGACGAAGGCGAGCGCGTACTCGGGCGTGTCATCCGAGGACGCACCGATGATCTGATACAGGCGCACCCGAATGGGCAGCTCGGTCGAGACATCGAAGCCTGCGGAAGCGAATTCGGTGAGCACGTCGAGCAATTCGGCCGCCGCGAGCGGCTGCACGTCGACATCGAGGTCGACCTCGTCGATCGGCAGCACCTGCTGATAGGCGCCGTCGCCCGAGTTGGGGAAGATGGTGCGCAGCGATTCCTGGCGGGTCAGCACATCGGTGAGTGCGGCCCGCATCGCGTCGAAATCGACGCGACCGCCCAACCGCACCACGAACGGCAGGTTGTAGGTCGGCACCGTGGAGTCGAACTGGTTGATGAACCACATCCGCTGCTGTGCCAGCGACAGCGGCACCCGCTCGGGCAGTTCCTGGGCCACCAGGGCCGGTCGTGGCCGATCGGTGGGCGGCGCCGATTCGGCGCGGGCGGCCAGACCGGCCACGGTCGGGGTCTCGAACAGCGCGCGCACGCCGATCCGGGTGCCGAATGCCGCGCCGATCCGCGCCACCACCTGGGTGGCGACCAGCGAGTTGCCACCCAGATCGAAGAAGTTGTCATCGATGCCGACGCGTTCCTGGCTGAGCACATCGGCGAAGATCGCCGCCACGATCTGCTCGGCCGGGGTACGCGGCGCCCGGAATGCGGTCGCGTCCACGCTGAACACCGGCTCCGGCAAAGCCTTTCGGTCCAGCTTGCCGGAGGTGTTGAGCGGGAACGCGTCCAGCACCATGATCGCCGCGGGCACCATGTAGCTCGGCAGCTTTTCCGCGACGAACCGGGTGAGTTCGATCACGTCCACGGAGCTTGCGGAGTGGCCATTGGGTGGAGCGATCGACCGGCCCGGCGCGGGCACGACATAGGCGACCAACTGCTGACCGGTCGCGGTATCCATCACCAGCACCGCGGCCTGGCTGACCGCAGGATGGGCCAGCAGATCGGTTTCGATCTCACCGAGCTCGATGCGCTGACCGCGGAATTTCACCTGAAAATCGGTGCGGCCGATGTATTCCAGGGTCCCCGCGACATTCCAGCGCACCAGGTCACCGGTGCGGTACATGCGCTCGCCATTGCTGCCGAACGGGTTGGCGACGAACCGATCCGAGGTCAGATCCGCGCGACCGCGATAACCGCGCGCCAGCTGACGCCCACCTAGATACAGCTCACCCGGTGCGCCGACGGCCGCCGGGCGCAGCCGCGAATCCAGCACGTAGACCTGGACATTCCACTCCGGAATACCGATCGGCACCGTGACGGTGTCGGCGGCGGTGGCCTCCCAGTAGGTGACCGAGACGGCGGCCTCGGTGGGGCCGTACAGGTTGTGCAGACCGGCCGAGGTAATAGCGCGGAAACCCGCGGCGGTCTCCGGCGGCAGCGCCTCACCGATGACGAAAACCGCACGCAGCGTGGCACATTGTGCGGCGGTGGCATGGGCGACGAAGACCGTCAGCATGGACGGCACGAAGTCGGTGACGGTGACCCCGTGCCGCTCGATCATCTCGGCGACATACAGCGGATCGCGGTGCCCGTCCGGGGTCGCGACAACAAGTTTCGCGCCGACCATCAGCGGCAGGAAGTAGCCCCACAGCGATACGTCGAAGGTGGTCGCGGTCTTCTGCAGGTACACATCGTCGGCAGTCAGGCGGTACTCGTCGAGCATCCACAGCTGCTGGTTGACGATCGCATGATGGGTTACCGCAACACCTTTCGGGCGTCCGGTCGAACCCGAGGTGTAGATCACGTAGGCGGTGTTGTCCGGACGCAGCGGCGCTCGCCGCTCCGAATCCGCCACCGGCGCATCGTCGTACGCGGACACGTCGAGGGTGTCGATTTCCACCCGGCGCACCGATTCCGGCAGCTCGAGTTCGTCACCGGAGACCGTCAGCACACAGACCGGTGCCGCGGACTCGAGGATGTAGGCGGTGCGATCGGCCGGATGATCCGGATCGATCGGCACATACGCGCCACCGGCCTTGAGCACCGCGTGCATACCGACGACGAGATCGAGCGAACGTCGCATGCCAAGTGCGACAAGCGATTCCGGGCCGACACCGTCGGCGATCAGGAACCGGGCCAGGCGATTGACCCGCGCGGCGAACTCCGCATAGGTCAACTGCGCGCCCTCGAAATCGAGGGCGACGTTGTCCGGAGTCAGTTGAATCTGCGCATCCAGCAGGGCCGCCAGGGTGGTTTCCGGAACGTCCTGCTCGGAGTCGTTCCACTCCGCGACGGTCAGCTCCCGCTCCGCCGCGGTGGTCAGCTCGAGGCCCCAGACCGGCGCATCCGCTTCGGCCCGCAGGAAGCGCTCGAAGAATTCGAGGAAGCGTTCGTGCTGACGCTGTGTCTCCGCCTCGGAGTACAGGTTCGGGTTCGTCTCGAAGTCGATGCGCGCGCGCGAACCGCCCTCGGACTGATAGAAGTTGACGCCGAGATCCTCGATGCTGCCGGTGGACAGCACCACCATGGTGCCGACCATCGAGCCCATGCTGATCTTGTCCTGGAACAGCATGATATTGATCCAGGGGCCGAAGAACTCCCTGGTCACCACGCCGGCACCGGCCGCGTCGCGGCGGATGTCCTCGTGCCGGTAGCGCTGGTGCCGCAGCGCGCCGGTCACCTCGACCTGGACCTGCTTGAGCACATCGGCCACGGTGGTCTCGTGCCCGATCCGCAGCCGCAACGGCACGATATTCGACGAGACGCCGCCGGAGCGGCGCATCACGGCGGTGGTCCGCGCGGTCACCGGCAGGCTGAGGATCACGTCCTCGGAGCTGGTCCACTGCGCCAGATATCCGGCGAACGCGGCGAGCAGCAAACCGGCGGGCGACGAATCATGGCGCGCCACAGCCGCTTCCAGCACCCCGTTCTGCTCGTCCGAGAGCAGCACGCTGCTGAGGGTGTTGATCGGCGCCGGTCCCGCGGACCGGCCCGCCAGGCTGGTGCCGTCCTCCACACCGGCGACCCGCTCGGCCCAGTACTTCTTGTCCGACTGGAACCGGGAACTGTCCCGGTAGGCCATCTCCTGCTCGTAGAGCGTGCGCAGGTGCGCGGCATTGGCCGGTGCGGGCTCGGTGCCGTTCAGCAGGGCGGTGTACCAGTCGGCGACCCTGGAAAGGTTGGTGACCGCACCGAAGCCGTCCAGCACGATGTGGTGCGCGCGCAGGTACAGGTACCAGTGGTGATCGCCCACCTGCAGGCCCGCGAAGCGCAGCAGCCGATCCTCGAGCAGGTTCAGCGGGGCGCTGTACTCGGCGCGCATCCACGCCATGGCGGCGGCCTGGGGATCGGCCTCACCGCGGAAGTCGACGTAGTAGACCTTGTCCCGGTCCGGAATCGTGTAGTCGATCCACTGATACGGCTGGCCGTCGATCTCGGTGATGCAGAGCATGCCCGAGCCGCGCTCCTGCCCGGAGCTGATCAGCGCTTCGCGCAGGACCTTCAGGTCGAGGTCGCCGTGCAGGTCGACGTACTGCGCGATGTTGATCGGCACCTGCGGGTCGACGTGCTGGGCGTACCAGATACCCAGCTGCGCCGGGGACAACGGGAACGGCTCGCTCGACTCCCTCGAAGCAGCGTGCGCCCGTTCGCCACCAGTTTCGCCGTTTCCGCCGAAATCCAGCCGGTCCAACCGTAACCTCGCTTCCGGAACACCACACGAGCGCTCCCCGATGAACACCGGGATGTCGACGCGCACCTATACCAGCGTGGCGCCTGTGTTCCCGCGTTCAGTTCTCATCAATCAAGCAAAAATGTTCATTGGCACTATCTGCCCGTCAGGCCGAGCTTGTTACATGGGCGCGACCATGCCCGCCACCCACCGACCGGCTCCGCCGGGAAGTTCAATGCAGATCACCGAAACAATCTACCGTCGCCCTCGCCAGCCGACCAATCAGCTCTCATAGCCGGGAAACATCAGCCCTGGCAGGGGGATCATCGCAAGTTTGCTGGGTGACTGTCACCGATCTCACACTGCTTGCGAAGGTCGGTGTCGGGCGCGGGCCGGGTCGTAGAGATGGGACTGGGTACAGGACAGATTCGGGGTGAGGGCGCGGCCGACGAGGATGACGGCGGCTTGGCGCAGACCCGCGGATTCGACCTGGTCGGCGATATCGGTGAGGGTGCCGCGCAGGACCAGTTGGCCGGGTTGGCTGGCTCGGTAGACCACGGCGGCCGGGCAGTCGGCGCCGTAGGCGGGGACCAACTCGGCTGCCAGTGGGCGGATTCGGGTGATGGCCAGGTGCAGCACCAGCGTGGCCTGCGTCCGGGCGAAGTTCGCGAGAGCCTCGGACTCGGGCATGGCCGTGGATCGGGCCTGGGTGCGGGTGAGGACCACCGATTGGACCACTTCGGGGACGGTCAACTCGGTGCCGAGCAGGGCGGCCGCGGCGGCATAGGCGGGGACGCCGGGGGTGATGTCCCACGGCACGTCCGCGGCGTCGAGGCGGCGGGTTTGTTCGGTGAGAGCCGAATATATGGATGGGTCGCCCGAGCACAGGCGCGCGACATCCTTACCGGAGCGGTGCGCGCGCACCAGGTGCTCGGTGATCTGGTCGATGTCCAGGTGCTGAGTATCGATCAGTTCGGTATCGGGAGCGCAGTGCGCGAGCACCTCGGGGTCCAGGTAGGTGCCCGCGTAGAGGCAGACCGGGGCGGCGCGCAGCAGTTCGACCGCGCGGACGGTCAGCAGGTCCGCGGCGCCCGGCCCGGCCCCGATGAAATGCACGGTCATGCGGGTGAGTGTAGGGCTAGGCCGTCGCGTCGAAGTGGGCGATCACCTTGGACGGGCGCACCCGGACCACCAGTTCCCCCGGGACGCCGTTGCGCTTGCCGAATTCCTCGGCCCGATCCGCGCCCATATAGCGGCCGCCGATCTCGGTGGCGGTGCGCAGGAGTTCCTCGGGATCCTCGGACAGGGTCACGGTGCCCTGGATCTGAATGGACGAATACGGCGCTTCCTCGAGGTCGACCACCACCGCGATGCGTGGGTCGCGGGCGAAGGCCTTGCCCTTGGCCGTGCCCTTGCCGGTATTGAAGACCAGCTCGTCGCCCTCGAGGACGAACCACACCGGGGTCACGATCGGGCGTCCGTCGGCGCCCACCAGTGCGACCTTTGCGGTTCGCGTGCCATGAGAGAGGAATTCGCGCACCGCGGGATCCGAAAGTGAGGCCATCCCTCAACCCTAGGTCCATATCGCGCGCCGACCGCGCCGACGGGCCGCAATACTGCCTGTGGCTGTTCAGATGGCGCCTTGTTCGCGGGCGCGTGCGACGGCGGAGGTGCGCGAGCGGACGCCGAGCTTGGCGTAGATGTGCACGAGGTGGGATTTGACGGTGGTTTCGCTGAGGAACAGCTCCTTGGCGATCTCCCGGTTCGAACTGCCGTCGGCCACCAGCCGCAGCACCTCGATTTCGCGCGGGCTCAGAGTGGTGTCGGCGCGGCGAACGCGGATCATCAGTTTGGAGGCCACCGCGGGCGACAGCACGCTCTCCCCCGCGGCCGCCGACCGCACCGCCGCGAGCAGTTCCACCGGCGGGGTGTCCTTGAGGATGTAGCCGCTGGCCCCGGCCTCGATGGCGCTGAGGATATCGGCATCGGTGTCGTAGTTGGTGACGACCAGGACATTGGGCGGCTGTGCGAGGGCACGCAACTCGGCGGTCGCATCGACGCCGGAGCGGCCCGGGCCGAAGCTGAGATCCATCAGCACCAGATCGACCGGGGTGCTGGTGCAGAAGGCCACGGCGGCCTCGGCGGTCGGTGCGTCGCCGACGACGGTGATGTCGGGATTGCTCTCCAGTAGTGCGCGCAGACCCGCGCGCACGATGGCGTGGTCGTCGGCCAGCAGGAGGCGGATCATGCGTGGGGCTCCTGGTAGGTTGCGCCGGAACAGGATTCGGCGGATGCGGGCTCCAGTGGAAACGAGACGGTGACCGCGGTGTGGCCCGGCTCTGACTCGACCGCCATTGTGCCGCCCTGTTGTTCGACGCGACTGCGCATAGCGGCCAACCCGAAGGTGCCCGTCGGGGCGCGATCGAGCACAGCGGGATCGATGCCCATGCCGTCGTCGACCACGTCGAGGTACACATCGGTATCGGCGTAGGTCAGGGTCAATCGCATCCGGCTCGCGCCCGCGTGGCGCACCACGTTCGAGACCGCCCCCTGCGCGATCCGAACAAGTGCCGCCTCGACGGGCATCGGCAGACGCTCAGGGAGGCCCTCGACGACCATCTGGGTGAGCAGTCCCGGAGCCTCGGCGCGTTGACAAATGCGCTCGAGCGCCTGCGCGAGGCTCTGCCCCTCCAGGGCGGCGGGGGTCAATTCCGCTATCAGCCTTCGGGTTTCGGCCAGATTCTCGGCAGCTGTCTCGCGGGCCAGCCGAATCTGTTGCAGCGCAGGATGATCCGGTGCCGACTGCTCGGCGGCGTGCAGCAGCAGCTGGATGCTGCTCAACCCCTGCGCGACGGTGTCGTGGATTTCCTGCGCCAGCCGTTCGCGCTCGGCCAATTTGCCCGCGGTGCGCTCCTGTTCGGCGAGAGTCGCTCGGGTGCTGAGCAATTCGTCGATCAGGCGCTGACGTTCGGCGGATTCGCGGAACAGCGCCTGGTAGCCGAGCCCGATCCCCACCGCGACGGCCGCGCCGATAATCGGGCCGATCGCACCCGCCACCGACCAGCCGCGATGCACCCCGAAACCGATCACCGCGACCACCGTGGCCGCACCGACCGCGAACAGGCTCCACGGCCGTGGCAGCAGGTGCAGGTAGAGGAAGAACACGCCGAATGCGAGGTATCCGGCATCGGGTGCGAGCACCACGAGGCCGAGCCACAGCACCGTAAGCGCCGCCAACCAGATGCGGATGCCCGCCGGGCGGCGGCCGACCAGCGCACCGGCGAAGTACACGGCCAAGAACGCCACGGTCAGCGTGAGGACG
This sequence comes from Nocardia pseudovaccinii NBRC 100343, assembly GCF_001613225.1. Taxonomy (GTDB): domain Bacteria; phylum Actinomycetota; class Actinomycetes; order Mycobacteriales; family Mycobacteriaceae; genus Nocardia; species Nocardia pseudovaccinii. The sequence goes on from NZ_BDBY01000015.1 coordinate 49,189, forward strand.
CCGAGCGGATGTCCGGCGCCCGGCAGCAGTGCACGCATCGCGACCACCACGGCCAGCGTCGTCACCAGCACATGCGGCCCCAACCGCAGCGCGGTGAAGACAGGCGTGAACGGCGACGAATGCACGTTGCCAGCTTATGTGCGGCTATCCGGGCGGCATCCATCGAAAGGCGTAAAACACCGACCAACCTTCGATCGGGGCGCATTCCTCCGCGTGCGCGATGGCATGGGTGCCGACGCGCGGCAGGGTGATGGCATGTTCGTCGCACTCCGGGATCTGCGAGCCGCACGCGGCCGTTTTCTGCTCATCACGCTGGTCGTCACCCTGGTGGCGCTGCTGGTGAGTTTCCTGAGCGGTCTCACCGCCGGACTCGCGCACCAGAACATCTCGGCCATCGAGGCGATCCACGCCGATGCCATCGTCTTCGCCGATAACGGCGCGGATCCCTCCTTCGACACCTCCGCACTGACCGAGCGGCAGGTCGAGTCCTGGCGGGCGGCCGCGGGCTCCGTCGACCCGATCGGCATCAGCCGGGCGGAGAGCGCGGTGTCGGGTCAGGGTGCGACCAAACCCGCCCAGGTCGCGCTGTTCGGCACTACCGGAACCGCATTCGGCAACCGCGTCGCAACCGATTCGGGCACCGTCGTGCTCAGCACCGGCGCGGCCAAGGCCCTCGATGCCGTCGCCGGTGACACCGTCACGCTCGGCGCGGGCACCTTCCGGGTGGCCGCAGTCGAGGGCGACGACTGGTACAGCCACACCCCCGTCGTCTGGATGACGCCCGCCGACTGGCAATCGGTGAGCCCGCGCGGCGGCGCCGCCACAGTGCTCGCGATATCCGGCATCCCGAATATGGCTTCCGTCAACGCATCTGCGCACACGACCTCGACCAGCGTCTCCGGATCGCTGTCGGCATTGAGCTCCTACAAAGCCGAAAACGGTTCGCTGACCTTGATGACGGTGTTGCTGTTCGCCATTTCGGCCCTGGTGATCGGCGCATTCTTCACCGTGTGGACGGTGCAGCGCATGCCCGATATCGCGACCTTGAAGGCGCTCGGCGCGACATCCGGCGCACTGGTCCGCGACGCCCTCGCCCAAGCGGCGATCGTGCTGACCGCGGGTGTCACGGTCGGGCTCGGAATCACCGTAGCCGCAGCAACATTCACGGGCGACGCGCTGCCTTTCGTACTCAGCGTATCGACAACCCTGTTTCCCGCGGCGGCCCTGATCCTGCTCGGTCTGCTCGGCGCGGCCTTCGCCCTGCGCTTCTTGTTCACCACCGACCCGCTGACCGCACTCGGTGCGGCCCGCTGACCGTTCGGAGACCTGCATGACCACCGCAACCATGACGAAAACCGCTCTCACCGTGAGCGAAACAACCCTCACCTACCCGGACGGCGCGGGCCGCCTCACCGCACTGAACCAGGTGAACCTGCACGTCACCGGAGGCACCATCGCCGCAATCACCGGCCCCTCCGGCTCCGGAAAATCCAGCCTCCTCGCCGTAGTCTCCACCCTGATCCGTCCAGACTCCGGCCGCATGGACCTCGAAACACCCAACGGCACAGTCGATCTCGCAACTCTCACCCGTCGCGAAGCCGCCGCCCTGCGCCGCTCGTGCATCGGCATCGTCTTCCAACAGCCGAACCTGATCCCCGCCTTGACCGCCGTCGAACAGCTAGAGGCCATGTCCCACCTCGGCCAGCGCCTGTTCACCTCCCCCTCCCGGCGCCGCGAAATCCACACCAAGGCAATGGAATTAATCGACGCCGTCGGCCTCGCCGACCAACACGCGAAACGCCCCGCGCAACTCTCCGGCGGCCAACGCCAACGCGTCAACATAGCCCGCGCCCTGATGAACGACCCGTCCCTCCTGGTCATCGACGAACCAACCAGCGCCCTCGACACCGAACGCGGCACCGCCATAATCGAACTCATCCTCACCATGGCCCGCACACACGATGCCGCCACCCTCCTGGTAACCCATGACCACACCCACCTCCATCAAATGAACGCCGTCTACCGCATGATCGACGGCACCCTCACCCTCGACCACACCGCAGGCCGAGCAGCTTGAAACCTGCACCCTTGCAGGGATTTTTCTGTCGGTGGCCGACGCTAACGTGCAGGCATGCCCAGCATCCTGCACGAAGCGGTGATCGACCTCTTCCGGCAACGCCCCCAACTGGCGGCCGAACTACTAGAACTCGTGCTGGACAACCCCTTACCCGAATTCGATCATGCCCGCCTGGAATCCGGCGACTTCCCCGACATCGACCCAACCGAGTACCGCGCCGACTCGGTAGTCGTGCTCGCGACCGGCACAACCCCGGTACTGGCTGTAGTTGTCGAGGTCCAGCTCCAACCGGATTCCGATAAGTCGTGGAGTTGGCCCGTCTACCTGACCACTCTGCGAGCCCGGCTCCACTGCCTCACGATCCTGCTCGTCCTGTGTCCGAATGAGCGAACTGCCAACTATTGCCGCAAACCAATCACCGTTGCCCCGGAATTCACGCTCAGACCCGTGGTGCTGAGCCCGAAAGACGTCCCGATAGTCACCGAGCCCGAGGTTGCTGCGGACAATCCCGAACTCGCGGTCCTGTCGGCCATCGCCCACCGTAACCACCCCGAACGGAACGCCATCCTGACCACCCTCGCCGCGAGCGTGTTCCCCGCGCCCCGTGGCGAGATGTACATTGACCTGGTAACGGCCATCTTGCCCAAGGCGGCCCGGCACTTCTTGGAGAGCCTCATGACGACCGGCACCTACGAATACAAGAGCGAGTTCGCACGGCGTTACTTCTCCCAGGGCGAGGCTAAAGGCGAAGCCAAGGGTGAGGCGCGGGGCGAAGCCAAAGCTCTGCTCCGGATTCTCGCCAAGCGAGGCTTCGACGTCTCCGACGCCCTCGAAGCCCGCATCAATGCCTGCACCGATCTCGACCAACTCGACAGTTGGATCGATCGCGCACTCACCGCCACCCGCATCGACGAGATCTTCCCGAAATAGCCGCAGAAACAAGTCGGTGGCTCAGCGCACGAGGCGCTGAGCCACCGGTTTGTCGATTCGGGTGCGCTAGGGCTGACCGCTGAAGTAATGGTTACGCCGATAAACCGAGCAGCACATTCCGCTGCTCCCGCACCCGAACCTGAATCGCCTCGACCACCGCCGCCACTTCGGGCCTGCGCAATGTCTCGGTGCGGGTGACGAGCCAATAGGTGAGCCGAACGGAGACTTCCTTCCGAAGCACTCGGATCAGGTCATCGTGACGATCGGCCATAAAGCAGGGCAGCAAGCCGAGGCCCGCGGCCGCACGGGTCGCTTCGACGTGCACGAAAACATTTGTGGAAGTGACGGATTCACGCATGGCGGGTGCGAAACTAGAGGACAGGTCCAAATCGTCCACTTGCAGCATCGAATCGATGAAGTACACCAGCGAGTGGCGCGCGAGATCACCGATGGCCGTCGGTGTTCCGTGTTCGCGGAGATAGTCACGCGAACCGTAGAGCCCGAGACAGTAATCGGCCAACCGAATTGCCCTGGCGCGGTGCACTTGCGGTTCACCCACCACCACTTCGATATCCAGACCCGAACGCTGCTGGGACGCGCGCCGGGTCGCCGCCACGATCTCGACGGCGATCTTCGGGTGCCGCCGCTGCACCTCGGCGGCGGCCGGTGCGGCCATATAGGCACTGAATCCGTCGGTCGCCGAAATCCGAACCACACCCTCCAGTACCCGCATGCCATCGGCATCGGTAGCCAGCGACTTGACCGCGGATTCCACCGCTTCCGCCGCCGCCAGCGCCTCCCGTCCGAGATCGGTCAGCTCCCATCCACCGGTCACCCGGGTGAGCACCCGCCCGCCCAGCGTCTGTTCCAGTGCGGCAATGCGGCGGGAGATGGTGGTGTGGTTGATCCCGAGCTCCTCGGCGGCCGAAACGAAGCGCCCAGAGCGCCCGACAGCGAGCAGAACCAGCAGATCATCCGCGCTGGGGCGGTTGGGACCCGAGGCAGGCGGACTCATTTCTGCATTCTTGCAGATACGCACTGCACAACTGGTCATTGCGGCCGAAGATATGTGCACGAATACTCGTTCTGACCACGAAATGTGGGGGCCGTCACATCTTGTTGCCAGATGTGGCCCCGGTCATGAAGGAGATGTTCGATGAGCGTGCGCGATGCAATGCGGCCGACGGGAAACGATCCCGGCGGGATACCGGCCGGGCTGAGGCGGGTGGTGGCCGCGTCCATGGCAGGCACCGTGGTCGAGTGGTACGAGTTCTTCCTCTACGGCACGGCCGCGACGCTCGTCTTCAGCAAGGTGTTCTTCGCCAAGGGCACCAGCGATCTCGACGCGATCCTCGCCGCCTTCATCACCTACGCCGTCGGCTTCGCCGCCCGTCCATTGGGCGGCGTCGTCTTCGGACATTTCGGTGACAAATACGGCCGCAAGAAGCTACTGCAGTTCAGTTTGGTGCTGGTCGGCGCCGCGACTTTCCTGATGGGCTGTCTGCCGACCTTCGCCCAAATCGGTTATTGGGCACCCACATTGCTGGTGATCCTGCGATTCATCCAGGGCTTCGCGGTCGGCGGCGAATGGGGTGGCGCGGTACTGCTCGTGGCCGAACACAGTCCGAACAAGAGCCGCGGATTCTGGGCCAGCTGGCCACAGGCCGGGGTGCCGGTGGGCAATATGCTGGCGACGGTCGCATTGCTGGCATTGACCTCGACGCTGTCCGATGCCGCCTTCCTGAGCTGGGGTTGGCGCGTCGCATTCTGGTTGTCCGCGGTGGTCGTGCTGGTCGGGTACTACATCCGCACCAAGGTCACCGACGCGCCCATCTTCGTTGCGGCACAGCAGGAAATCGAACAAATCAAGGCCAATTCGCTCAGTGTCGTCGAGGTGCTGCGGCGCTACCCGCGCGGGGTGTTCACCGCCATGGGGCTGCGATTCGGCGAGAACATCCTCTACTACCTGGTGGTCACCTTCACGATCACCTATCTCAAGGTGCATGTGCACGTCGATACCAAGGTCATCCTCTGGTGGCTGCTGGCCGCACATGCCGTGCACTTCTTCATGATTCCGTTGGCGGGCAGTCTCTCCGATCGTTTCGGCAGGCGGCCGGTGTATCTGGTCGGCGCGCTCACCGCGGGCACCTGGGGCTTCTTCGCCTTCCCGATGATGGACAGCGGCCACAACGCGGTCATCATGTCCGCGATCATTATCGGCCTGGTATTCCACGCCTTCATGTATGCGGGACAGCCCGCGATCATGGCCGAGATGTTCCCGACCCGGATGCGCTATTCCGGTGTCTCCCTCGGTTATCAGGTCACCTCGATCGTGGCCGGATCGCTCGCCCCGATCATCGCCGTGCGCTTGCTCAATACCTACGGGTCCGCGGTACCGATCGCCCTGTATTTGGCTGCCGCCGCCGCGATTACCGCGATCGCCGTCCTGTTCGCCCGCGAGACGAAGGGCATCACGCTGGAAAGCATCGACAGTGCCGATGCGGAAAACCTTGCCGCACAGACCCCGGATGCGCGGGTCGAAACCCTACGAGCGGAGCTCACATGAGCGAGCGCAGCGAGCGAACCATCAACGCAGCGACAAGGTCGGTCATGCCGGAGTCGAGCGCCAGCGAGGAGCAGGCATGAGTGACCTGAACGGACGTTCCGCCCTGATCACCGGCGGCGCCAGCGGTATCGGCGCCGCCTGCGCCAGAGAACTCGCGGGCCGCGGCGCAACCGTCACCATCGCCGATATCGATGACGTGACCGCGAAGGCACTCGCCGGTGAGATCGACGGAAAAGCCTGGGCCATAGATCTTCTCGACGTCGCCGCCCTGGAACAACTCACCCTGGACGTGGACATCCTGGTGAACAACGCCGGTGTACAGAGCATCAACCCGATCGAGGATTTCCCACCGGAGCGATTCCGGAACCTGATGACCCTCATGGTCGAAGCGCCGTTCCTGCTCATCCGCGCGGCACTGCCGCAGATGTATCGGCGGGGCTTCGGCCGGATCATCAACCTGTCCTCGGTGCACGGGTTGCGCGCGTCCGAATACAAGGTCGCGTATGTGACGGCCAAGCACGCACTCGAGGGCCTGTCCAAGGTGACCGCGCTCGAGGGCGGCCGCCACGGCGTCACCAGCAATTGCGTCAATCCCGGCTATGTCCGAACTCCCTTGGTGGACAAGCAGATTGCCGATCAGGCCAAGGCGCACGGCATCGACGAGCAGGAGGTGCTGGAGCGGGTGCTGCTCACCGAGAGCGCGATCAAGCGCCTGGTGGAGCCGGAAGAGGTTGCCTCACTGGTGGGTTGGCTCGCCTCGCCGCACGCGGGCATGGTCACCGGCGCGTCCTACACCATGGACGGCGGGTGGACCGCGCGGTGATGCTGTGTTCGATGGCCGCGCCTTCGGCGCGGCGTGTTCGCGGCCCCGGGT
>NZ_BDBY01000016.1 GCF_001613225.1 Nocardia pseudovaccinii NBRC 100343
GCTCCGTCGGGGCTGGAACAGGCTTGAAAAGGGGCGAACGATCAACCCGGCGCCGCCTGCACCAATGCGGACAGCGCCATCCGGCGCAGTATTGGCCGGGCCCGGGTGGCGGTGGCATTGGTGGCGCTGTGCGGCGTGGAGTTCATCAAGCCGAAGCCCGCATGGGCCTGCACCCGCGCGGTCTCCTCCGGCAGCTCCGGATGCAACTCCCGCAGCACCGCCACCCAGATCTCGACGTACTGACGCTGGGTGCGCCGCAGTTCGCGCCTGGGCCCGGGCGGCACGTTCTCGAGGTCGCGGTCCTGGATCCGGATGAGTTCGGGCTCGCCGAGCGCGAAGTCCAGATGGAAATCGACCAGCCCGTCCAGCGCCTCCCGCGCCGACCCGGTTCGTGCCACCACCGCCTTCCCACCGGCGAGCAACCGCTGACTGACCCCGATGAGCAGTTCGACCAGCAGCGCTTCCTTATTCGGGAAGTGCCGGTAGACCGCCGGACCGCTGATCCCGACGGCCGCGCCGAGGTCGTCCAGGCGCATGCCGAAGAACCCGCGATCGGCGATGAGCCGGGCACCCGCATCGAGCAGCTGCGCTCTTCGCTGCAGCTTCAGTTGTTCCCTGCGGGTGGGCGCGACCGGGTCGGTGCTGGTCACACGCGCTCCTTTCAGCACACCTGGACATCTCGGTTAATCAACATTAACCTGAATTCCAGTTATCGGCGACTAACTGGATGGCAGGACAGCGTGATGACGGTGACCGAACAGGTCGGGGTCGACAACCGCGCGGCACACGGGGCGCTCCTGGAGGATCTGCGCGCCCGGCTGGCCGCGGCGGCGCTCGGCGGGCCCGCGAAGGCGCGCGAGCGGCATGTGGCCCGCGGCAAGCTGCTGCCCCGGCAGCGGGTGGATCAGCTGCTCGATCCGGGCAGCCCGTTCCTCGAGCTCTCGCCGCTGGCCGCGACGGGCATGTACGACGACGAATGTCCCGGCGCCGGGATCATCACCGGCATCGGCCGGATCTCCGGGCGGGAATGCGTGATCGTGGCCAATGACGCCACGGTCAAGGGCGGCACCTACTACCCGATGACGGTGAAGAAGCATCTGCGCGCCCAAGAGGTCGCATTGCAGAACCAGTTGCCGTGTGTGTATCTCGTCGACTCCGGCGGTGCGTTCCTGCCGCGCCAGGACGAGGTCTTCCCGGATCGGGAACATTTCGGCCGCATCTTCTTCAACCAGGCGACCATGAGCGCCAAGGGAATTCCGCAAATCGCGGCGGTACTCGGTTCGTGCACCGCCGGAGGTGCGTACGTACCAGCGATGAGCGACGAGGCGGTGATCGTGCGCAATCAGGGCACGATCTTCCTCGGCGGCCCGCCGCTCGTGAAGGCCGCGACCGGCGAGGTGGTCACCGCCGAAGAGCTGGGCGGCGGCGAATTGCATTCGCGCACTTCGGGAGTCACCGATCATTTGGCCGAGGACGACCAGGATGCGCTGCGCATCGTGCGCCGCATCGTGGCCACGCTCGGCCCGCGCCCGGCGAGCCCGTGGGAGGTGACGCCGACCGTCGCGACCGCGAAGCCGGAGTCCGAACTGTACGACGTGGTCCCGGTCGATCTGCGCACGCCGTACGACGTCCGCGAGGTCATTCACCGGCTGGTCGACGGCGAAGACGGATTCCACGAATTCAAGGCCGAATACGGCAAGACGCTCGTCACCGGATTCGCGCGCATCCACGGCCATCCGGTCGGCATCATCGCCAATAACGGCGTGCTGTTCAGCGAATCCGCCATGAAGGGCGCGCATTTCATCGAACTGTGCGATAAGCGCAAGATTCCCCTGCTGTTCCTGCAGAACATCACCGGTTTCATGGTCGGGCGCGATTACGAGGCGGGCGGCATCGCCAAGCACGGCGCGAAGATGGTCACCGCGGTGGCGTGTGCGCGGGTGCCGAAACTCACCGTGGTGATCGGCGGATCGTACGGCGCGGGCAACTATTCGATGTGCGGGCGCGCGTATTCGCCGCGCTTCCTGTGGATGTGGCCCAATGCGCGAATTTCGGTAATGGGTGGCGAGCAGGCCGCCTCGGTGCTGTCGACGGTGCGCGGGGATCAACTCGACAGCAGCGGGCAGCCGTGGTCGGCCGCGGACGAGGAGGCATTCAAGGCGCCGATTCGGGAACAGTACGAACATCAGGGCAATCCGTACTACTCGACCGCGCGGCTCTGGGACGACGGCGTCATCGACCCCGCCGATACCAGAACCGTGCTCGGACTTGCCCTTTCGGTGTGTGCGCAGGCACCGCTCGAACCCGTTTCCTACGGCGTCTTCCGGATGTGATCGCGATGATGAACAAATCCCATCCCATCGATTTCGACACCGTGCTCGTCGCCAACCGCGGCGAGATCGCGGTGCGGGTCATCCGCACCTTGCGCGCCATGGGAATTCGCTCGGTCGCGGTCTACAGCGACGCGGACGCGCAAGCCAGGCACGTGCGCGAGGCCGATACCGCGGTGCGCCTGGGTCCGGCCCCGGCCCGGGAAAGTTATCTGGATATCAAAAAGGTCGTCGCCGCGGCGGTGCGCACCGGCGCCGAGGCCGTGCATCCGGGTTACGGATTCCTATCCGAGAATGCGGCTTTCGCGGCCGCGCTGGCCGAGGCGGACATCGTCTTTCTCGGGCCGCCTGCCAAGGCGATCGAGATCATGGGCGACAAGATCGCGGCAAAGAACACCGTCGCCGCCTTCGATGTGCCCGTCGTCCCTGGCATCGCCCGTCCAGGGCTCACCGATGCCGAATTGATCGACGCCGCAACCGATATCGGCTATCCGGTACTCGTGAAGCCCTCCGCCGGTGGCGGCGGTAAAGGTATGCGACTGGTCGAGGAGCCGTCGGCATTGCCCGCGGCGCTGGCCAGTGCCCGGCGAGAGGCGGCCGCGGCATTCGGTGACGACACCCTGTTCCTGGAGCGGTTCGTCACCCGGCCACGCCATATCGAGGTGCAGATCCTGGCCGACCAGTTCGGTCACGTGATCCACCTCGGTGAACGCGAATGCAGCCTGCAGCGGCGGCATCAGAAAGTGATCGAGGAAGCCCCGTCACCGCTGCTCGATGCCGCGACCAGGGCACGCATCGGCGCCGCCGCGTGCAATACCGCACGCAGCGTCGACTATGTCGGTGCGGGGACGGTCGAATTCATCGTCTCCGCCGATCGGCCGGACGAGTTCTTCTTCATGGAGATGAATACCCGGCTGCAGGTGGAACATCCGGTCACCGAGCTGGTCACCGGGATCGACCTGGTGGAGTGCCAGGTGCGCGTGGCGGCCGGGCAGAAGCTGGCGGTCGAGCAGGATGAACTGCGGCTCGTCGGACATGCGATCGAGGCCCGCGTTTATGCCGAGGATCCCGGTCGCGGCTTCCTGCCCACCGGCGGCACGGTGCTCGACCTGTCCGAGCCCGAAGGCACAGGCGTGCGCGTGGATTCGGGACTGCGCATCGGAACCGTCGTCGGCAGCGATTACGACCCGATGCTGTCGAAGGTCATCGTGCACGCCGCCGATCGCCATGCCGCGCTCGCGAAACTCGATCGGGCACTGAGCGATACCGTCCTGCTCGGCGTCACCAGCAATATCGAGTTCCTGCGCTTCCTGCTGGCCGACCAGGATGTGGCCGCCGGAAAACTCGATACCGGACTGCTGGATCGCCGCGTCGGCGACTTCCAGCCCGCCGCGGTCGGGGATGAGGAATTCGTCGCCGCCGCCGCCTATCACTGGCTGCGACGCTGGCCTGCCGCACCGAGCGATCCGTGGGATATCCCGTCCGGGTGGCGCATCGGCACACCCGCGCCGACCACCATCAGGCTCGCGGGCGGCGACCGCACTGAGCACGTTTACCTGACCGGTACTCCCGATGCGGCCGAGGTGCATCTCAACAGCAGCGAATCAGTCTTGCTCACTGCGGATTTCACCGACGGCAGGCTGGTCCTGACGCTGGACGGACTGCGCCGGGAGTTCCGCGTCGCGGAGCACGAAGGTCAGCTCTGGGTGGCCGGACCATCCGGTGTCGCCGTGCTGCGTGAAGTGGCCGAGCTGAATGTCCGCGGCGGCGCCGAACACGTCGGTGACGCCGAAATCCGCAGTCCCATGCCGGGTTCGGTGATCGCGGTACCAGTCGCCAACGGTGCCACCGTCGCCGTAGGGGCCCCGGTCGTCGTGGTCGAGGCCATGAAGATGGAGCACACCCTCACCGCACCGGTCGCGGGCACCGTCGAAGTCCTGGTCGAGCCGGGCGCCCAGGTCCGCCTCGACCAGCCGCTGGTGCGCATCGCAGCGGCTCCCACCGAACCCGAAACCGACGAGCTAGAAGGAACTTCCGAATGACCGACTTTCTGTCCACCGGCACACTGCCCGAGGACTATCGCGACCTGGCACTGACGGTGCGCGATTTCGCCAAGTCGGTGGTCGCCCCGGTAGCCGCCGAACACGATGCGAACCATACGTTTCCGTACGAGGTCGTCGCGGGCATGGCCGATATGGGCCTGTTCGGCCTGCCGTTCCCGGAGGAGTACGGCGGTATGGGCGGCGACTACTTCGCCCTTTGCCTTGCGCTGGAGGAGCTCGGCAAGGTCGATCAGAGTGTGGCGATCACGCTGGAGGCCGGTGTCTCGCTGGGCGCCATGCCCATCTACCGCTTCGGCAACGATAAGCAGAAGCAGGAATGGCTGCCGCAGTTGACAAGTGGGCGCAATCTCGCCGCCTTCGGTCTCACCGAACCCGGTGCGGGCAGCGATGCGGGCGGCACCAGAACCACCGCGGTCGCCGACAGCGGCGAATGGGTCATCAATGGCAGCAAGCAGTTCATCACGAACTCCGGCACCGATATCACCAAACTGGTGACGGTGACCGCGGTGACCGGACAGTCGGGCGGCAAGAAGGAGATCTCGACCATCCTCGTGCCCACCGACACCCCCGGCTTCGTAGCCGAACCCGCCTACAACAAGGTCGGCTGGAATGCCTCGGATACGCACCCGTTGAGCTTCACCGATGTCCGGGTGCCGGAGGAGAATCTGCTCGGCGAGCGCGGCCGCGGCTATGCCAACTTCCTGCGCATTCTCGACGAGGGCCGCATTGCCATCGCGGCGCTGTCGGTCGGCGCGGCCCAGGGCTGTGTCGACGAGAGCGTGCGCTATGCCAAGGAACGCGAGGCCTTCGGCCAGGCCATCGGCCGCAACCAGGCCATCGCCTTCAAGATCGCCCGTATGGAGGCGCGCGCCCACGCCGCCCGCACCGCCTACTACGACGCCGCCGCACTCATGCTGGCGGGCCAACCCTTCAAGAAGGAAGCCTCCATCGCGAAGCTGGTGGCCAGCGAGGCGGCCATGGACAACTCCCGCGACGCTACCCAGATCTTCGGCGGCTACGGTTTCATGAACGAATACGCTGTGGCCAGGCACTATCGCGACAGCAAGATCCTGGAGATCGGCGAGGGCACAACGGAGGTGCAGTTGATGCTGATCGGACGGGAGCTGGGTCTGTGACGGAGACAAACGCTCCACGCCGGGTGGTGCAGCGCGGACTGTGGTTCGAGGAGTTCGAGATCGGCGTGGTGTACGAGCACCGGCCGGGCCGGACCATCACCGAGGCCGATAACGTCCTGTTCACCACGCTGACCATGAACACCCAGGCGCTGCACCTGGACGCTGCCTTCAGCGAACAGCTGCCACCGTTCCACCAGCGCCTGGTGAATTCGATGTTCACCCTCTCCACGCTGATCGGCCTCTCGGTCGCGCAACTGACGCAGGGCACGATCGTCGCCAACCTGGGCTTCTCCGAGGTTGCCTTCCCAAAGCCGCTGTTCCACGGCGACACCATGTATGCCGAGACGGTGGTCACCGATAAGCGCGAATCCAAGAGCCGTCCGGGCGAAGGCATCCTCACCTTCGCGCACACCGCACGTAACCAGCATGGCGATATTGTGGCGACGGCGGTACGCAAGACATTGGTACGCAAGGAGCCCGCATGAGTTGGCAAATGCCAGGACCGGCTTGGCTGTTCTGCCCCGCCGACCGGCCCGAACGCTTCGAAAAGGCCGCCGCGGCGGCCGATGTGGTGATCCTCGATCTCGAAGACGGGGTCGCGGCCGGGGATAAAGCGGCCGCGCGCAAGGCGCTCGTCGAGACTCCGTTGGATCCCGAAACCACCGTGGTCCGGGTCAATGCCGTCGGCACCGACGAGCACGAGTCCGATCTCGCCGCGCTGGCGCAGACCGAATATCGACGGATCATGCTGCCGAAGGCCGAATCCGCCGAACAGCTCGGCTCCCTCACCGACTACGAGGTGATCGCGCTGATCGAATCGCCGCTAGGCGCCATGGCCGTCGGGCGAGCGGTATTGGCGCGCAATGCGATCGGGGCCATGTGGGGTGCGGAGGATCTGGTCGCTGGGCTCGGCGGCAACTCCAGTCGGCATGCCGATGGCAGCTATCGCGATGTGGCACGCCATGTTCGGTCGACCACACTGCTGGCGGCCAAGGCGTACGGCAAGTTCGCGCTCGACTCGGTGTATCTGAACATCCGCGATCTCGACGGGCTGCGCGCCGAAGCAGTCGACGCGGTCGCGAGCGGGTTCGATGCCAAGGTGGCGATTCATCCGAGCCAGGTGCCGGTCATCCGGGCGGCCTACGCCCCGTCGAACGACGAAATCGACTGGGCCCGAAGGGTACTCGACGAAGTCCCGAACCATCGGGGCGTCTTCGCGTTCGAGGGCCGCATGGTCGATGCCCCGGTACTGCGGCATGCCGAGCAGATCGTGCGGCGTGCGAACCACACCTGATTTCCGAAGACTCTCCCCAGGAGGTAATGCGGTGCAACCACAATGGGTGCCGACCGAATCAGATATCGCGGAGGCGCGCATCACCGACTTCGCCCGGTTCGTGGCCGCGCGCACCGGGCAGTCCGCGCCGGATTACCGGTCGCTGTGGCAGTGGTCGGTCGACGATCTGCCCGGCTTCTGGGGTGCGCTGTGGGATTACTTCGAACTCGGACCGATCGCGGGCGAGGTGCTGGCCAGCGCCGAAATGCCGGGCGCGCAGTGGTTTCCGGGTACCAGGCTGAACTATGTCGATCAGGTCGTGCGGCAGTTCCGCACCGATCGGCCCGCCATCGTCGCGGTGACCGAGGACGCTCCGCTGCGCGAGGTGTCCTGGAGCGAATTGATCGACAGCACAGCGGCATTCGCGCGCACACTGCGTTCGCTCGGCGTGCAGCCTGGTGATCGGGTGGCCGGATACCTGCCGAATATTCCGGAAGCGGTGATCGCCTTCCTGGCCACCGCGAGCATCGGCGCGGTGTGGAGCGCCTGCGGTCAGGACTATTCGCCGAAGGCGGCGTTGGACCGGCTCGGCCAGCTCGAACCCACCGTGCTGGTCACCGCGGACGGCTATCGGTTCGGCGGTAAGACGCATGACAAGCGCGACGATATCGCGGCATTGCGGGCCGGACTCGACACCGTGCAGACGACGGTCGCGGTCTCCCAGCTGGGCCTGCCGGTACCGGACGCATTGGCCTGGACCGAGGCGGCCGCCAATAGCGAGACCGTCGTCATCGAAACCGAGACGGTCGATTTCGACCATCCGCTGTGGATCGTCTTCTCCTCCGGCACCACCGGACTGCCCAAGGGCATCGTGCACGGGCACGGCGGCGTCGTGCTGGAACATCTCAAAGCCGTTGCGCTGCAAGCCGATATCGGCCCCGAGGACACCTTCTTCTGGTACACCAGCCCGAGCTGGATGATGTGGAACTTCCAGGTCGCCGGACTGCTGGTCGGCGCGACCATCGTCTGCTACGACGGTAGCCCCACCTACCCGACCCCGGATGCACTGTGGCACATGACATCCCAGGTCGGCGCTACCGTGCTCGGCACCAGTCCGGGCTACGTGCTCGCCTGCATCAAGGCGGGTGCGGTGCCGCGCACCGATCACGATCTCACCGCACTGCGGCAGGTCGGCATCACCGGTTCGTCACTGCCGCCCGCATCGGCGGTGTGGTTGGGCGAGAATGTCGGCGACCACGTCCAGGTCGCCTCGATCAGCGGTGGAACGGATGTGGTCTCCGCCTTCATCGGCGGCGCGCGGACCGTACCGACCTGGCCGGGTGAGCTTTCCGCGCCCTATCTGGGTGTCGCACTGGAGGCCCTCGACGCCGATGGCAAGCCGGTCCGCGACGAGGTCGGCGAACTCGTCATCACCAAGCCGATGCCATCCATGCCGATCCGCTTCTGGCACGATCCGGACGGAATCCGTTACCACGACGCGTATTTCGACATGTTCCCCGGAATCTGGCGGCACGGCGACTGGATCACCATCACCGAACGCGACAGCATCGTGGTACACGGCCGCTCCGACTCCACCCTCAACCGCCACGGCATCCGCATGGGCAGCGCCGATATCTACCAATCCGTCGAGCGCCTCCCCGAAATCACCGAGGCCCTCGTCATCGGCGCCGAACAACCCGACGGCGGCTACTGGATGCCGCTGTTCGTCACCCTCACCCCCGGCACCGACCTCACCGACGACCTGAAAACCCGCATCAACACCACCATCCGCACCGAGGTCTCGCCCCGCCACGTCCCCGACGAAATCATCCTCGCCCCCGGCATTCCGCACACCCGCACCGGCAAAAAACTCGAGGTCCCCATCAAGAAGCTCTTCCAGGGCGCCGACCCGACGCGCGTCGTCGAACGCAGCGCCGTGGACAATCCCGAACTACTCGACTGGTACGCCGCCATTCGCCCCGATACTCAGCACTGATTCGGTATCGATCCGTGCATGGCGAGACCGCCGTTCGGTGGGAGCGCCGCGATACGGATCTACTTGTGGCGGTATAGATTCCACCGAACACCACGGCCTCGGTGGCGCTCGACGGCGCGCGGCTCGATGAGATTCTGCTCGATGGAGCGTTACTGACCGGACATCGAGATGTGGGAGCAGCCGCTCGACGCTGAGCCGGAGATAGCGAAGCAAGTGGCTACAATATTGCAAAGAGAAGTAGTCACATGAAGGAGACAGCGTGGACGTCGGCATCAGGGAACTGCGCGATAACCTCAGCCGTCATCTGGCCGAGGTCCGCTCCGGACATACGGTGACCGTCACAGACCATGGGCGCCCGGTCGCTCGCATCGTGCCCGTTGGGCAACCGACGCGGCTGGAGCAACTTCGCACCGAAGGGCGCGTGCAGCCCGCGCGTAAAAAGAAGCAGCCCGCGCCCGAGCCGATTCGTGGCGAGGGCATGGTCAGCGAGCTCATCGAAGAGCAGCGTCGATGATCGGCTATCTCGACACGTCAGCCTTCGTACCGCTACTGGTCAGCGAACCGAGCAGTAAGGCCTGTCGCCGATTCTGGGATGACGCCGACGCGGTTGTGTCGAGCAGACTGCTGCATGTGGAGACCACCGCCGCACTCGCGCAGGCGCATCGTATGGCGCGCCTGGACGACCAGGCGTACGCGTCGTGCCGACGGCTGCTCGACCAGCTCTGGCCGCAGCTCGAGATCACCGAGGTGGATGAGGTATTGGTCCGGCGCGCGGCCGAACTCGCCGACCTCCTCGCACTGCGCGGGTACGACGCCGTCCACTGCGCTTCCGCCGAACAGTTGGAGGACAACGATCTTGTCGTCGCATCCGGTGACAAACGCCTCCTCGATGCGTGGAAATCGTTGGGGTTGGCCACCTTCGACACCAACGCACCCGACGAGGCCGCCTGAACGCAGGAACTGACCCCGAAATGGGGCCGAGCTCCCCCACCTGGGCAAATCTGACCGACCTAGACAGCTGGGGGTGTCGAGGTTGTCGATACCATGGCGGCATGAGTGTCGACAATCGCCGTACGGCGCGCAAGGCGGTCAGCGGCGACTCGGCACCGCGGGAGATTCGGCGCAGGCCGAAGAATCGGCGGGCCCAGATCGCGGCGGCGTCGGCGGCCGCATTCGGCGCGCTGGGCTATCACGGTGTGAGCATGGAGGACATCGCGTCCGGGCTCGGGATCAGTTCGGCAGCGCTGTATCGACACTATCCGAGCAAGTACGCGCTGTTCCGGGAGGAATTGCTGCGGGTGGGCCGGGCCATGACCGAATCGGTCGAGCTGCCGGAGGTGGCCCGAGACAGGGGGACGGCAGCCGACGGAGTCGGCGGGGTGGGTGAACTCAGGACGCCGGAGCGGCGGCTGCGACAGGTACTCGACGCGCTGATCGGCGTCACGATCGAGAATCGGCCGACCGTCACCCTGGTGCGCTGGGAGGGCCGCTATCTCGAACCCGAGGACCTGACGGTTCTCACCGACCAGCAGCTCGCCGTCGTCGGCGCGATCGGTGTGCAATTGGCCGCATTGCGACCGGAACTCGCCGAGGACGAGTTGCGGTTGCTGCGCGCCGCCCTGCTCAGCGCGATCACCAGCATCGCTGATCACCATGCCAGTTTGCCCGCGAAATCCCTTGCCCGGCTATTGAGTTCGGCCTGCTGGTCGATCGTTCCCGCCGAGCTGCCAGCAGTGGACGCGGATGCCGAACTGCCGGTGGCAGCCGAGATTCCGGATTCGTTCAAACATGAGTTGTTGCTGCGCAAGGCCGTCGAACTTTTCCATGATCGCGGCTACCCGAATGTCAGCGTCGAGGAAATCGCCACTGCCGCAGGACTTTCCGCCGCATCGGCGGTGTACCGGTTCTATCGCGGCAAGAGCGATCTGCTCGCGGCCGCGTTCCGACGGGCCGCCGACCGGGTTTCCGGTGCGATCGGCCCGGCGGTGGCGGCGGCGGCCGACGCCGAAGCGGCCCTGACCACACTGATCGAGCAGTACGTCGAGGGTTCGTTCTCCGAGCGCGCGCTGACCTTCGTGTATTACACGGAGTTCCAGCATGTTCCGAGCGATGAGCGCACCGTGCTGCGGAATATCCAGCGGCTCAGCGTCGAAGAGTGGGCGCGGCTGCTGCGTGATGTGCGACCGGAGCTTTCACCCGCCGAGGCCCGCTTCCTGATCCATGCGGCCTTCGCGTTGGTGGTCGATCTGGGGCGCAACTTCAGTGCCGAACCGATCGCCTCCCCGGCCCGGGTTCGATTGCTCATGCAGCTGGTCCTGTTCGGACGCCCGGCGCGCTCGTAGTCCGCGCCCCTCCGCTTCGACATGCGCCTGTGGCCGTGCCCAGTATGTTAGTGAATATTCTGCATGGATTCCCCTAAGGCGATCCACGTAGTACCACATTTTTGTGATCTTCCATTCAATGCGTTTTCAGCCCTGGGAAGAGACGTCGAGCAAGCGTCCGGTTGGGCTAACATCGCGGGATGGATGCCGAGGATCGTCGCGCGCCGGAGGACGCGACCGCAGGCCGTACCACGCCATCGCGTGAGGTGCGCCGCCGCCCGCGCAACCGACGCGCGCAGATCGCCGCCGCCTCCGCGGAGGCCTTCGGCGCATTCGGCTACCACGGCGTGAGCATGGAGGACATCGCCTCGCGCCTCGATATCAGCTCGACCGCACTGTATCGGCACTATCCGAGCAAGTACGCGCTGTTCCGCGAGGAGGCGCTGCGGCTGGCCGGATTGAGTACCGAGGCTGCGCGCCTGCCCGAGCAACTGCGGGACCGACCCGCCGCCGAACGCCTCGACTACATCCTCGATGCGCTGATCGCGGCCTCCATCGCGAATCGTCGTAGCGCCGCACTGCTGCGCTGGCAGAACCGGTATCTGGCGGACCCCGATCGCCAGATCCTCATCGATCACCTGATCACCACCGATTCGGTGGCCCGCAAACTACTGGCCGAGACCCGGCCCGAGCTGCCCGACGGGGACCGGGCGGTGCTATCGGCCGCCGCGATGAGCGTGATCGGCAGCATCTCCGATCACCATGTCGCAGTGCCGGTGCGCGCGCTCACGGCACTGCTGCGCTCGGCCTGTCATGCGGTGACCGCGGGTGATCTGCCCGCACCCGGCGATGACACCGAATCCCTTGGCGCGAAGGAGGTTCCGCTCACTTTCAAACACGAGCTTTTGCTGGTCCGTGCCATCGAGCTTTTTCATGAGCGCGGGTATCCCAATGTGAGCGTGGAGGATATCGCCAATGCCGCGGGCCTGCCCGCCTCGTCGGCGGTGTACCGCTTCTACCGCAGCAAGGGCGACCTGCTCGCGGCCGCGTTTCGCCGTGCGGCGGACCGGGTTTCAGCGGCCATCGGACCCGCCATCGCCGCATCGGACACCTCCGAACAGGCACTGAGCACCCTGATCGAGCTGTATGTGCACGGCTCGTTCGCCGAGCGCGAGCTGACCTTCGTGTACTACGCGGAGATCAGTAATGTGCCGCCGGAGGATCGCACCGTACTGCGAAATATCCAGCGGCTCAATGTCGAAGAGTGGGCCAAACTACTCATCGGAGTCCGGCCCGAGCTCTCCGCAGCGGAATCACGGGTGTTGGTGCATGCCGCGCTGGCCTTGGTCGTCGACCTCGGTCAATGGCTCGGCCCCGATAACCCGCTCTGCTCACAACAGCGCATCGCACACCTGATGCGGGTAATCCTGTTCGGCCGCTGATCGCGGTCCCATCTCAGCAGGCCACAGGCGCGGGCTCACCGCGCATCCGGCCCTCGAGCCACTGCAGTACCTCGGGGGCGCCCTGTACCGCCGCGGACAAATGCTCGGGCGCGGACACCTGCATCGTCTGCAACCGCACCCCGGCGCCGCACCACCGGCGGTCGGTGTTGCCGATGGAGTCGACCGGAATCAGCGGGTCGGCGGGCGAATGCCATTCGAACATCGGTATTTCCGGCACCCCTGGATAGAGCTCCAGACTGTTCTCCTCCACCACCGACCGCGCGGCACGACTTTCGATGAACGACGTGCTGGTGACGAACTCGTTGGCACTGCCATTGACGCCCATGACGAGGATTTCGTTGGTGCAGCTGTTGGCCATGGCGCCACGGAGCGCGAGGCCACGTGGGTTGAGATAGGCGCCGGTCTGTATCTGGTCCGGGTACTCCCGCTCCAGACCGATCGCCGCTGCCATGGCCAGTCCGAAGGCCGGGTGCGGCTCGAGGCCCAGCCCCTGCGCCATCGTCACCAGGTTCTCCGGGACGCCGCCCATGGCCGCGCCCTGGAGCTGCACCTCGGGTGCGTACGACGGCTGCAGCACTGACGCCCATGCGGTGGCCAATCCGCCACCGGAGTATCCGGCCAGCGCTACCGGGCTGTGCTGTACGGCGAGGTCGGGCAGCTGTTTCACCGCCCGGATGCCGTCCAATACGATCTGACCACCCAAACGCGCTGCTCCGAGGGCGAACTGCGGTCCGAGATGATCCGGCAGCGCGATACTCCAACCGCGCTGCAGCACCGCATTCAACATCGATACCGTCGTCCCCAGATTCAGATCGCCGCTGTACAGCGCGTGCGATACCGCGCACTTCGTACCGAGCGCATTGATGAAATGCTGATACGACAGCAACGGCGCGTCGGGCTGATGGAACAGTGGGGTAATGACCGTAGTGGTCGCCGCGATCGGCCCACCGTGCGAATCGGTGGACCGGAACTTGACCAGCGTGGCGGTGGCACCGGCGAAGAGGGGCACCGGCGGCATTGCCCGCACCTCGAGCACGTCACCGGGGCTGTGCGCGCCCAGATCCGCCGGTGCGGCGTAGAACGGGTCCGGATCGGGCCACGGATACATCGGTTCCGCGGTTGCCGGCGTCGCCAGCAGCAGCGCGAGTGCCACACCGCCGAATGCACCGAGGGCATGGGACCAACCGCGATGGCCGCGGCGGAGAAAAAGAAGAATCAGACGAGTCAAGATCTCTACCTCCACGAGTTGTGCGGGGCATCCATCGACTAGCCAGGCTGAATTCGAGTGCAATCGTTGGCAAACTTACAGCGACATACAGCGGAGGGACGCAATACGCCGAAAAATGGCACTGCTTTTACTTTGTGCAACCGATCGACCTCACCGTTACGGAGGTATCGACTAGGACCGGGGCGGGGTAGCGAGGGGGGAGTTCACCTTGTTGACGAGCCAGCGGTCGTTTACCTTTTCCAGCCGCATCACCATGGATAGTTGACCTGGGGCGGGTTTGCCCTGGGTGCCCATGCTGGTGATGGTCTGGCCTATGACGACTATTGCCTCGGCGGAGGTGGTGTCGCCGGATTTGATCGCGCACTGGACGTCGTTGACTTTGGAGACCACTTCGCCCTGGGTGAGGACGTCGCGTAGTTCCTTGCTGGTGCTGTCGAATTGCTTCTTCCAGTCGCCGGTGGCGCCGTCGAGAACTGCGGCGAAGTATTTGTCGAGATTTTTTGCGTCGTAGTCGGCGAGTACGGGTCCGTATTGGCAGGCGGCGAGACGGGCGTCCTCGTGGGCGGTGACTATGGCCTTGTTCTCCTTGTTCTGGAGGTAGAAGAAAACCGTGGAGGCTACTGCGGCGGCGAGCAGTAGTGCGGCGGCGGCGCGGTAGGCGATCGCGGTCCGCCTATTGGGTGTGCGGAGGAATGCAAATCGTTTGGCCGCAGGCATTTTCGAACCCGCATCTGGCGTGGCGTCGGTACTCGACGCCGCATTGGCGTCGATATCCTTGCCCAGCGAGACGGTAACCTCCGGCACGTCGGCCCGCGCATTGTCGATCTCTTTGTCGG
>NZ_BDBY01000017.1 GCF_001613225.1 Nocardia pseudovaccinii NBRC 100343
GGTATCGGCGGTCTTATCGGTCGGCACCACCGGGATCGTGTCGTAATCACAGGTCGGACGCGGCCACGGATCGACCATTGTGTTGAAGGCGTTGTCGTGTGCCGGAATTCCGATGGCTTCCGAACCCGCGCGCAGCGCCGGGAACAGCGCCTCGATGGCCGGTTGGCGCAACTTGGCGGCCTTGGTGATGGCGACGAAGTTGGTGATCAGATTGGTCATCGGGTCCTGCGTGTCGTGCACGATGCCGCCGAGTGTGGCCAATTGGCCGGGCCCGAGTTCGAGGAATTTGCGCACTTCCTGATCGGCCGCGGTCAACTGTTGGAACAGTGTGCTCGAGCCGGTGGTCAGCGTGGTCAGATCGGGTTGGGCGTGCGTGGTGGTTTCTGCGATCACCTGCAGGTTATCGATGAGTCGCTGGGTTTGCGGGAGCAGATCATTCAGTCCGGACATGGCCCGGCTGATTCCGGCGACCATATTGCGCAACCGATCCGGACCACCGGCCAGGGCCTTGTCGAGTTCATCGATGATCACATTGAGTCGGGCCGGATTCATCCCGCCGATCAGCCCGCTCATATTCGTGAGCACGGACTGCACCGTCACCGGTGTGCTCGTGGCCGACCGATCGACGATCGAGCCGTCGGACAGATACGGTCCGCTGTCGGAGTCGGGGCGGAAGTCGAGGTACTGCTCCCCCGCCGCCGAGAGCCTGCCGACGGCGACGGTGCCGCCCACCGGAATCTTTGCGGTGTCATTGATTTCGGCGATGGCGGCGACACCGTCACCGGATACCCGAACGTCGAGTACCTTGCCGACCCGGCTGCCGCGGAAGGTGACGTCATTGTTCGGCGCGAGTCCGCCCGAACTCTTCAGCTCGACCCGGACCCGGTAGGTGCTCGGCAGCGGATTGATCCGCAGCACGGCCGCACCGAGATAGGACATGCCGAGAATCAACACGACGATCAGCCCGATATTCGCCACCGCGATCCGATGCCGAACCAGCCAGTGCCACAGCGGAATATTCATCGCCCACCGCCCTGCAACCGCCCGATGACCTTCTGGATCACCTCGGCCAGACTGCCGATGAATGCGGGTACATCGCCGATTTCCGGCCAGCGGCTACCGTTCGGATCGGTGAGCGCACCGATATCGAGATAAGAAACCGTGGCGGCGACCGCAAGCACCGGTCCGTCATAACTGGCCATGACATTGGGATAGATGGCGTGCAGCCCGTCCAGCGTCCCCGCCAAATTGTCACCCATCCGGGTGAAGCCGGACATCAGCCGCTGAATACTGTCGAACAGGCTCAGGAACTCCGGGCCGGTGGTGTCGGTGAAATCACCGAGCGCGGACATGGTGACCGAGACCTTGGCGACGAGTTCGGCGATACTCCTGTTGTTTTCGGCGACCAGTCCGATCAACGGCGGGAAGGTATCCGCAGCCGCACCCAATTCCGCCTTGCGCCTGGCCAATTCGCCGGTGAGCACATTCAGTCCGGAGAGCACACTGTCGACGTCGGCGGTGCGTGCGTTGAGTGCCGCGAGCACATCGGTCATCTCGGTGATCAGATGTGACAGCTGCGGTGCCCGACCGGCGAACATCGAATTCATCTCGGTGGTTATCCGGGCCACCTGATTGAGCCCACCGCCGTTGAGCAGCATGGAGATCGACATCATCAACTGTTCGACCGACGCGCCGGTGCCGGTATGGTCGGGCGCGATCGTGTCACCGGGACGCAGCATTTCGGCGCTCTCTTGCTTGGCGGGCAGCGTCATGGCGACGAACATGTCACCGAGCGGAGTAGCCTGGCGCAGTTCGGCGGTGGTGCCGCGGGGCAGCTGAATATCCTGCCGGATCCGCATTTCCACATCGGCGAGAAAGTTCGTGGTGCTGATCTTGGAGACCATGCCGATTTCGGTGCCGCCGATCGTCACGTGTGCATTCGCGGGCAGATTGAGTGCGTCCTTGAAAACGGCATGCAACTCATAACCCGGCCCGCCGATGCCCGGCTTGGGCAGCGGCACATTGTCGACCGTCACGGCACACCCCGCCGAGGCGACAACAACCATCGCCGCGACGAAAGCCGAGCGCGCCGCCCTCATTTGGTGATCCCGAGGAGTGCGGCGGTCAATCCGAAGTCGGGGCCGAAGTCCTGGATCTTCCCGGTCCGGCAGCCGTCGAGACGCAGCTGGATACGCTCGCAGAACAGCGAAAGCGCCGCACCGTCCAGCACCGCTTTGTCCAGCAGACCGTGCAGGCGCAGTGCCCGGTTCTCACGGCTCACGGCATTCGAGAAGTTCTCGAAGAACAGCGGTGTCACATCGGTGATTTCGGTGAGCCCGCGGGCATTGGCCCGCATCTGCGCGGTCAATGTCGTGAATCGGGTGAGCGCACCGAGTAGTTGTTCGCGATTCTGGCCGACCACGGTCGAGGTATTGGTGACGAAGTCGTTGAGCTGGGTGAT
Source organism: Nocardia pseudovaccinii NBRC 100343 (assembly GCF_001613225.1). Lineage (GTDB taxonomy): Bacteria > Actinomycetota > Actinomycetes > Mycobacteriales > Mycobacteriaceae > Nocardia > Nocardia pseudovaccinii. Next base: position 2,462 of record NZ_BDBY01000017.1, read on the forward strand.
CACCGCCTGCAAACCCGGCGCCTGCTCCCCCATCAGTTGCACGAGTTCGGTGAGCCGCCCGCTGAAATCCCTTACCGTCTGGTCGTTCTGGGCGATGATCTCGGTGATTTCATTGAGTTTGACGATGGTACTGGAGATCTGATCGCCATTGGCGAGGGTGACCTCGAATGCCGACGACAGATCGTCCAGCGTTTCACGCAGCTTGTCGCCATTGCCGTTCAGCAGCGGGAACAGCACGCGGCTCGCCATCGGGCCGGTTTCGTTGTCGCCCTTCAAGGCCGCGCCGAGTTGATCGAAGGTTTCCAGAATGCGGTCGAGTTCGACCGGGGTACGAGTCCGGGCGAGCGGGATGTGCTGACCGTCGGTCAGCACCGGACCGTTGCCTTCGTAGGCCGGGGCGAGTTCCACATGCCGATTGGTGATCAGCTGTGGTGAGACCAGCGCCGCCATGGCGTCGGCCGGAATGCGCACGCCCTTATCGATGGACATCGTGACTTCGACATAACTGCCCTTGGGGGTCACGGTATCGACCCGGCCGACCGGAACACCGAGCACCGCAACGTCATTGCCCGCATATAGACCGGCGACATTCTCGAAGTCGGCACTGATCTGCAGATGTTCACCGAGATACTGATCGGGCAGTGCGGTGAGGCTGTCGGGTAGCAGCGAACAACCGGTCGCCACCGTTGCGGCGAGGCCGAGCACCGTCGATTTCAGCAAGGTACCGATCTTCATCAATTGCACCCCTGTACGGCTTGGGCGAAGCACAGCCAGTTGTCCGGGAATACCCATGGCGCCCACACATCGCCGTACGGGCCGTTGCCGAGGGCATTGTTGAACTGCCGCAATGCGACCGGCATGATCTCGTAGAGCGAATCGAGGTTGTCCCGGTTCTTTTCCAGGCCCTCGGACATGGTGTTCAGATTCTGGATGAGGGGACCGAGTTGGTCCTGGTTCTCCAAGCCCATGTCCTGCAGCAGCCGCGACAGGCTCGCGACATTGTCGAGCAATTGTTTCAGCAGGTTCTGCCGCAGTGCGACGGCATTGCCGATGGCCTCGCCGCGGGTCAGTAGCAGCAGCACGCTATTGCGGTTGTCGGAGGCCAGCTCGGCCACCTGATCCATGCTCTTCAGCAGTGTGTCCACCTCGTCGCGGCGATCATTGATCACCTTGGCCAGCGCGCCGATGCTGTTCAGCGCCTCGACGGTGAGCTGCGGCGAGTCACCCATCTGCTGGCTGAGCACATCCAGTGACTGCCGCAGTTTCGCCGGGTCCAGGCGTTCGATCCGCTCGAAGGACGATTTGTAGTTCGGATCCCGGATGACCTTGCCGAGGTTGTAGGGCACCGAAGTCTGCTTCAGTGGAATCCGGTTGTCCGGCAGTCCTTTTCCATTACCCGGCACCAACTCGACGTGCAGCTTGCCGAGGATGGTCGTCATCTTGATGGCGGCCGAGGCGTCCGGACCGAGTCGAAGATCCTTGCGCACCTTCAGATCCACGACGACCTTCGCGCCGTCGAGTCGCACGGCACTCACCGAACCGACCTCGATGCCGGAGACATCCACGGATGCTCCCGATCGCAGACCCGCCGCTTGCGCGAATTCGGCATGAATCGTCTTGTCGCCGAGATGCGCCTGCGATAACGCACTCGAGCCGACCAACAGCACGACGACCGAACCGGCCGCGAGCAGTCCCAGCCACAACAAGCGATTGCGTATCCGACCCAGTAGTGCCGTCATCGGCAGACCTCCGAATGGGAATTGCCGCCCACCTGCGAGAACAGCCCCGGTGGCAGCAGCACGCCCCATAGCGAGACGTCCAGCGAGCAGATATAGGCGTTGGCGTACGCGCCGTAGCTGGTGAACCGGGCGAGACCATTGAGAATGGTCGGCAGCTCTACCGCCGCCTGATCCAACGACGCACCATTGAGAATCAGCAGGGCGACGCCGCTGGTCGCATCGTTCTGTGCCCGAGCCAGATTCGGCTTCACCTGACCGATCAGCGCCGCCAGCGAATCGGTGGATTTCGCCACCGTATCGACTGACGACTTCAGCGATTCGCCCTGCGCGTAGAGCGATTCCACCAGCGAACGCGCCTGCGTGATCAGGGTTTCCAATTCACCGCTGCGATTGGCCAGGCCCGCGATCACACTGCTGAGATTGCCGATGACATCGCCGAGAATCTTGTCGCGCTGACCGAAGGTGCCCGCGAGTTCGGCAGCCTGGGTGATCAGCGCACTGAGCGATACATTGTTGCCTTGCAGGGCCTGGATCAGGGTCTCCGACAGCGAATTGACCTGGTCCGGTTGCAGCACACTGAACAGCGGTTCGAAACCCGACAGCAACGATGACACATCGAACGACGGTTCGGTGCGCTCGACGGGAATCGCGGATCCGGCGGTCAGCGCCGTGCCCTCGTCCTTGCCCGGAACCAGCGCGATATAGCGCTGGCCGATCAGATTCTGGTACCGCACCAGGGCTTTCGTCGTCGTTGTCAGCCGCTGATCGTGCTGGATACGGAAGTCCACGCGCGCCTTGTAGTCGCCGTCGAAATCGATGGCGTCGACCCGCCCGACCCGCACACCCGCCATCCGGATGTCATCGCCGATGCGCAGTCCGAGCACGTCGGTGAAAGTGGCCGAGTACGAATCGGTATCGCCGCTCACCGAACGTTGCAGCGTCGACCAGATCGTGTACGTCAACAGCACCGCGACCACGGCGAACAGACTGAATCCGGCCAGTGCTTTCCCTGATTTCATGTATTCACCGCCCTTCATCCGGTGCGGTGTCGTACACGGTTACCGAACCACCGGCCAGTACCGGAGCCAAGAGCAGGTATTGCGCGGTGGTCGGCCGACCGCCGACTATCGCCGCCGCGGCATCGAGTCCGCGCAGATTCGAATTCGGCTGGACGGGTCGATCCGTCGCAGCGGCAGGCGCGGTGATGCCCGGAATCGTGTGCAGCCCCGGAATACTCGGCAGTCCGGGGATACTCGGTAGCCCCTGTGCCGGAGCAATGGGCGCCGGTCCCGCGGCTGCCAACCGCTGCGGCATCAGCTGCGGCGGAAACTCCTGCGGCGGTGCGACATCCGGTACCGTACTGCCTCCACACCGCGGACCGGCCATGGTGCCGTAGTGCGGACAGTCCTTGGCCGTGTACTGCTGGAAGGGCGTGAAGCTGACATCCATCTTCCACACCATCTGTCGGCTCGGTCCGAACCCGAAGGTCGTGCGCACTCGTTGCAGCGCGGCATTGAAATTGGCGGCGGTATCCGGGATGGCCTGAGGATCCCTGGCCAGACCGCCGAACAGGCCGTCGAGTCCGACGACCAAGTCCTTCCCGGCGTCCGGATTACGTGCGAAAAGCGCATTGACCGAATCGACCGCGCCGCTGGCATTGGTCAGCAGCGCGACGAGGTTGTCACGCCGCTCGGTGAGCGTGCGTGCGGTGGTCACCGAATCCGACAGCACACCGACCAACTCCGGCGCCGAAACGCTCAGCGCCGTCACGGCCCGGCCGAGGTTGCCGAGCAGATCGCCGATGCCGGGAGTCGCGTGCACCTGGGTGAGCCAGGTATCGAGGCGTTCGATGGTGGAACCCGGCACCCGCGCGGCGGGATCGAGTGCGTCGGCGAGTGTCGCGAGCACCCGGCCCAGCTTCTCCGGCTGGATATGATCGAGCACATCGCGCAGCACACTGAGCGTGGTCTGCAGCTGCACGGTGCCTTCGCTGGTGTCCTCGGAAATCCGGGCCCCCGCGCGCAGGGTTTCGGTGGCGTGCCCGTTGTCGACGAGTTCGATGGCGGTCACGCCGAAGATATTGTTGGGGATCACCCGGGCCGTGACATTCGCCGGAATAAAGCCCGCCACAGCCGGTTTCAGATCCAGGGCCGCATCCTGACGTTCACCCTCGGCGACGACATCGACACCGGCCACGGTACCGACGACCATGCCACGGAACTTCACATCGGCATGGGTCGGCAACCCGTCACCGGTACTGGTGAGCACCGCGACAACCGAGACCTTGTCCTGGAAATAGCCGGTATAGCGCAGGCCGAGCAGGTACAGCAGCAATGCGGCGGCCGTGGTCATGGCTATTCCAGCGAGCGTGAGTTGACGTGCGGTGGGTCCGCGCCCACTTGGATCGAGCAGCATCGCCACCTACCCCGAAATCCGGAATCCGGGGTCGATGCCCCAGATTGCAAGGGTCAGAAACAGATTCACGAACACCATGACGACGATCACCATCTTGATCGCGCGCCCGGCCGCGTGGCCGACGCCTTCCGGGCCACCGGTGGCGATATAGCCGTAGTAGCACTGGATGAAGGTCGAAATGAGCACGAACACCACGACCTTGACGACCGAGAACAAGACATCGATACCGTTGAGGAACTGGAAGAAGTAATGGTCGTAGGTCCCGGCGGAGGTGCCGCCGAGGAACAGCACGGACAGCTTCGTCATCAGATAGGCAACGGCGAGACCGACGCTGTAGAGCGGGACGATGGTCAGTGTCGCGGCGATCATCCGCGTGGTCACCAGATACGGAAGTGGCCTGATGGCAATGGATTCCAGCGCATCGATCTCCTCGGAGATCCGCATCGCACCCAATTGCGCGGTGAATCGGCAGCCCGCCTGGATGGCGAAGGCCAAAGTCGCCAGGATCGGGCCGATCTCGCGCGTCGTCGCGAAACCGGAGATCGCGCCGGTCAACGGATTCATGGTGAGCAGATTCAGTGCGGTGTAGGACTCCATGCCGACAGTGATCCCGCCGAATCCGCACAGGATGATGACCACACCGACCGTGCCGCCGCCGACAATGAGCGAACCATTGCCCCAGCCCACATCGGCGGTCAGCCGCAGCACTTCCTTGCGATAGTGCCTGAGCACGAACGGAATTGCCGCCACCGCTCGGCAGAAGGTGATCCCCTGGTGGCCGAGCCGTCGGTTGGCCTGAACCGGCACGATGGCGACCGCGCCGACCGCGCGAAACGGCTTCAGCGCGGGCGGGGTGTATCGGGTGCCCATCTCAGATCACCTTCGCCGGGAAGAGCGTGTTGTAGATCTGGGTGATGATGATGTTCGTCGCGAACAGCATCAGCGCCGAATTGACCACCGCGGCGTTCACCGAGTTGGCGACCCCACCTGGACCGCCCTTGGTGTGCAGTCCGATATCGCAGGCGATGATCGCGGTCAGCGCACCGAAGATGGCCGCCTTGACCAGGGCGACCACCAGATCGTTCGCCACCGCGAAGGAGGCGAAAGTGCTGATGAACGAGCCTGCCGTGCCGCCCTGGGCGTACACGTTGAACATATAGCCGGTGGCGAAGCCGACGAAAACCACGAATCCGCACAGCAAAATGCTGACCAGGATCGCGGCCAGCAGTCGCGGCGCGACCAGTCGGCGCACCGGATCGACGCCCATCACCATCATCGCGTCGATCTCCTCGCGAATGGTGCGGGAGCCGAGATCTGCGCAGATGGCCGAACCGACCGCGCCCGCGATCATCAGCGAAGTGACCAGCGGCGCACCCTGCCGAATAATGCCGAGACCGCTGACCGCGCCGATAAATGTCGTCGCACCAACCTGATTCACCAGCGCGCCGACCTGGATCGACACGACAACGGCCACCGGGATCGCGACGAATACGGTGGGTGCGGCGGAAACGCTTGCCATGAACGCGCACTGCTTGATGAACTCGTGGAATGAGAAGCGGCGCACGAACATCGCGCGCAGCATCTCGATGAAGGCATCGCGCATCAGCCGTACCTGGCGACCCAAGGTCTCCAGCGACCGCTGTGGATGCCGTTGCCACAGGCCTTTCAAAACCTCGACGGCCCGCTCCAGATCTGTTGGCTCAGTCGGCCGTTCGGTGAGTCGAGTGCTCATGCCGACTCGCTGAGTTGATGCTGCAGCAGGACGAGCAGATAGCCGATCACGGCGATACCGGCGACGCCGGTGCTGAGCACGGCGAGCCAGAGCCCGAACCGCAGCACCGGATTGACTTTCATACGCCCCCCGAGGATCTTGACGCCGATCACCAAGATGTCGATGAGCCAAACCAAGATCATCATCAGGTCATGCACACATTCGAGAAGGTGAGCACCGGCCAGCACACGATCGAGCCGAGGAAGGATATGACCACGTCGATGCCGTGCATGCGGTGCAGATGGCTGGTGTGGGTCAGCGTCCAGATGAGGCCGACGAGCCCGTATGGAATGGCGAGAATGATGATGGTGCCGAGGAATTCGGAGACCTTCATCTCGTAGCTGAATATTCGATCCAGCTTCTTGAGCATGCGCCTGTGTCCTTTCCCCCGCCGCCTCAGCGGCACAGCCGGACACACGCCGGGGCGAGGTATCGCTGCGGCGCGAGTGCGGCCGATCACGCTGCGATCGGTCGGGTATAGGTGCGTATGTTACGCATGATTCCTTCAGTTGCGGAAGAACTTGAGAACACTTAGTTCAGCAAATCTCGCCAGAGAACCCTGTACAGCCAGCTAAACTCGGTCCACATGAAGGAGAATCATCAGTAACATACTGGATCCCAGACCGCCTCGGGCCGGTTCGACGCAGGAGCGTTCGATGACGAGCAACGCGGATTTCCGCGGCAATCCAGCCCACCACGGTGACAGCGACGGACCGATGGCCGATCTGCGCCGCCGCATCCACATGTGGAAGAACCCGATCCGAGCGCTAGCCCGAGTAGGCTTGCCACATCTGGTCGACGATCGCTTCGATGCCGGAACACTTTGACATCCAACACAATTGGTCCATCGCCTTGGCCGGATCGGCGACCAGCGAACTCGGCTCAGGCACCGCTGGGCGGTGGATGAGTGCCACGCGTCGTCCCGATACCTTCTCCACAGCGGCAACCACCTGGCGGACACTCGTGCCCCGTCCGCTGCCGATGACGTACCGCTCGGTCACGCCCGGCGGCGGCAGGTGTTCGAGCCCGGCCACGAACGCATTCGCGGCATCGGTCACGTGCACATAGTCACGGACCGTCGTGCCGTCGCCGTTGATCGCCAACGGTTCATTCCGCGCCGCAGCGCTGAACACCCTCGGGATGAGCCGAGTGGGATCCGGATCGCGGCCCCCGGCCACATTCAACAGCCGAAGAACGACAGCGGCGCCATCGTGGGCTTCGACGGCCTTTTCAGCCGCCAGCTTGCTGCTCGCGTAGGGGTGCGGCGGGTCGTCGGGCAACTCCTCGGTGATCGGCCGACCGCCCACATCGCCGTAGATCGCACCGGTCGAGGCGAATACGAGCCGGGGCACCTCGGCGCTCGCCATGGCATCGAGCAGGGCGATGGTCCCGACGGTGTTGACCCCGAAGTACCGCAGGGGGTCGGTCATCGACTCCCGCACCCTGGTCAGCCCGGCCAGATGACACACCGCATCTACGCCGTCGACCGCACGTCGAAGTGCGGCAGGGTCGAGTAAGTCCGCAACTCGAATCTCGCTGGCATGCACGATGTTCGGTCGCTCCGCACGCACCATGGCGACAGCATCGTGCCCGGTCTCCCGCAGGGCCGAGACGACAGCTGTGCCGAGGTAGCCCGCCGCTCCCGTGACAAGTACGCGCATGGCGCGAGCCTATGGAAGGCTCTGGTGGGCTACCGGATCGGGTAGCGACGGTCGATGATGTCGAACATATTAGGTTGGCCCGCTCGGTAGAGTTCGCGGTCGACGAGCTCGAGCGGTTCCCAGAGCGGCATTGTGAAGCGCGGGGTGATGGTGGCCGGTCCGGCTGGCGAGCCGGAGGCGTGCAGGATGGCATTGGCGGCGAGGCGGCCGCCTTCGTTCGCGCCCTCCATACAGGCGACGTTCATGCCGGTCTTGATCCAGTCGCCCGCGAGGAAGAGGTTATCGATCGCGGTGGCGGCGTCGGGGCGGTCGAACCAGGAGCCCGGGTTCTGGATGAAAATGGCGTCGTCGTAGGCGATTCCGGGTGTACCGGCGTCGGTGAGGGCCGGGTCGATCATCCAGGAGTGCAACATTTCGTCGGCGAGCTGGATTTCGCCGTCGTCATTGACGTGCGCCTTGATCTGCGCCCAGGTTTCGCGGGCGATCTCCTCGGGCGTGCACTGCTTGGCGGTCTTGCGGTTGAAGGTACCCGGCTCCTCCCATTCGGAAATGATGGCGGACAACACATCCTGGACACTGCCGTCGCCGTAGGTAGTCACTGGCCGTCGCCAGAACTGGGCCTCGCTGATCGAGGTCAAACCCCATGGCGCGTCGTTGTAGCCGACGTGGCCATTGGCCAGGTCGACGCGTTTGCGAAGGAAGAATTGGATACCGACCATCCAGGCGGCCTGCAGGTTCCGAATGCGCTCGAGATTCGGATCGGCCGCCACCATATCGTCGGTAATTACGTCGGGGAACTTGTCGAGCGGGATTGCGGAGAGGTAATAGTCGGCCTCCACCCGATGACGCGCGCCGCCCTGGTCGGTCACGGTGGCGGAGGTGAGGTGCGCGCCATCGCTGTCGAACCCCGAAAGGCGCTGGCCGAGTTCGAAAGTAACGCCGATCGAGCGCAGATAGTCGATCCACGGATTGATCCACGCCTCGCTGGTCGGGCCGTTGAGCACGCGGTCGTTGCCCTTGCCGTCGCTGTCGTTGTTCAGGTTCAACACCGACCACACGTACTCCTCGCCGACCAGCCCGATCGAATGTGCGCTGCAGTTACGGGATTTGGTGGCGACGAGCTCGCGGATGAAGCCGTCGCCGAGGAAACGGTTGTATTCCGGGGACGAGTTGTCCAGGCGCGCGAAATCGGTCCAGGTCATCCGCTCCCACTGCCCCAATTTGCGTTCGGTGCTGCTGGAGACGTAGACGGCTAGGCGCTCCGCGGCGAAAACCGCTTCGTGCAGCGGCAGTCGGAACAGCGATTCGAAGACCGAAGCGACGGAGTCGATGAATCCCTTGGGCGTCATCGGGAATTGCGAGAACGGCAGCGGGAACGGCAGCGGGACGGTGAGATTGCGCCGGTCCATGCTCGCGATCATGGCCGCATTGAGTCGGACGAGGTTGTCCCACACGCCGTTCGCATTGCCGGGGACGGGGATTCGACGCAGCGTATCGGGCAGATTGTGATAGAAGCCGAAGAAGCTGCGGAATCCGTGTTCGCCGGGTAGGTCGTCGGCGTAGATGCTGCGGGTCTTGCCGCCGAAAGCGCCGAGCTTCTCGTACACCGTGACCGAGAAACCGCGTTCGGCTAGTTCGTGTGCGGCGGTCAGACCCGCCGGACCCGCACCGAAGATCGCCACGGACCGGCCCGGCTGGGCGCTCGCCCGGCCGGTGGGCGCCAATGTCATGGCGGCGGCGACACCACCGGCCATAGCGGCGTTCCTCATGAATGTTCGTCGCGACTGCTTGGTCCGCATGCTGAATCTCCCGACCATCCGGCCTGCCACGTCCATGTGAGCCGCGCACAGGCGCCTGCGATGTCGCAAGATGTTACTGACTATTCTTCGGCCATGAGGCAGTTTCGGCGATGTATCCGTCGAGCGAAATCGAGGTCAACTATTCCAAGATCACTCATTCAGGGCATCCATCACACTGCCACGATGTTGCTAATAATTCTTTTCAAGGACAGAGAGCGTGCGAGAGTATGGTCGTCAGATCGGGCATGGCTTTCGGCGACTTGGTGTAGGCGTAGGTCACCGCCCGACCATCCGGTGTCGCGCCGGAGACCGTGAGGAATCCGTAGATTCCTCCGGTGTGCCCGACATACTCTGCGCCACAGGGCAGGTGAGTGGAGCCGATGCCGAGTCCGTAGTTCATATCCGCCTGTCCCATCGGCACGCCGGTCCGCATCTCCCGCAGTTCGGCGGCCGGGACGACCTGTCCGGCCAGCAGCGCTTGATAGAAGCGATTCAGATCGTCGCCGGTGGAGACCATTCCGCCCGCACCCCACGGCACCGAAGGTTCGATGCGTGACACATCGGTCAGCACACCATCGATATCGGCGTACCCCTTGGGATGCGGCCCCCGGATATCGAGCTCGCCCGGCGCGGGCAAGTAGGTGTCTTCGAGCCCCAACGGCTCGAGGATCCGCCGATTCAACTCGTCGACATACGCCGCACCCGTAACCCGTTCGACCAGCACATCCGCCACGATGTAATTTGAATTGCTGTACTCGAACCGCGCACCGGGCGCGAAATCCGCTGGCCTGCTGAGGATTATCGCGATCTGCTCGGTGGGTGTCATGATCCGTCCCGCCAGCGCCGCCGCATACTCGTCGACGCGCGGGTCTTCGGTGAGTTCCGGCAAACCGCTTTGGTGCCGCAGGATCTGGCGCACGGTGATCGCCCGCCCATCGATACCCTCGCCCCGCAACAGCCCCGGCAGATAGTTGTCCACCGGATCATCGAGCCGAATCTTGCCCTCCGCCACCAACTGCAACACCACCGCGCTGGTGAACGTCTTGCTGATACTGCCGATCCGCACCCGCTGTGGCGGCACGACCGGAATCGGCGCACGAGCACCGATATCGGCGACTCCACTCGTGAGTGTGACCGTCTTCCCGTTCTCGGTCAACGTCGCGATCATCCCGGTGACACCACCCTCGACCGCCCGATCGATATCCTCCTGAACCACCCGAATCCGGCCCTCCGAAACCCCCACCGGCGCAGCGGGATCCTCGGCACATCCCGAAAGCAGAGCAACCACACCAACAGCAATACCTACCGTCACAAGGCGCATGCCTCGACGCTAGGAATTTTCCTCGCCCCACACATCGGGGTCGCTCCCTGAGATCTCCCCAGGGAGGCCCCCTAGTACCACCGGGTGATCGTCTGCCGCCCAGATATGAATCGAGCCGGATCCGAAGGGCAGACCGGATTCGTCAGCACCGTGCGGCGGAACGCACTATTGCTGCTCGAACTCACGATCCGCCACGCTAGCGGTGAACGCCGCCCATTCACCTGAAGTGAAGACTAGGGCCGGGCCGGTGGGATTCTTGGAATCGCGGACGCCGACCATGCCACCGTCGAGGAATGCGGCCTCGACACACTGACCATTCGACGCGCTGTAGCTGCTCTTGAACCAGCCTGCTCCCGACAGGTCAACGGTCACCGTACTTCTCCTTCGCTACCTGGCGTAGCAGGTCTCGCGTGCTTTTCTCGTCCAGCGCTATCCGCCGGATAGTGTCAGCCATTTCAGTGTATCGCTCTACCAGCTCGGGCTTCTCGAGGTAAAGGTCGCTACTCATACCGCCGTCGAGGTACACCACTGGCGGTTCGATTGCCTTGCCCTTGCTGTCGACGCCGAAGTCCAGAATCGCGAACGAGCTGTGCAAGATCCCGCGCGTGAACCCCACTGAGTAGGGATGTATTCGAAGGCTGACATTGTCCAGCTTGCTGACCTCGGCGAGTTGGCGAAGCTGCGCCGCCATCACCCTCGGGCCTCCGACAACCCGATGCAAAGCGGATTCATCGAGAAGTATCTCCAGCGCCAAAGGCCTGGTTTTCCGGGTGACAACCACCTGGCGACGCAACCGCACTTCGACTCTGCGCTCAACCTCATCGCGGGTTCCGTCGTACAGGAACGCACCGATCAGCGCACGGGCGTAATCAGCGGTCTGCAGTAGCCCCGGGACCTGCACTTCATAGGACGTGAGGCGACGCGCCGACCGTTCCAAACCGACATACATGTTGAACGCGTCGGAAAACAGTCCGCCGAGAGACGTAATTCCGTCCTCATCTTTCGCGGCAGCGGCACGGGAGGCCAGATCCACGGCCTGCTTCGTCTCGCCGTCGTCCACCTCATACAACGAGCACAGCTCGCGCACATCCTGTCGGCGAGGGTTGACGGTGCGGCCGGTTTCCAGTCGCTGTAAACCGTTGTAGCTGAGCTGGACTGCCTTGGCGGCGTCCTGGATTGCGAAGCCCCGCCCCTCGCGCTTCTCGCGGAGGAAACGGCCAAGCTGTCGACGCAGCAGCGTCGGTGACTCCTCAGGCATGTCATTGCTCCCCACAGTGAATGCTGTTTCGCTCGAATTCCGCACACCGTTCTACAGCACATTCGCACAGCGTCTCGGTGCTTTCGGCGAGTTCATCTGAACATTCGGATTTCACTCGCGCGGTCGTCGGCCCGGTGGTGTTCTGAACTTGCGCGCGGAGAGAGTCTTCCCAGATCAGGAGTTGTTTTCGGGGACCGGGCGCACATACATCCGTCGAGGTTCGGGAGGTCGGCAGGTGCCGAAAAGAAAGCTGCCACAGCGAGATCCGTTCGTCGGTCCACCAGCCATCTACTGCGGCCCGCCAGCCGATGTGGTCGAGCGGGTCGCGGACGCGGTTCGTGAGTGGGCGGATCAGTCCGTAGACACCGAGTCGTCCCTGTGCCGGGGTGTCGAGTCCCCCGGCACCGGGCGCACGAACGGCGAGGTTTCATGATGCGTCGAGATGCCTTGCGCACCACGCGAACCCAGGATGGCAGCAAGGTCGCGGTGTGGCAGCTGATCGGAAGTTCCGCGCGCATCCTGCGCCTGCAACTCCCCGGTCGATCATTCACCGCCTACCGACTCCCGTCGCGCACAATGCTTCCCGGAGCCCAACCCGGCACGATCATGTTCGACGCGAACCCGGACTTGGCCGACGCCCGCGAGCTACTTCCCCGGCACGAGGACCTGTGGGACATCCTGCGCGATGACTACTGGGCCGCCCTCCTCAGCGCAGCCGATCATCCAGACCCGTTGGAGCCGTGACTCATATGTCTCGACTGCCGCGAAACGAAATCTGGCCGTCCGTCAGTGCGCTGCTCGTCGCCTTCCACCAAGACACTTGGCGCAAGCTCGAACTCGCCCCGTCGGACAGCCGCCCGCTGTGTGAACTCGCGGACGGTTCACTGTGTGAGGTCGGCGAAGACGGATGGCTCGAGGCTCCGGACAGCCGCTACGATTCAATGCTTGCGTTGGAGCACACTCCAACTTCTAGAGTTCGGGGCATGACCAACGCACAGGCCTCTACCAGCAATGATCGTTTCGAGCGCGGACTGGAGCTGCTTCGGCAGGTCGGCGGGCAGGAGCGGCCCGCGGTCCTGGACAGTCTCGCCGATATCGCACCGGACCTGGGTCGGCTGACCGTCGAATTCGGATATGGCGACATTCTCTCCCGGCCGGGGTTGACGTTGCGGCAGCGGCAGTTGGCGACGGTGTCGGCGCTTGCCGCGATGGGAAATGCCGCGCCGCAGCTGCGTTTCCATATCGACGGGGCACTGAATGTGGGGTGCACGCGGGAGGAAATCGTGGAGACGCTGATCCATGTCAGCGTATATGCGGGGTTCCCTGCCGCGCTGAACGGACTGAGTGCGGCGCGCGAAGTGTTCGACGCCCGTACCGATCTCCCCGCACCGGCCGAACCGGCACCGGCACCGACCGGTGACCGGTTCGAGCGTGGGAGCGCCAAGCTCGCCGAGATCGACGGGCACGCAGGCGAACAGGTCATCGCCTCGCTGCGCGACATCGCACCGGATCTGGGGCGCTACATCATCGAGTACAGCTTCGGCGATATCTACTCGCGTCCGGGGCTGGACCTGAAGACCCGTGAGATGGTCACCGTCGCCATGTGCACCGCGCTCGGCACGGTGGCGCCGCAACTGGGCGTGCACATCCACGGCCTGCTGAACGTCGGTGGCACCCAGAGCGAGGTCGTCGAAATCATCACGCAGATGGCGGGTTACGCCGGATTTCCGGCCGCGCTCAACGGAATCACAGTGGCACGCGCGGTTTTCGCGGAGCGCTCGGGCAACTGACGCGCAGGTAACGCCCGATCGATTCGCCTTGGCACCACAGCGATAACGGTTGCCCCCAAGGCCTTTTCGGCCCATCCCGGTGCGGCACTCTCTGCGGATGAGCGCCGCACCGGAACCCCCATCAGGGCCGCGGGTTACCTCTCGGCAGTGCGCCGGTAGCAGTGCGCGGAGGCGGCCAGATATTGGCGGCAGCGGGCGCCGTGTCCAGCGTGAACGGAGAGGATGAAACGCGCCCGGTCATCACTGAGACCAACCGGCTCTTGATTGCAATCGCGGCTCTGTACCAGCCACAATTCCCGGATATCCGAATGCAAAACGTCCATTGTTCACCTCCGCCGAAGAGATAAAGTGCACCCGGCACCGGCAGCGCCACCGGAACCCGCCGTCGACGCTGTGGATCGGAACAGTGTCGGGACCGTGCGTCGGGTTCCGGAGAGCCGGCACCCCCGAAAGGGTTTGGGGTACAAACCCGGTGCCGGGTACCGCTTCAGCGTGCACGTTGCGATTCGGTGGATAACAGAGCCGAATGCGATAAATGCGAGTAATTTCCGATTGAATCAGCCTGGTACGAGGGAGCGGGACCTATGGTTGAGGTCGACTGGACCGGCGAAGACGTACTCGCTCTTCGCGTGGCGATGAAGCGAAGTCGCTATGAGTTCGCGCGCCTGGTGGGCGTCACCCCGCGCACCGTGATCTTGTGGGAGAACGGCCGGACAACCCGGATGCATGCCGCAAGCAGGCGATTGCTCGATCGAGTGCTCTCGGAGGCCGATTCGGTCGTCGCCGCGCGATTCGAGCGCGCGATCGCGGGCCCGACGGCGACCCGCGATACCGAAGACACGAGCGCGGCGCTCGATCGGATACAGCTCGGTAGGGACATCGGGCTCGACAAGGAAGTCGAGGATGACGACGTGAGAAGGCGATTGCTGTTGGCCTGCATCGGCGCGGGCCTGGCCGGTCAGGCGGCCGATATGGTCGCGAGCGAACCGGAGAAGATGCTCGCCACCCTGGACGCGGGCTCGATGAGCGAACGGCGACTCGGCCTGCTCGAGCAATCCGTCGAGGCCCTTGGCGCCCGCGTCGTGCAGGTGCCGCCGCACGAGTTGCTGCAGGCCACGCTCGACCAATTCCGTGCGGTCCGCGGCTGTCTCGCGGAGCGGCAGGCGACCCATCATCAAATCCGACTGGTCCGTACGGCCGGGCGTCTGGCGAATGTCGTCGGCGAAATTCTGTTCAATAAGGGCCATTTCGGCCAGGCCCGATTGTGGTACACCACCGCAATTCACGCCGCCCAGGACATCGGAGATCGCTATTCCGAGGACATCGCACTGGCTGGATTGTCGTACTTACCAACCTATAGCGATAATCCGAAGGAAGTTTTGAACCTACTCGGCCCGCGCCTCGAAGAAAATCCGGGCAACGGTCCGGCGGCGGCGTGGTTGTGGGGAATGGCGGCCCGCGCGCACGCCAGCCTCGGTAATTCCGACGGCTTCGCCCGCTGCATCGCGAGGTCCGAGCAGGCGCTGGAAAATGTTCCCGCGGACCAACTCTCGATCGGCATCTTTTCCTTCCGCCCGGAGAAGCTCGCCTTCTATCAGGCCATCGGCTACTCCCGATTGGGCCGCGCCGAGCAGACCGCCCTGGCATCCGAGCGAGCTATCGGGCTCTACGACCCGAGCGAGACCATGGAACCGGCACTGGTCCGGTTCGAACACGCCACCGCGCTGCTCGCCTCGGGCGAGGTTGACGAGGCGTGCGCGGTGGCGACCCGCGCGATCACCAATGGCCACACCTACGTCGGACTCACCGTCACCAAGCGCGCGAAACAATTCGATACCGCGCTGTCGGGGTTCCAGGGACGTGCGGTCGCCGATTGGCGCGAGCAGGCTCGGATGATCGTCAACACTCCGCGCACCCGGGCATGAGGGGGTAGGGCGCACCGGTCGGCAGGGGGGATGTACGAACCGGCGCACCCTACCTATTCAGTTGGCGTCAGGTTGCATCGCGGTGATGAGTGAATTGGGACGCATATCCAGCCAGTGGGATTCGACGTACTTCAGGCAGGAGCGACGCGCGGCCGCGCCGTAGGCGATGGTCCAGCCGCCGGGAACGGCGGCGAAGATCGGCCACAGGGAGTGCTGGCCCTCGGCATTGGTCAGGACGTAGAACTGGGCGTCATCGTCGTCGAACGGGTTGATCATCTGGTCGGCCTTCCTGGTGGGAGAGTTCAGGCCCGGTCGGCGTGTGCCAAGACATTCGTCAGGACGTGGCCGATGCGGGCGAGGGCGGATTCGGAGGTCATGCGCCAGTGCGTGGCCTGGACGGCATGGTTGTGCACGGTGCCGTCGACCGCGTCGGACCACCCGGCCGCGCCGGTGGCCCCGGTGGGGTCGTCGAGTGCGGCGGTGAAGTAGACGAGATTGCCCTTGTAGGGCCGTGGCCGGTAGCGAGTGATGAGTTCCAGTGAGTGCGTGCCCGCGTCGAGGAGTCGGCCGAGCCGGTCGAATCCGAAGGATGCGAACGGTTCCGGAAGTTCGGCGATGCGCCGGGCGAGCCGAGTGCGATCGAGTTCGGTATCGGTGTCGTCGGCCTGTTCGCCGAGCAGCCCGCCTAGCAGATCGGCCACCGGCACCGTCGCCGTCTCGTCCACCGTGATGTGCAGCGGGCTGTCCATCATGGCCAGCAATGCGACATGTTGGCCCTGGTCCTGTAATTGATTCGCGACGGCGTGTGCGAGTACGCCGCCGAGCGACCAGCCGAGCAGGTGGTAGGGGCCCTCGGGCTGTACCGCGCGGATTTCCCGGACGTAGTGTCCGGCCCAGTTCTCGATGGAATCCGGCAGCGGTGCCGCGGAATTCAGTACCGGGGACTGGATGCCGTAGATGCCGCGTTCCGCGTCGATATGTGCGGCCAGACCCGCGAACGACCAGGCGACGCCGCCGACCGGGTGGATGCAGAACAGCGGTTCACGAGAGCCTCCGGGGCGCAACGGTAGTAGGACATCGAAGGCCGCTTGCGCGTCGACGCGGCCGCGGCCGCAGCGGTGCAGTTCCAGTTGTGTGATCAGGGCCGCGGGTGTCGGCGCGGCGAACAGCCATACCACCGGGATCTGTTCGGCGAGTGCGGTACTCAGCTGGGCTGCGAGTCGGGTGGCCAATAGTGAATTACCGCCACATTCGAAGAAGTTGTCGTCCATGCCGATTCGCTCGACCTCCAGCGACTCGGCGAAAACTGTGCAGACCAGCAGCTCCAACTCCGTTTCCGGAGCGCGGAATTCTCGGGTGCCCGACTCGGGCTCTGGCAGTGCGCTCCGGTCGACTTTGCCATTGGCGTTGAGCGGCAGGGCATCCAGTTGGATCAGCACCGCCGGAACCATGTAGCTCGGCAGGGTATCGGTCAGTGCGGATTTCAGCGCGTTCGGACCGATCGGTTCGGTGGCGGTGAAATACCCGACCAGCAGGTCACCGTGATGTGCGATGACAACGGCCTCGGCGACCGCCGGACGTCCGCGCAGCGCGTGCTCGATTTCGGCGAGTTCGATGCGGTAGCCGCGCACCTTCACCTGGAAGTCACGGCGCTCCACGTATTCGAGGTTGCCGTCCGCACCCCAGCGGACCATATCCCCGGTTCGATACATCCGGGTGCCGGGTGCGCCGAACGGGTTGGCCACGAACCGTTCCGCACTCAGGTCGGGCTTTCCGTGATAGCCGCGGGCCAGCTGCGCGCCGCCCAGGTACAGCTCACCGGTCACACCCGTCGGCACCGGATGCAGCCGGTCGTCGAGTACGTAGACCTGGTTTCCGGATTCGGGTGTGCCGATGGGGACGACCGTCTGGCGGATACCGCCGTCGGTGCGGAACCGCGTCACCGAGACCGCCGCCTCGGTGGGGCCGTATAGGTTATCGATCCTGGCAGTGGTACATGCGCCGATCCGGTCGACGGTCGCGGCGGGCAGTGCCTCGCCGATGACGAGCAGTCGCCGCAGCGACCTCGGCAGTCGCTGGTCGCCGCTGGCCTCGGCCAGCATGGCCAGCAGCGCTGGCACCAGCGTCACCGTGGTGACCGAGGCGCGCCGGATCAGATCCAGCACGCTCGCCGGATCGCGCTGTGCGCCTTGTGGTGCCAGTACCACTCGGGCCCCGGCGCGCAAGGCCCACCAGAATTCCCAGATTGAGAGATCGAAGGCGGCCGAGGTCATCAGCAGCGTGGCGTCGTCGGCTTCGAGCGCGTATTCCGTTTGCAGCCAGTCCAATTGGTGTGCAACCGCCGCGTGCGGGACTGCGACGCCCTTCGGGGTTCCGGTCGATCCCGAGGTGAAGATGACATAGGCGGTGTGTGCGGGAGTCAGCGTGGACGGCCGCTCCTCAGCACGAATCGGACTGCTGTCGAGGACACCGGCGGCAACCGAGATATCCAGCACCACATCGTGATCCGCCACCGACGCGGGCAGCATCGGCCGCTCGGCCGAGGTCAGCACCAGTGCCGGGTTCGCGGCGGCGAGTACGCTCGTGGTCCGGTCGAGCGGATGGGCCGGATCGAGCGGGACATACGCGCCGCCCGCGGTCACCACCGCGTACATTGCGACCAGCAGGTCGACACTGCGCGGAATGGCCAGGGCCACCAGCGATTCCGGGCCGATGCCGCGGCCGATCAGCGCGCGGGCGAGCCGGTTCACCCGCGAGGAGAACTGGCCGTAGGTGACCGTTACGGCGTCATCGACAATCGCTACCGCATCGGGCGTCTCGGCGACCTGCGCCTCGAAGGCCGCGATGAGGGTAGTGGGCGTGAATTCGTGTTCGGTCCGATTCCAGGACACCAGCATCCGGTCGCGTTCGGCGGTGTCCAGTAGCGCCAGATCTCCGACCGGCAGCCGCGGTTCGGCACAGATGGCGGCCAGCAGGCGTTGCAGTCGTCCGGCGAGACCGGCGACCGTGGCTTCATCGAACAGTGCGGTGGCATAGGTGATCGATGCGGCCATGCCTGCCGCATTTCCATCCGGGCCGTAGCGGTCGGTGACGACCAGGTGCAGGTCGAATTGCGATACCTCGGAGTCGAAATCGACCGCGGTGGCGGTCGATCCGTCCAGTGCGAATTCCGCCTCGGCCTGGTTGTGGAAGGAGAAGCCGACCTGGAACAGCGGATGCCGTGCGGTCGAGCGCTCCGGATTCAGCACCTCGACCAGCCGCTCGAACGGTACGTCGGCATTGGCGAAGGCGGCGACATCCGCGGCGCGCACCCGATCCAGGAGTTCGGTGAAACCGGTAGCCCCGTCCACCTGGGTACGGAGCACGAGCGTATTGACGAACATGCCGACCACATCGTCGAGTTCGGCCGCACCACGGCCCGCGACGGGAGTACCGACGGCGATATCGGCGCTGCCGGACAGGCGGGCCAGCAGTACCGCGAAGGCGGCGTGCAGGACCATGAACAGTGTCGCCCCGGTGTTCCGGCCCAAATCCGCCAATCGCGCCTGCATATCGGCGTCGATGGTGAAGTCGACATGCCGACCGCGGGTGGAGACGATGGCGGGTCGGCGGCGGTCGGTGGGAAGCGTGAGTTGTGCGGGCAGTCCGGTGAGGGTTGCGGTCCAGAACCCGTGTTGCTGAGAGATCAGCGAATCCGGATCGTCCTCGCTGCCGAGCAGATCCCGTTGCCAGCGGCTGAAATCCGCGTATTGCACCGGCAGCGGGGTCCACTCCGGCGCAATGCCGTGCCTACGTGCGGCATAGGCGGTCATCACGTCACGTGCCAGCGGTACCAATGACGAGCCGTCCGCGGCGATATGGTGCACGACCACTACCAGCACATGCTCACCGAAGTCGGCGGGACCGGCCACCGGACGGAACAGCCTGGCGCGCAATGGAACCGAGTCGGTGACGTCGAATCCGCCACCGACGAAGTCGGCGACCGCGGAGCTCAGATCGTCGACGGGCACCGGAATCGAGGCCAGCACCGGCACTCCCGCGTCGGCCATCGGCAGAACAACCTGTACCGGTCCGCATTCGCGCTGCGGGTAGACGGTGCGCAGCACTTCGTGGCGTTCGACCACGTCGCTGATGGCCGCATTGAGTGCCGCGATATCGAGATCACCGGTCAGTCGTACTGCCAGTGGGATGTTGTAGGCGGTGGACTGGCGGTCGAGGCGGTTGAGGAACCACATGCGCTGCTGTGCCAGCGAAAGCGGGATCGGATCGGTGTCGGCGCGCCGGGTCAGTGCCGGACGTGCATGCGCCGCAGTGGTGTCGAGAGCGGCGGCCAAGGCCGATACGGTCGGGTTCTCGAAGACAAGTCGCACGCCGATCGAGGTCTCCGATCGAGCGCTCAGCCGTGCGGCCAATTGTGTTGCGGTCAGGGAGTTTCCGCCGACGGCGAAGAAGTCGTCGTCGAGACCGACCGCTGCCAGGCCGAGCACCTCGGCGAAGACCTCCGCCACGATCCGCTCGGCGGCCGTCTCCGGTGCGCGGAAGGTCGCGGTACGGAACTCGGGTGCGGGCAGTGCCTTGCGGTCCAGCTTGCCGACCGGGGTCAGCGGGATCTCGTCGAGGAGCATGATGGCGGCGGGCACCATATAGGCGGCCAGTGAGCGCGCGGCGAAAGCGGTGAGCTCGGCGGTGTCGATCGATCGGTCAGCTACCACATACGCGACCAGCGAAACCGAACCCGCGGCATCGGTGTGCCCGATCGTCACCGCGAATTCGACGCTCTCATGGGCCGAGAGCACCGCGTCGATTTCACCGAGTTCGATGCGCTGACCGCGCACCTTCACCTGATGGTCGGCACGTCCGACGTACTGGATCGCGCCGGATGCGGTCCAGCGCACCAGATCACCGGTCCGGTACAGCCGCCCGCCCGCTGGACCGTAGGGATCGGCGATAAAGCGATCCGCCGTGAGTCCCGGCCGCGCGTGATATCCGCGAGCCAGACCCGGCCCGCGCAAGTACAGTTCGCCGGTCACCCCATCCGGGACGGGTTGCAATCGAGTATCGAGCACCATCGCGGACATGCCGTGAACGGTGGTGCCCAAATCGAATTCGCCGGGCCGCAGCGGCGCGCTGATATGGGTGATGATCGTGGTCTCGGTCGGGCCGTAGGTGTTGTGGAACGCACGCCCGGTTCCCCAGCGCCGCACCACATCCGGGCCGTACGACTCACCTCCGACGGTCAGGTGGGTGAGTTCGGGGAGTTCGTCGGGATCCAGTGTTTGCAGCACGGCCGGGGTGATGAAGGCGTGGGTCACCCGTTGATCCCGAATGAGCGCGGTCAATTCCGCGCCGCCGTAGACACCGGCCGGGGCGATCACCAGTGCGGCACCTGCGGGCAGGGCCAGCAAGAGTTCGAGCATGGAGGCGTCGAAGCTGGGCGATGCCACGTGCAGGACGCGCGATGTCGCGGTGACCTGGTAGCGATCCCGCTGTGCGCGCGCCACTCCCGCGAGGCCGCCGTGGGTGGCGATTACGCCCTTCGGGGTGCCGGTCGAACCCGAGGTGTAGATCATCCACGCGGGATTGGCCACGCGGACCGGACGTGTCAGCTCATCGGGCGCAATGGGTGCCGCGCTCGAATGCCGCATGCGGGCCGCCGTGGCCGGTGCGTCGAGCACCAGCCATTCGGCGGCGTCGGGCAGCGTCTGGCGGCACGTAGTGAGCGTAAGGCCCACGGCGGCACCGGAATCCGACAGCATGTATGCGATTCGATCTGCCGGGTATGTCGGGTCGACGGGGACGAAGGCCGCACCGGTCTTGGCCACCGCCCAGATCGCGAGCATGGATTCGGCGGAGCGCGGTATGGCCACGGCGACGAAGTCCTCGGCGCCGATGCCGTGGCCGATCAGCATTCTGGCCAGCCGGGACGAGTGCTCGTCCAGTGCGCGGTAGGTCAGCGCACCGTCGTACGAAATCAGCGCCAGGGCATCGGGATTCATCGCCACGGCTGCGGCCATCAGTTCGGCGAGGGTATGCGTCGGCATCGGTTCATCGCCCCGCCTGGCCAGCAGTTCGGTCCGTTCGGCCGGAGTGAGCACATCGACGGCCCCGATCGGCGCGGACGGATCGGCGGTGAGTGCGCCGATTACCCGACCGAACCGTCGAAGCAGTCCGGTGGCGGTTGTCTCGTCGAAAAGGTCTGTCGCGTAGTCGAGTTCGATTGCCAGGTGACCTCCGATGTCGAGTTCTGCCGCGACGGTGAACTGGAGATCGAAACGCGCCACCGGTTCATCGAATTCGACAGCCGTCAACTCCAGGCCCGGCAGCGTGAATTCCTCCGTGCCGGTATTCGGATAGCTCAGCGCCACGGTCAACAGCGGATGCTCGGACTGCGAGCGCTCGATGCCGAGTTCATCGACAACGCGCTCGAACGGCACGGTCGCATGGGCGAACGCGGCCAGATCGTTTGTTCTGGTCTCGTCGAGCAGATCGGTGAACGAGCGGGCCGGGTTCGGATATGTGCGCAACACCAGGGTGTTCACGAACATGCCGACCAGGTCGTCCAGCGCCGCCGCGCCGCGGCCCGCGACCGGGGTGCCGATGGCGATATCGCCTGAGCCCGACAGCCGGGCCAGCAATACGGCAAGTGCGGCGTGTACCACCATGAACGGTGTCGCGTTGTGACGCGCGGCAAGCTCGTAAATGCGGGCGCCGACCCCACCGCCGATGCGCGCGCGCACCGTGCCGCCACGCTTGGACGCGACAGCTGGGCGTGGCCGATCGGTGGGCAGAGCCAGTTCTTCCGGCAGATCCCGCAGCGCTTCGGTCCAGTAGGTGAGTTGTTCGGCCGCAACCGAATCCAGCTCGGCCGTCTGCCAGAGCGCGTAATCGGCGTACTGTGCGGCGAGCTCCGGCCACACCGGGGTCCCCCCGACTACTCGGGACAGATAGGCCGACAACAGGTCTCGCAGCAGTGGCCCCATCGAATAACCGTCGGCCGCGATGTGGTGCAGCACGGCGACGAGCACATGGCTGGTCGCGTGCTCCCGCAGCAGTATCGCGCGCACCGGCACCTCGGCGGTGATATCGAAGCCGGTGCCGAGGAAGTCGGCGATGCGCTCGTCCACCGAGCCGGGGGTCTCTACCACGAGGGATACCGGGGCCGGTTCGGCGGGCAGGATCACCTGGTGTCCGATGCCGTTCGCATCGGCCGGATATACCGTGCGCAGTGCCTCGTGACGGGCGATCACATCCGCGAACGCGGCACACAGCGCCGCCTCGTCCAACTCGCCTGCGATGCGCACCGCTACCGGGATATTGTGTGCGGCCGAGTCCGGGTCCAGCCGGTTGAGGAACCACATGCCGCGCTGTACCGGCGCGAGCGGAATGCGCTCGGGGCGTGGCCCGGAGATCAGTGGTACGACCCGGTCATGTGCGTGCGCGGCCAGGCGTGCCGCGAAAGCGTGCACTGTGGGCGCCTCGAACAGCAACCGCACGGGCACCCGACCGAGCCGCTCGCCGAGCCTGGCCAGGACTCGGGTGGCGATGAGTGAGTTGCCGCCGAGGTCGAAGAAGTTGTCGTCGGCACCGATCGGCGACCGCGCGAGTACGGCCTCGAATGCCTCTGCCACCAACCGCTCGGCCGGGGAGACCGGCGCACGGTAGGCGACGCTGTCGAATACCGGCTCCGGCAGCGCCTTTCGATCCAATTTGCCGGAAGCGTTGAGCGGGAAGGCAGCCAGCACGACGATCCCCGATGGGACCATGTACGACGGAAGCGCATCCACCGCGGCCGCCAGAACCGCCGCGCGCACATCTTGTGCATCGCTCACCACATAGCCGACGAGCCGGTCCCCGACCACGCTGGCCGCGGCCTGCGACACACCGGGCACCGCCGCGAGTACCGCCTCTATCTCACCGAGCTCGATGCGCTGGCCGCGGAACTTCACTTGGAAGTCGGTGCGGCCCAGGTATACGAGTTCTGGAATGACGCCACTGGTGTCCCAGCGCACCAAGTCGCCGGTGCGGTACATGCGTTCGCCCACGGGTCCGAACGGGTTCGCTACGAATCGGTCCGCCGTCAGATCGGGCCTGCCGTGATAGCCGCGGGCAAGTTGAGTGCCCGCGAGATACAACTCCCCCGCGACCCCCGGCAAAGTCGGCCGTAGCCGGGAATCCAGCACGTACACCTGGCTGTTCCATTCCGGATTGCCGATCGGCATGACGGTGCGTTCGATTTCACCGGTGACATCGCGGTAGGTGATGCTCACCGCGGCCTCGGTCGGGCCGTACAGGTTGTGCAGGCGCGCGGAACTCACCGCGCCGAAGGCACGGACGGTCTCGGCGGGCAGTGCTTCGCCGATGACGAATACCGTGCGCAATGTGTCGAGGTCGGCGGAGGTTTCGACATGTCTGGCGAACTCGCTCAACATCGATGGCACGAAATCGGTGACGGTCACGCCGTATTCGGCAATTGCCCTCGCGAGGTACCGGGGATCGCGGTGGCCGTCCGGAGCGGCCAGCACCAGCGTCGCACCGATGCGCAGCGGCAGGAAGTAGCCCCACAGCGAGACATCGAAGCTGGTCGCGGTCTTTTGCAGGTATACGTCTTCGGCGATCAGCTGGTACTCGGACTGCATCCACGTCATCTGGTTGACGATCGCGGCGTGGGAGACGCTGACGCCCTTGGGTTTTCCGGTCGAACCAGAGGTGAAAATCACGTAGGCCGGGTTCTGCGGGTGAATCGGCGCGGTCCGCTCGTTCACCGCGATCGGGTCGTCGGCATAGTCAACCAGTGGAACGGTATCGACGCACACTGTCGCCCCGGCATATCCGAAGTCCTGACGATCACGCTCGGTGGTGAGCAGTGCGATAGGTGCGGCGTTGTCGATGATGTGAGCGATGCGCTGGGCGGGATGGTCCGGGTCGATCGGCACATAGGCGCCGCCCGCCTCGAGCACCGCGTACATGGCGACCACGAGATCGGTCGAACGCCGAATCGCCAATGCCACCAACGACTCCGGCCCGACACCGGTCGCGATCAGATATCGAGCCAGCTGGTTGGTCCTGCGGTCCAGTTCGCCGTAGGTCATGGCGGTTCCGTCGAAGACCAAGGCGATATCGTCCGGTGTCGCGGCGGCCTGTTGCTCGAATTCGTCGAGCAGCATTTCCGCGACGAACGCGGTGTGTGCGGAGTCGTTCCACGCGGTCACCACCCGTTCCAGCTCACCGGTCTCGAACAGATCGATATCGCCGACAACCTGTTCCGGATGGTCGATCACCGCGCCGAGCAGGCGAATAAAGCGTGCGCCGAACGTCGCGATGGTCGACTCGTCGAACAGGTCGGTGGCGTAGGTGAAGCGCAGCGCGTCATCGGCGACGGTCACTTGCAGATCGAATCGTGTCGTCTCGTAGTCGATCTCGTATTCGGCGACCACGATGCCCGCCAGTTCCACCGATACGGGAGCGAGATTCTGGAAGAACAGCGCGACCTGGAACAGCGGATGCCGTGCCTCGGAGCGCGGCGGATCCAGCACCTGCACCAGCCGCTCGAACGGCACATCGGCATTGGCGAAGGCATCCAGGTCACCGTCGCGGACCCGGCGCAGTACAGCGGCAAAGGAGTCCGTCCCCGCGACCTCGGTGCGCAGTACCAGTGTGTTGACGAACATGCCGACGAGGTCGTCGAGGGCGGCGGCACCGCGACCCGCGATCGGTGCGCCGATGGCGATGTCATCGGTGCCGGACAGTCGCGCGAGCAAGGCGGCCAGCGCGGCATGGACGACCATGAACGGGCTGACGTCGTATCGGGCGGCGATGGCGGCTATGCCGTCGCGGATGGCGGCACCGAGCCCGATGGTGGTGCTCGCGGCGGCGTGGCTGGCAATGGCGGGACGTGGCCGATCCGAGGGCAGATCGAGCTGAGCGGGCAACCCGCCGAGCACGCGAGTCCAGTAGCGCAGTTGCTGTGCGGCCACCGATTCCGGATCGTCCTCGGCTCCGAGGATCTCACGTTGCCAGAGGGCGTAATCCGCGTACTGCACACACAGGTCTGTCCACGTCGGTGCGGTGCCGGTGGCCCGTGCGGCGTATGCGTTCGCGATATCGCGCGCCAGTGGAGCCATCGAGAAACCGTCCGCCGCAATGTGGTGCACCACGAGGACGAGTAGGTGCTCGCGATCCGACAGGGCGGCCAGGCCGATGCGCACTGGTATTTCGGTAGTGACGTCGAAAGGTGTGGCAACCAGATCCACCAGTGCCGACGAATCCAGCTCGAGAATTTCGGGCTTCGCGTCCAGAATCCGTTGGAAGCCGGTGCCATCGACGTCCGGATATACGGTGCGCAGGGTTTCATGGCGGGCGACGACATCGGCCAGCGCGGCGGCGAGCGCATCGGTGTCGAGATCTCCGGTGAGCCGGATCGCGACGGGAATATTGTTCACCGTCTCGCCGGGATCGAAGCGGTTGAGGAACCAGATCCGTTGCTGTGCGGGGGAAAGCGGAATCAGGTCGGGGCGTCGGCGCGCGGTGAGCTCCAGACGACCGCCGGTACCGGTGAGCAGGGCGGCGCGGGCGGCTATTCCGGCAACGGTCGGTGCCTCGAACATCATCCGCACGGGGACTTCGGCATCCAGCGCGGCACCGATCCGGGCGGCCAGCTGAGTGGCGATCAGTGAATTGCCACCGAGTGCGAAGAAGTTGTCGTCGGCGCCGATTCCCTCGATGCCGAGCAGTTCGCCCATGATCTCGGCAACGGTCTGTTCGGTCTCGGTCGAGGGAGATCGGTAGGTGGCGGTCTCGAATACGGGAGCGGGCAGCGCGGCGCGATCGAGCTTGCCGGAGGTATTGAGCGGGAGAGCATCGAGCACCACGAAGGCCGACGGAACCATATAGGCGGGCAGTGCGGCGTCCAGTTCCGCGCGCACGTCGTCGATATCGACTGCGGGATCGGCCACCAGATAGGCGACCAACTGATCGCCTGGTCGCTCGTCGCTACGCACCACGACGACGGCCTGGTCGATGACATCCAGTGCGGTGAGCGCGGATTCGATCTCACCGAGCTCGATGCGCAACCCGCGCAGCTTCACTTGGAAGTCGGTGCGGCCCAGGTACTCCAGCTCACCGCTCGCGGTCCACCGGACGAGGTCACCGGTGCGATACATCCGCTCCCCCACACCGCCGAGGGGATTCGCGACGAAACGTTCAGCGGTCAGCTGCGGCCGACGTATGTAGCCGAGGGCCAACTGCTCACCCGCGAGGTACAACTCACCGGGCACACCCACCGGCACCAGCCGCATCCGTGCATCCAGCACCAGCAATCGGGTGTTGAATACTGGCTTGCCGATCGGCACCGACTCCGCATCGACATCGGTCACCTCGTGGAAGGTGACATCGACCGCCGCCTCGGTCGGCCCGTACAGATTGTGCACGCGGGCACCGGTCAGCGCACGGGCCCGCTGCGCGGTCGGTGCGGGCAGGGCCTCACCTGAGGCGAACAGCGCTCGCAGCGTGACGCATTCGCGCGCCCGGGGTTCCGCTAGGAACACCGCGAGCATCGAAGGCACGAAATGCGCGACGGTGATTCCTTCATCGGTGATCAACCGCGCCAGATAGGCCGGATCCCGGTGACCGTCCGGCCGCGCGAGCACCAATCGCGCTCCGATCTGCAACGGCCAGAAGAACTCCCAGACCGAGACATCGAAAGTCGCCGGGGTCTTCTGTAATACCGCGTCGTCGATGTGGAGCCCATACTCGGACTGCATCCACACCAGGCGATTGACAATCGCGGCATGTGACACCGCGACGCCCTTGGGACGGCCGGTCGAACCAGAGGTGAAGATGACATACGCGGGGTGCTCCGGCAACAGCACGCCGAGACGATCCTCTGTGGTCAACGGCGCGGGTGAATATCTCGTCAGCTCCAGACGATCGATCCGTACCTGGCGTGCCGTAACAGCTTCCAGATCGGTGCCAGCGGTCAGCACCCACACCGGACGCGCTGTCTCGAGCACATAGGCGATCCGGTCGGCCGGATGGTCGGGGTCGAGCGGCAGGTACGCGCCACCGGCGACAGTGACCGCGTACATGCCGACCACCAAGTCGAGCGAGCGCCGCATGCCGAGCGCGACAACCGAATCCGGGCCTACGCCATGCCCGACCAGCCATCGCGCCAGGCGATGGACCCGGCCCGCGAACTCGGCATACGACAGCGTCGCGTACCGACTCGATGAGGGGTGGTGGTCGGGCGACGGGTGGGCCGGACTCCGCCCCTCGAACGTGACGGCGGTCGCGTCGGGTGTCCGCAGTACCTGTTCCTCGAACAGCGAAACCAGAGTCTGCGACCGGTTTACCGCGAACGACGTTTCGTTCCAACGATCGAGCAGGGACAGCTCGTTCCGGTCCAGCAGCTCGATATCGCCGACCCGTATGGCGGAATCGGCGACCACCGCCTCGAGCAGGCGCACGAAGCGGGCCGCGAACGATTCGACTGTCGCCCGCTCGAACAGATCCGTCGCGTAGCGCATGGCGGCACGCAGCGCGCTGTCGCCCTCCGCGAGTTCGAGCGCGAGGTCGAACTGGGCGACCTGATTGTCGATGGGATACGCGGCGACCTCGAGCCCGGGTAGGCGCAGCACCGTATCGTCACGGTGCTCGAAGGTGAGCAATGTTTGCACGATCGGCGAATGCGCCTGCGAACGAACCGGATTCAGCTCGTCGACGAGTCGTTCGAACGGCAGGTCGGCATGTGCGAATGCTCGGATATCGGTGGCACGCACCCCGGCGAGCAGTTCGGCGAAGGTTGCCCCGGCCGTGACCTCGGTGCGCAACACCAGCGTGTTGACGAACATGCCGACCAGATCGTCCAGCGCCGCCTCGGCCCGGCCCGCGACGGGAGTGCCGATGGCGATATCGTCCACGCGGGCCAGGCGGGCCAGCAGCGCCGCGTAGGCGGCGTGCACCACCATGAACGACGACACCCCGTGTTTGCGGGCCAGATCCGCGATCGCGGCGGTCAGTTCCGAAGTGATGGCGAACTCGACCGCAGCGCCACGACCAGATGCCACGGCGGGGCGCGGCCGATCGGCGGGCAGTTCGAGCACCGGGGCGAGTCCGTCGAGTTCGGTGCGCCAATGCGCGATCTGGCGGGCCAGTACGGACTCGGGATCGTCGGCCGAGCCGAGCACGTCGTGCTGCCACAGTGTGAAGTCCGCGTACTGGACCGGCAGCGGCTGCCACTGCGGCGCAATACCTTCGCTGCGAGCGCTGTATGCCACCATCAGATCCCGCGCCAGCGGAGCCGTCGAGACACCGTCGGCCGCGATGTGGTGCACCACCACAACGAGCACATGATCGTCGGAAGCGACCCGGAACAGCACGGCACGCACCGGTATCCGGGTGCGCAGATCGAAGCCGATCCCGGCGACGCCGACAACCGCCGCGGTCAGGTCGGATTCGGCGATATCGACCCGCTGCAGCTCCACGGTCGATTCGGTCACCAACTGTGCGGGACCGACGCTGTCGGCAGGGAATACGGTGCGCAGCGACTCGTGCCGAGTGACAACATCACCCAACGCGGCACGCAGCGCTGCTTCGTCCAATGCACCGGTCAGGCGGATGGTGATCGGAATGTTGTAGACGGCCGATTCCGGATCGAGCCGGTTCAGCAGCCACATCCGAGTTTGGGCCAGCGACAATGGAATACGCTCCGGACGATCTCGCGTCACCAGCGCGGGCCGCACGACATCGGCGCGGGTCACCCGCGGAGCCAATTCGGCCACGGTCGGTGCTTCGAAG
Organism: Nocardia pseudovaccinii NBRC 100343; assembly: GCF_001613225.1. Classification (GTDB taxonomy): domain Bacteria; phylum Actinomycetota; class Actinomycetes; order Mycobacteriales; family Mycobacteriaceae; genus Nocardia; species Nocardia pseudovaccinii. The sequence continues at coordinate 31,932 of NZ_BDBY01000017.1, forward strand.
ATCTCGCGCACGGTCAGCGCGCTACCGAACGCCGCGTTCGCTCGAGCCACGAGGCGCATGGCCAAAAGTGAATTGCCACCGCGCGCGAAGAAGTCGTCATCCGCGCCGATCCGCACGCCTGCGATCAGGTCGGCCATCAGTGCGGCGAGTACCGATTCGGTGCCCTCCCGCGGTGCACGGAATTCCGTTGCGGTACCAGCGACTTCGACCGCTGGCAGCGCCGCGCGGTCGAGTTTGCCAACCGTGGTGAGCGGCATCTCGTCGAGCACAACCAACTGCGCGGGCACCATATATGCGGGCAGATACCCACGCACCTGCGCGAGTACCGCATCCGAGGACAGTTCCGCACCGCTGATGTAGCCGACCAGGCAGTCATAGCCCGAGGTGTCGCGCGTCGATATCACCGCGGCATTCGTCACGCCCGTCACCCCGGCCAGCGCCGATTCGATCTCTCCGAGTTCGATCCGCTGACCACGCAACTTGATCTGGAAATCATTGCGGCCCAGGTAGATCAGGTCGCCACCGCGGTTCCAGCGCACCAGATCGCCGGTGCGGTACATCAGCCTGCCAGGCACACCGAACGGATCGGCCACGAAGCGCTCGGCGGTCAGTCCGGCGCGTCCGTGGTATCCGCGGGCCAGTTGGTCGCCTGCGAGATACAGCTCGCCCGTGACACCGACCGGGACCGGGCGCAACCGTGCGTCCAGCACATAGGCGCGGGTGTTCCAGCACGGACGTCCGATGGCGACATCATGGCCGGAGTCGGCGTCGGTGAATTCGTGATAGATCGCCGAGATCGCCGCCTCGGTCGGGCCGTACGCGTTGTGCACCGCGCCGCCGACATGTTCGCGAATCGCGGCGAGCAGGTCCGGCGTGAGCGCCTCACCGCCGCAGTGCAGATGTCGAAAGGAGCGCAGCGCATCACCCATGCCCTCACCGATGAGCGCCGCGAGTACCGATGGCACGTATTCGGCGATGGTGATGCCGTGTTCGCGCAGCAGTCCGGCGAAATACGCCAGGTCGAGGTGGCCGCTCGGACGGGCGATCACCAGCGGTGCACCGACCGCGATCGGCAGGAAACACTCCCACACCGAGACATCGAAGGTGAGCGGGGCACGCTGCAGGATGCGGTCGGCGGCGGTGACGCCGTAGCGGAATTCGAGCCAGCGCAGCTGGTTCATGATGGCGCGGTGGGTGACCGCGACGCCCTTCGGACGGCCCGTCGAGCCGGAGGTGAACAGCACGTACGCCGTATTGTCGCGGCGCAGTGGCGCTCTGACGCTCGGCGCGGCGTCGAAGCCGCTGAGGTCGGTGAGATCGACGACACCGATGTCACCGAGGTCGGGCAGTTCCGCGCCGCCGACGGCCAACACCAGAGCCGGTGCGGCACTGTCGATCACCTGCGCGATCCGTTCGGCCGGATGGGCCGGATCCACTGGCAGGTAGGCACCGCCCGCGCGCACGATCGCGAATATGGCCACGAGCATGTCGACAGATCGCAGCGCGGCGAGTCCGACGATCGTCTCCGGACCGACACCTGCCGAAATGAGCCAGCGCGCAAGGCGATTCACCTGGGTTTCGAGTTCCGCGTAGGTCACCGACGTGTCCTCGAAGATCACCGCGACGGCATCGGGTGTCGCGGCCACACGGGCCGTCAGCAGATCGTCGAGGGTCTCGGAAGGCAGTAGCCGCGCGGTGGCATTGCGATCCGAGAGAAGCAGTCCGCGTTCTGCCACCGACATCAACTCGACATTGCCGACGAGGGTTCGCGCGTCACGCACCATGACGCGTACTACCCGCTCGAAACCCGCAAGGAACCCATCGGCGGTTGCCTTGTCGAAGAGGTCCAGCGCGTAGTGCAGATGCACATCGATGCCGTCGGCCGCGCCGTCGGTGTCGTAGTGGTCGGTCAGCGTCCAATCCAGATCCAGCTGGATCGGTGCGGGTCCGATATCGAGCGCGGCAATATTCAAACGGTGCAGCCGGAAGTCCGGCTTGGACTGGTTCTGCAATGTCATCGCCACCTGATACAGCGGCGCATGTGCCTGCGAGCGAACGGGATTCACTACATCGACGAGCTGTTCGAAGGGCACGACGGCGTGATCGAAGGCCGCCAGATCCGCTGTGCGGACGGTCGCCAAGAGCTCACCGAGCGTTGCGTCGGCGCGCACCTCGGTACGCAGCACCAACGTATTGACGAACATGCCGACGAGCTCGTCCAGGGCTTCGTCACCGCGTCCGGCGACCGGCGTACCGATGACGATGTCGTCGGCAGCGCTCAGGCGGCTCAGTAGTACCGCGAGCGCGGCGTGCAGCACCATGAACGGGGTGACCCGATGGGCGGCCGCCACATCCTGTATGCCCTGGTGCAATACCCGATCGAGACGGCCGGTGATGGCACCGCCGCGGTTCGAGGCGACCGCAGGGCGCGGCCGGTCCGTGGGCAACGTCGAAACCTCGGGAACGCCCGCGAGCCGACCGGTCCAGTACCGCAGCTGATGGGCCAGCGGCGAACCCTTGTCATCGGCCCGGCCCAGCGCATCGCGCTGCCAGATCGCGAAGTCCGCGTACTGCACGGCGAGCGGACTCCAGGACGGTGCGACGTCCGCGCAGCGAGCCACATAGGCGGTCGCCAGATCCCTGGTCAGCGGCGCGAAAGACCATCCGTCGGCGGCGATGTGATGCACGACGAACAGCAGTACGTACACCTGCTGGCGGGACCTGCTGGCACCGTCGTCGATTCGGAGTAGCCGGACGCGCAACGGAACTTCGGTTGTGACATCGAATCCGGTCTCGGCAGCGGTGGCGACGAGTTCGGGTAGCTCGGATGTCGACACCGCACGAGCGACGAGTTCCACCAGCTTGGTCCCGGCGGGCAGCACCACCTGCGTCGCGGCGCCGTCGTGTTCGGGATAGATGGTGCGCAGTGTCTCGTGCTTGGCGATGACATCGGCAATCGCGCGTTCCAGTGCGGGCACATTCAGCACACCGGTGAGGCGCAGCGCGAAGGGGATGCTGTATCCGCCACTCGCGGAGTCGAATCGGTTCAGGAACCACATGCGCTGCTGGGCAATCGACAGCGGAATCGGCTCATGGCGATCCTGAACCGTCAACGGCGGCAGGGCCGGAGGTGGCGCCTGCTGCTCGACCGTGACCCGCCGCGCCAGCTCGCGCACTGTCGAGGCGTCGAAGATGGTGCGCACGGGTACATCCGCGCCGGTCGCCCTGGTCAGCCGGGCCGCGAGTTGCGTGGCGATGAGCGAATTGCCGCCGAGGGCGAAAAAGTCGTCATCCGCGCCGACCAGGTCGATACTGAGCAGCGCGCTGAATGTCTCGGCGACAAGGGTTTCCGCGAGATCGCTCGGCGCGCGGAATTCGGCAGCCGCAAAAGCCGGTGCGGGCAATGCCTTTCGGTCCAGCTTGCCGGAGGTCGTGATCGGGAATTCATCCAAGACGACAAAGGCCGACGGAACCATGTAGGCGGGCAGCCGCCGCGCGACTTCGGCTCGAACGCTATCGATATCGAGTTCACTACCCGCCACCAGGTACGCGACCAGCTGGTCGCCGTGGTCGTCGCGAACCACGACGACTGCCTGCGCGATTCCGGCAACCGACAGCAACGCCGACTCGATCTCACCGAGTTCGATCCGCAGGCCGCGGACCTTCACCTGGAAGTCGGTGCGGCCGAGGAATTCCAGCACACCCCGCTGATCGGCCGCACGCCAGACCACCAGATCGCCGGTGCGATACATCCGCGCACCGGCCGGACCGAACGGATCGGCCACGAACCGCTCACCGGTCAGATCGGCCCGGCCGAGATAGCCGCGGGCCAGCTGAGCTCCGGCCAGATACAGCTCCCCGGGTACACCGACAGGCACCCGACGCAACCGCGCATCGAGCACATACACACGGGTATTCCAGATCGGCCCGCCCATCGGCAGCGGACCGCTATCAGCAGCGGTCACCTCGTATGCGCTGACCTCGACCGCCGTCTCGGTGGGCCCGTACATGTTGTGCACCCGCGCGCCGGTAACCGCGCGTGCCCGCTGCGCGATGGTGGCGGGCAGCGCCTCGCCCGAGCAGAACACGTGCCGCAGTGTGGGCACATCGATATCGTCCGCGACGAAGACAGCGAGCATGGACGGTACGAAATGCGCGACCGTAATCGACTCGCGCCGAATCAGCTCCGCCAGATACCCCGGATCCTGATGACCATTCGGACGAGCCACCACCAGCCGGGCGCCGACCTGCAGCGGCCAGAAGAACTCCGGCACCGAAACATCGAAGGTCACCGGCGTCTTCTGCAGCAGCGCATCGGTGCCATCGAGCGCGACATGCGTCGACTGCATCCACAGCAGCCGGTTCACGATGCCGCGGTGGGTCATCACGACACCCTTGGGCCGCCCGGTCGAGCCCGAGGTGAAGATGACATAGGCGGTATTGGCGGCCCGCAGCGGCGCGCACCGATCCACATCGGTAACCGGCGCGGCCGAATACTTGGAAAGGTCGAGTCGATCGATACGGACCTGCGTGGCAGCGATATCCAGATCCATGCCCGAGGTCAGCACACAGAGTGGAGCGGCGGTATCGAGGATGTGGCCGGTGCGTTCGGCCGGATGGTCCGGATCCAGCGGTACATAGCCGCCGCCCGCCACGGTGATGGCATACATGCTCACCACGAGATCGATCGAGCGACGCATGCCCAGTGCGACAAGCGAATCCGGACCGACGCCCTGCGCTGTGAGCCAGCGTGCCAGCCGGTTCACCCGTCCGGCGAATTCGGCATAGGACAGGGTTGTCCCCTCGAAGGTGAGCGCGGGTGCTCCTGGAGTGCGCACCACCTGCTCGGTGAATAACGAAGCGAGCGTCCGGGTTTCGTCGACGACGTGCGTAGTGTCGTTCCAGCGATCCAATATCGACCGCTCGTCGGGAGCCAACAGCTCGATCTCGCCGATCCGGGTCTGCGGCATATCCGCCACGGTCGCGAGCAACCGCCGAAAGCGACGGACGAACGCGGCGACGGTCGCCGCATCGAACAGATCGGTGGCATAGCGCAGGCTGCCACTGAGCCCGTGATCACCGGCGCGCTCGTTCACCACCAGGTGCAGATCGAATTTCGCGGTGGGATCCGGCGATTCGAGCGGTTCTACGGTAAGCCACGGGACTTCGAGCGCCCGACTGCCCGCGACGACGCGCGGTGCCGTACCGAAGCTGAACAGCACCTGGAACAGCGGGTGCGCTCCTGTGCTCCGGTCCGCGCCCATGGCATCGACCAGCCGCTCGAACGGCAGATCGGCATTCGCGAAGGCAGCGAGGTCGGCATCGCGCACACCCGCAAGGAGTTCGGTGAAGGTGGCTGCCGCATCGACCGGGGTGCGCAGTACCAAGGTGTTCACGAACATGCCGATGAGCGCGTCGAGTTGGCGTTCGCCGCGACCGCTGACAGGCGAGCCGATCACCACGTCATCGGTGCCGCTCGATCTCGCAATCGTCGCCGCGAAGGCCGCGTGCACCACCATGAACAGCGTCGCACCGCTGCGATGTGCGAGTACGCGCAGGGCGGCGGCCAACTCGGGTGCTATCTCGAAGTCCACTGCGGCACCGCGATTCGATGGCAGCGCCGAGCGGGGCCGGTCGGTCGGCAGCGCGAGTTGGGTCGGCATGCCGTCGAGGGCGGCGCGCCAGAATCGCAACTGCTGGTATGCCGGATCGCCCGGTCGGTCCTCGGAACCGAGCAACTCGCGATGCCAGAGGCTGTAATCCGCGTACTGCACCGGCAGCTCGCGCCCATCCGGCCTCCGGCTGGGCCCGCCCGTCGCCCGACCACCACCCCCCACGGAATCGCCGCGCGATGCAGTACCTAATCTGGCCAGGTAGGCGTGCACCAGATCGGTGACCAGCGGTGTCATCGAAAGTGCGTCGGCCGCGATGTGATGAACGACGAAGACCAGCACGTATTCGTCGCCAGAAATACCGCGCCGGTCGTCCACCCGATCGACGATCAATAGCGCGACGCGCGACGGCAGTTCGGTGGTCACATCGAACCCGGCCGTCGTGATCGCGGTAATGGCGGCCGTCAGATCGACCCGTTCGACAGGTACCGGATTGAGAGTCAAGCCGATACCGGCCGGTGTCAGAATCGACTGGTACGGACCGGATTCGCTGTCCGGGTAGATGGTGCGCAGGGATTCGTGCCTGGACAGCACATCGAGCACCGCACGCTCCAGCGCGGTGACATCGAGTCTGCCGGTGAGCCGGAGCACGACCGGCAGGTTGTACACGCTGGCGGCGCCGTCCTGGGTTTCGATCCGGTTGAGGAACCACAGCCGCTGCTGCGCGGGCGAAAGCGGAATCCGTGCCGGACGCTCGCGGCGCACCAGCGGCCGTGCGGCCGCACCGGCTCTGCCGAGCTCGTCGACGGCGGCCGCGAATCCCTCGACTGTCGAGGCGTCGAAAAGAGCGCGCACCGGAATGCGCGTGCCGATGGCCTCCCCCGCCCGCGCGGTGACCTGGGTGGCATCTAGCGAACTGCCGCCGAGCGCGAAGAAATCGTCATCGAGACCGACTCGTTCCACCCGCAGCACCTCGGCGAATACCGCGGCGACCAGCCGCTGTGCCGCATTGGTCGGCGCTCGGAAGCTCTGTTGCCGCAGCACCGGCACCGGCAGCGCCTTGCGGTCCAGCTTGCCGCTGCTGTTGAGCGGGAATTCGGACAGCTCGACCAGCGCGGTCGGCACCATATATCCAGGAAGACGCCGGGCCAGCCCGGCCTTGACGGCCTCGAGATCCAAAACACCGCCCGGCGTGCGAATCACGTACCCCGCGAGATAGTCGCCATCGATCAGCCGTACCGCGGCCTGACTCACCTCCGGCGCCACGAGTAGTGCCGTCTCGATCTCGGCGAGCTCGATGCGCTGACCGCGGAACTTCACCTGGAAGTCCATCCGGCCGAGGTAGACGAGTTCCCCATCGGCGCTCCAGCGCACCAGATCCCCGGTGCGATACATTCGCGCACCCGCTCGGCCGAAAGGGTTGGCCACGAAGCGGTCCGCGGTCAGATCGACCCGGCCGTGATAGCCGCGGGCCAGCTGGTCACCGGCCAGATACAGTTCGCCGGGTACCCCGATCGGTACCGGATGCAGTCGCGCATCCAGCACGTACACCTGGGAATTCCACTCCGGCTCGCCGATCGGCACCAGCTCGTCGTCGACCGTGACCTCGCGATAGGTAATGGACACGGCCGCCTCGGTCGGGCCGTACAGATTGTGCAGCGCGGCATCGCTCACCGCGTGGAAGGCCGCGACGGTCTCCGGCGGCAAAGCCTCGCCGATGACGAAAACATCGCGCAGCGAATCGAGTTCGCTCGCTTGGGCATGGGCGGCGAAAACCGCGAGCATCGATGGCACGAAGTCGGTCAGTGTGACGCCGTAGCGGGCAATGGTTTCCGCGAGGTAGCGCGGATCGCGGTGGCCGTCGGGCGTGGCGAGTAGCAGGGTCGCGCCCGCGCGCAGCGGCAGGAAGTATCCCCACAGCGAAACGTCGAAGGTGGTCGCGGTCTTCTGCAGATAGACATCGCCGACGCGCGGCCGATATTCGGCGTGCATCCAGGCGAGTTGGTTGGCGATGGCGCGGTGCTCGACCGATACGCCCTTCGGTCGGCCCGTCGAGCCGGAGGTGAAGATTACATAGGCGGGGTGCTCGGGCCGCAGCACCGCGCGGCGCTCGCGATCGGCGATGTTCGCCGCCGAGTACTCCGAAAGGTCCAGTTCGTCGATATGGTGCAGGTGCACGCTCGGCGGCACGGTCACGGGGAGGGTGAAGCCGGTACCGCGCATGGTGAGTACCGAATGCGGCCGCGCGGTATCGAGGATGTGCCAAACGCGTTCGGCCGGATGTCCGGGATCCACCGGCACATAGGCGCCACCGGCGCGCAGCACCGCATACATCGCGACGACCAGCTCGATCGAGCGCGGCATCGCGAGCACCACCAGTGATTCCGGGCCGACGCCGGTGCTGATCAGCATGCGCGCGAGGCGATTGGCCCGCTCGGACAGTTCGGTGTAGGTCAGTTCGGCGGTATCGGACACCAGGGCAACGGCCTTCGGCGTGCGACGAACCTGGCTGTCGAACCCTTCGTGCAGAAATTGATCGGCGACCCGGTGCCCGCTGGCATTCCAGCTCGCGGTGACGTAATCGAGTTCACCCGCGTCGAGAAGTTCGATATCGCCGACCGTGACATCCGGATCGGCGGCCGCCGCGCGCAGCAGCCGGAGAAATTTGATACCGAACTCGCGCACGGTCGCGGCGTCGAACAGGTCGGTGGCATAGGTGAATTCGGCGCGGTAACCCGTCGCGGTATCGGAAAGGGTCAGCTGCAGATCGAATTTGGCGAAGCCGGGATCGAAATCGACCAGCTCCGCGTCCAGGCCGGGCATAGTCAATGCGATCGGGCCGATGTTCTGCATGAACAGCGCGACCTGGAACAGCGGATGCCTGCCCTGGGAGCGCGCCGGGTTCACCACTTCGACCAGACGCTCGAAGGGAATATCACTGTGCGCGAAGGCATTCAGATCGCGCTCGCGCGCTTGGGCGACCAGGTCGGCGAAGCTCAGCTCGCTCCGGACCTCGGTACGCAGCACGAGGGTATTGACGAACATGCCGACGAGGTCGTCCAGTGCGCGATCACCGCGTCCCGCGACCGGAGTGCCGATGGCGATATCGGCGGTGCCGGACAGTCGCGCGAGCAGGACCGCGAGTGCCGCATGGACCACCATGAAGGGCGTGGCTCGACCGCGGGCGGCGATCCGGTCGATCGCATGGCGTAGCTCCGCGTCGATGGCGAACTCATGGGTCGCCCCGCGGTAGGACGCGACGGCGGGGCGGGGCCGATCGGCGGGCAGATCCAGCTGTGCGGGCAGGTCGGCCAATTCGGCGGCCCAGAATCCGAGTTGGCGTGCGGCCACCGATTCCGGATCGTGCTCGCTGCCGAGCACATCCCGCTGCCACAGCGCGTAGTCCGCGTACTGCACGGGCAGCGGCGCCCAGCCCGGTCGACGTCCGGCACGACGGGCCGTATAGGCGGTGACGAGATCGCGCATCAGCGGTCCCATCGAGACACCGTCGGCCGCGATGTGATGCACCACCAGGACCAAAGTGTGATCCTCGGGTCCGCTGCGCAGCAACCGCACCCGGACCGGAATTTCCTCGGTGACATCGAATCCCTGTACCGTGCTGGCCAATACCGCGGCGGCGAGTTCGACCTCGGGAATATCGCTCGGGGAAAGGTCGAACGCGGCGTGCATCGGCCGCACCACCTGAGCCGGACCATCGGCGGTCTGCGGATAGACGGTGCGCAGGATCTCGTGCCTGGCAACGAGGTCGGTGATGGCCGCCGACAGGGCGGTGAGCTCGAGTGCACCGCGTAGCCGCAGTGCGACCGGAATATTGTCCACCGCCGCGGTATCGAAGACGTAGGCGGATTCGGTGTGCGTGCCGAACCGGTTGAGAAACCACATGCGCCGCTGCGCCGGGGACAGTGGAATGTGCCGCGGCCGCGCGGCCGCTGTGATCGCCGGTCGTGCGGCCCCGGTCCGTGCCAGCCCGGCCAGCGCCGCTACCGTCGGGCGGTCGAAAAAATCGCGGACATCGACGGTGATGCCGAGTGCGGCCCCGATTCGGGCAATAGCGCGGGTGGCGATGAGCGAGTTGCCGCCGAGCGCGAAGAAGTCGTCGTCCGCGCCGACCCGTTCCGCCTCCAGCAGCTGGCCGAAGATCTCGGCGACGGCCACCTCTGCCTCGGTCGATGGTTCCCGGTATGCCGCCGATCCGAATACCGGTTCCGGCAGTGCGCGCCGATCGAGCTTGCCATTGGCATTGACCGGCATTTCGCCGAGGACAACCACCAGCGACGGCACCATGTAGTCCGGTAGGTCCCGGCGCGTCGATTCCAGTACCGCGGCCGGATCGACGATGACGCCACCGTCGGCCACCACGTAGCCGACCAGATGATCGCTGCCCGCATGCCGATGCAGCAGCACCGCGGCCTGCGCGACCTGTTCATTGCGCAGCAACGCCGCCTCGACCTCGCCGAGTTCGATCCGCAGCCCGCGCAGTTTGACCTGGAAGTCGATGCGGCCCAGATATTCCAGTTCGTCCGGGCCGCCGCAGCCATCGGTGCGCCAGCGGACCAGGTCGCCGGTGCGGTACATCCGATCACCAGGCGCACCTTCCGGATTGGCCACGAACCGGTCGGCCGTCAGTCCGGGACGGGCCACATACCCGCGGGCCAGCTGCACACCGGCGAGATACAGCTCACCGACGACGCCACTGGCGACCGGCCGCAGATTGTCGTCCAGCACCAGCAATTCGGTGTCGTCGGCGGGCGCGCCGATGGGCACGGTCGTGCTGTCGGCGGCGGTGACCTCGTGCGCGGTGACATCGACGGCGGCCTCGGTGGGACCGTACAGGTTGTGCAGTGTCGCGCCGCTGATATCGCGGAAGGTGGCCGCGGTGGCGGCCGGTAGCGCCTCGCCGGAGGCGAATACCAGGCGCAGGGTCCGCGCCGCACTTTCGATCCGCGGTTCGGCCACGAATACCGCGAGCATGGAAGGTACGAAATGCGCGACGGTGACGCCGCGTTCGGCGATCGTGCGCGCCAGATATGCCGGATCGCGATGACCATCCGGCGCCGCGATCACCAGTCGCGCACCGACCTGCAACGGCCAGAAGAATTCCCATACCGAGACGTCGAAGGTGAACGGCGTCTTCTGCAGCACCACATCGTCGCCGCGTAGTCGATACAGCCGCTGTCGCCACCGCAGGTTGGCCAGAATCGAACGGTGCGATACCGCGACACCTTTCGGACGTCCCGTCGATCCCGAGGTGAAGATGACGTAGGCCGTATTGTCCGCAGACGGTCGCGGGCGGTCATCGATCGACACCGCTGCCTCGACGGTGTCGAATTCGTCGATCCGCAGTACCGGGATACCCGCTCCGAGCTCGGGCTGGTCTTGGGTCGTGGTGAGTACCAGGACCGGTGCGGCGACCTCGAGCACGTAGCCGATGCGTTCGGCCGGATGCTCCGGATCGATCGGCACATACGCTCCGCCCGCCTTCAGGATCGCGTACATGCCGACCAGCAGGTCGAACGAGCGTCGGACGGCAAGCCCCACCAGGCTGTCCGGGCCGACACCGAGGTCGATCAACCGCAGCGCGAGGGCGTTCACTCGGCCGTCGAACTCCGCATAAGTCAGCGTCGCGTAGCGACTCGATGAGGGGTGGTGGTCGGGCGACGGGTGGGCCGATGTCGCGCCCGCGTACTCCAGGGCGACCGCGTCCGGTGTCCGGCGCACCTGTGCCTCGAATTCGCTGACCAGGGTCTCGATCGGCGCGAATATCGACGGCAGCACGTGCGCCGCCGCCGTCAGGGCGTCATCGAGCAGTCGCTCCAGCACGGTGCCGAGTGCGCCGTCCCCGGACTCCAGCAGGGCGGGCAGCTGGCTGGAGACTACGACCGATACCAGTGCGTCGGCACCGAGACCGCCACCCATCGCCTCGTCCAGCACCATGATCTCGGTGGCCAGCAGACCGTAGGTGATGCTGGTCCCGTCGTGCCGCAGGGCGACCCGCTCCGGATCCAATTCGGCGACCTTGTCGATCAGGATGGGGAGATCGTCGAGTCCGTACGCCCGGCGCAGTGCCGAATGATCGTATGCGGCAATACGATTGCCGAGTTTGCTGGATGCGACCGATTCTGCCTGGGACATCAGTTGGTTCCTTCCGAATCGACTTCCGAATCCGAGTTGGAGAGCACGGCCCGCGCCTCGCTGCGCAGGGACCGCAGGACTGCGGCGAGACCACTGCCGCCGAGGGCGGCCAGGAGACCGGGCACCACTCCGGCCAGGGCGACGTTGATGAGCGCTTCCGGTTTCGCGGTCGCGCCCATGGCTTTGCCGACCGTCGCGAGCTTGGCGGCCAGCTCGCCGAACGTCACCATGTGCGAGTCATGGATGAAAGCGACTGCACTGGAGTTGATTTCGGCGGCAGCGGCGATCAGCGCGGCCAGATCCGCCGGGCTGTCCGACCGCTCGCCACGGGACTGTTCGGCGCGAATATCGATGGCGCGAATGGCGATAGCTGGATCATCCGCGACTACCTCGAATATCCGAAGTAACCGCGCGGCGAACAGCCCGACGGTGGCAGCATCGAAAATATCGGTCGCGTAGCCGAATCGCATATCCAGTCCGGACAGGTCACCGGCCGCGTCGAACAACTCGATGCCGGTGAGCTGCAGGTCGTATTTGGCCTCCGCCAGCGCGAGATCGAGCACCTCGACCGCGAGCCCGGGCAGCGCGACGGGGCCGGACGGCATGTTCTGGAAGGTGAACATCACCTGGAACAACGGTGTATAGGCACTGGACCTGGTCCGGCCCACGGCCTCGACCACCCGCTCGAACGGCACGTCGGCATGTGACAACGCCGCGATATCGCGATCCCGCGCCTCGTGCAGCAGATCCGCGAAGCCGGTGCGCGCGTCTACCTGGGTGCGCAGCACGACGGTATTGACGAACATGCCGATCAGATCGTCGAGTTCACGTTCGCCACGCCCCGCGACCGGTGCGCCGATAGCGATATCCGGGGTGCCGGACAGCTTGGCCAGCAGAACCGCGAATGCACTGTGTATCAGAGTGAACAATGTTGTGTCGTGCGCACGGGCAACCGCCGCCAACCGAGCGGTGAGTACCGTGTCCACCTCGAAACCGACTGTGCCACCACGCATATCCCTGCGCGCCGGACGCGGTCGATCGCTCGGCAATGGCAGTACTTCGGGCAGCCCCGCCAATTCTGTTGTCCAATAGCCGAGTTGCCGGGACAGCAGGCTGTTCGGATCACGATCGGAGCCGAGCGACGCGCGTTGCCACACGCTGTAATCGGCGTACTGGACCGGCAATGGCTCCCAGCCGGGCGCGTTGCCCACGATTCGGCTGAGGTAGGCACGCATGAGATCCCGCGTCATCGGGGCGACGGAATAGCCGTCGGCGCTGATATGGTGCAGCACCACAACGAGCACGTGCTCGTCGACGTCGGTGCGGAACAATGCCGCGCGGACCGGTGGCGCCGAGGTGATATCGAAACCGGCGGCGACGAATTCAGCGATGCGCGCTTCGATATCACCCGGTGCCGACAGGATCGGTTCCAGATCGACCTCGGCAGCGTCCAGTACTTGCTGCACCGGTTCGGGCTCGGCATCCGGATATCGGGTGCGCAGGGTTTCGTGGCGTTCGATCACGTCCAGGATCGCCGCGCCCAGGGCAGCGATATCCAGTGCACCGGTCAGACGCAGTGCTGCGGGGATGTTGTAGGCCGAGGAATCCGGGGCCAGCCGGTTGAGCACCCACATCCGCTGCTGTGCCAGCGAAAGCGGGGCAGCTGCGGTGCCGGAACGCCGAGCGAGCGCGGGCCTGGCATCGGCGTCCCCGAGCTCGGCCAGTCGCGCGGCGAGCAGCCCGACGGTCGGTGCGTCGAATACCGCGGCCACCGGGACCCGCACTCCGAGTGTCGAGCCCAACTGCGCCGCCAGCCGGGTCGCCAGCAGCGAATTGCCCCCGAACGCGAAGAAGTCGGTATCCAGCCCGACCGCTTCCTCGGCCGCGATCACCTCGACGAACGTGGCCGCGACCAAGCGCTCCAGCTCATTGGCCGGTGCGCGGAAAGCGGCCGCGGTGAACACCGGCTCGGGCAGTGCGGCCCGATCGACCTTGCCATTGGCATTGAGCGGCAACGACTCCAGCACAATGATCGCGGCGGGCACCATGTAGGTGGGCAGCTCCGCCGCCACCGCCGCACGCAACGCACCTTCCGATTCGGCAGCAGCCGTCGAGTCCGGCACCGCGACATAGGCGATGAGCCGAGTTCCAGCGTGCGCCACCGCGACCGCGGCGCGCACCTCCGGCAACCGCAGCAGCGCGGCCTCCACCTCGCCGAGCTCGATCCGGAAACCGCCGATCTTGACCTGGAAGTCGGCGCGCTCCAGGTATTCCAGCGTGCCCTCCGGACGCCAGCGGACGATATCGCCGGTCCGATACATCGTCGCGCCGACGGCGCTCGCGAAGGGATCCGCGACGAAACGGTCGGCCGTCAACGCCGACCTGCGTTGATAGCCGCGCGCCAATTGCGCACCGGCCAAATACAACTCGCCGGTCACACCCACCGGGACCGGCTGCAGCCGTGCATCGAGCACGTAGACCCGACTGTTCCAGGCGGGCGCGCCGATCGGCACGATATGGGTCGGGTCCGCATCGACTTCGCAGGCGGTGATCGACACGGCTGCCTCGGTCGGGCCGTACAGGTTGAACAGTCGCGCGCCGGAATGTCCGGCTCGGCGGCGGAATTCGATCGCGGTGGCGGGCGGCAGCGCCTCACCGATGGCGAGCACCTGCCGCAGTGCATTCGGCAGCGGCGCATCCGATACCGCGAGCAGCATGCCGACCAGCGACGGCACAGCGTGCAACACCGTCACCGCATGCCGTTCGATCAGAGCCCGCAGCCTATCCGGTTCGCGTTCTGTGCCGGGCTCAGTCACCACCAGGCGACCACCCGTCGTCAGGACCGACCAGAACTCCCACACCGACAGGTCGAACGTCGCAGGAGTCTTGAGCAGCGCACTCCCGTCCGGCCCGAGTGCGAATCGGTCACGCAGCCAGGCCAACTGGTTGACGATCGCCGCGTGCGAAATGGTGACGCCCTTGGGCAGTCCGGTCGAGCCGGATGTGAAGATCACATATGCCGGGTGCTCGGGCCGCAAGGGTCGCACCCGTTCGTCATCCGTAATCGGAGTCGCCGCGTAATCAGCCAACTCGAGTCGATCCACTTCCATTGTGGGAAGGGATGTTTCGACGGGGAAAGGATCGCGTGACGTGGTGAGCACACACGCGGGTGCGGCCGTCTCGATGACGTACGCGATGCGGTCTACCGGATGATCCGGATCGATGGGCACATACGCACCACCGGCTCGCACCACCGCGTACATGGCGACGACCAACTCGACCGAGCGCCGCATGGCGAGCACGACGGTCGCCTCCGGGCCGACCCCGTCGGCAATCAGCTTGCGCGCCAGCCTGTTGACCGCGGCATCGAATTCGGCATAGGTGAGCACTGATTCGGAGCTCGCATCGATCAACGCCACACCCTCGGGTGTCCGCGCGACCTGAGCATCGATGAGATCCGCCAACGTCGCCGAGGCCACCGGATGCGCGGTCCGATTCCACTCCCCGAGCAACCGCGCACGCTCTGCGGCACCGAGCAGATCCAACTCACCGACAGCCGTATCCGGCTGGACAACAACCGATTCGAATACCCGCAGCAGCTGCTCACTGAACCGCTGCGCAGTAGCGCGCTCGAACAAGTCCGTCGCGAACCCGAGCGCGAGATCTATGCCCCCAGGCACGCCGTCCGCGCTGTAGTGATCGACAGCGAACAAGTGCAGATCGAATTGCGCTACCCCACTGTCGAATTCGAGCTCTTTCACTTCGAGCCCGGGTAGCCGTAGTGCACCACGCTCGTGATTCTGGAACGAAAGCCCGACCTGGAACAGCGGATGCCGCGCTGTCGATCGCTCCGGATTCAGCACCTCCACCAGGCGCTCGAACGGCACATCCGCATGCGAGAAAGCGGCGATATCGGCTGACCTGACTCGCTCGAGCAGCGCATCGAAGCTTTCACCGCCGTCGACCCGGGTACGCAGCACCAGCGTGTTCACGAACATGCCGATGACATCGTCGAGTTCCGCATCGCCCCGGCCCGCGATCGGCGTACCGACCGCGATATCCGAACTGCCCGACAGGCGAGCGAGAAGTGCGGAGAATGCCGCGTGTACGACCATGAACAGCGTTGCGCCACTGCGCCGTCCGAGTGCGACGAGCGCGCTGTGCGACCGCGCGTCGATCGCGAACTCCACCCTCGCGCCGCGCGAACTCTGCCGCGCGGGCCGCGGGTGATCGGTCGGCAGCGCCAGCTGATCCGGCAGTCCGTCCAGGGTTCGGGTCCAGTACGCGATCTGTTGTGCCGAAAGCGATTCGGGCTCGTCCTCGCTGCCGAGCAGTCGCCGCTGCCACAGTGCGTAATCCGCGTACTGCATGGCGGGCGGTGTCCAGCCGGGCGCACTGTCGTCCAGGCGTGCGCTGTAGGCCAGCATCAGATCACGGACGAATGGCGCGAGCGAGGATCCGTCCGCCGCGATGTGATGCAGCACCGCCGCCAATACGAACTCCGCGTGCCCCGCTATCCGGAACAGCCGCATCCGCACCGGGATATCGAGGGTCACATCGAACGTGGTGGCCGCCAGCTCCTGAATTCGCTCCGGCAGTTCGGCTTCAGAGATTTCAATCGGATCCAGCGACGGGATCGCCCGCACAACCGGCACGATCAGCTGGGTCGCCGCACCGTCCACTTCCGGATACCGCGTCCGCAGCGACTCATGTCTGCCGATCAGATCCGCGACCGCGGCTCGTAGCGCCGCGATATCCAATGCGCCGGTGAGCCGCAGCGCCAACGGAATATTGTAGGCAATGCAGTGCTGGTCGAACCGGTTGAGGAACCACATCCGCTGCTGTGCCGGGGAGAGCGGAATCCGGTCCGGTCGGGCGCCTGCCACCAGCGCGGGCCTGGTCGCAGCCGTATCGTTCGCGCCGACCGCTGCGGCGAGATCGGCGACCCGCGGCGATTCGAACAATGCGCGTACTCCGACGGTGCGCCCGAGCGCGGCCCCGATGCGAGCCACGGCCTTCGCGGCCAGCAGGGAGGAACCGCCGAGGGCGAAGAAGTCGTCATCCGCACCGATCAGACCGTCCATTCCGAGCACATCCGCGAAAGCCCCGGCAACGATCTCCTCGACGACAGTCCCGGGTTTGCGATAGGTCGTACCCTCGAACTCCGGGGCGGGCAACGCCGCCCGATCCAGCTTCCCGTTGACGGTCAATGGAATTCGATCCACCACCACGATCGCGGCGGGCACCATGTGCTCGGGCAACCGGCGCGCGAGCTGTTGTCGCAGCTGCGCCCGATCGACCGCGTCGAAGCCGACCACATACGCGACAATGCGCGGCTCATCCACCAGATCGCTGCGCACGACCACCGCCACCTCGCGCACCGCCGCACTCGCATCCAGCAGCGCCGCCTCGATCTCCCCCAACTCGACGCGGAACCCACGCAGGTTCACCTGCTGGTCGGCCCGGCCCAGATACTCCAACTCGCCGTCGGCGGTCCACCGTGCGAGGTCACCGGACCGATAGGCCAGCGTGCCTTCCCCCGCGTACGGATCGGCCACGAACCGGCTCGCGGTTAGCGCGGGCCGTCCGAGATAGCCGCGCGCCAACTGCCCACCGGAGACGTAGATCTCCCCGGGCACCCCGACCGGTACCGGCCGCAGCCGCGCATCGAGCACCCGCACGACCAATCCGGGTATGGCCCCACCGATCACACTCGCCGAGCCGGTACCCGCTTCGATCGGCCGGTACGACACATGCACGGTGGTCTCGGTGATGCCGTACATATTCACCAGTCGCGGCGACCGCGGATGCCGAGTGAACCAGCCGACCAGCCGCTGCGGTTCCAATGCCTCGCCACCGAAAATCACATAGCGCAGTGCGAGTTCGGCAGGCTCGGCGGCAATCAGTTGATAGAAGGCCGACGGCGTCTGGTTCAGCACTGTCACCCGTTCCGCGGCAAGCAGTTCCAGGAACTGCTGCGGTGATCGCGAGGTGTAGTAGTCGACCACCACGAGCGTGCCGCCGTGCAGCAGCGCACCCCAGAGCTCCCAGACCGAGAAGTCGAAGGCGTAGGAGTGGAACAGGGTCCAGACATCCGAGGGCCCGAACTCGAAGTGGCACCGGGTGTTATCGAGCAGGCGCAGCACATTGCGGTGCGGGATGACCACGCCCTTGGGATTCCCGGTGGATCCGGAGGTGTAGATGACGTAGGCCGTATGCGCCGGATTCAGCGGCCTGCGTCGCTCCGCCTGGGAGACGGCGGTCGAACACTGATTCGCCGCCGCGATGTCGATCACCGGCCCGCCGAACCAGCCGGGTGCCAATTCGGTTCCGACGCTGGTTATCGCGCAGATCGGACGCGCGTCATCGAGTACGTATTCGATCCGATCCGCCGGATAATTCGGATCGATCGGCAGATAGCCACCGCCCGCCTTGATCACCGCGACCAATGCGACGACCAGTTCCACCGACCTCGGCAGCGCCACCGCCACCAACGCTTCCGGTCCGACCCCTGCGGCGATCAGCCGCCGGGCCAGCCGGTTCGACCAGGCGTCGAGTTCGGCATAGGTCAGCGATCGCGTCCCCGCGCGGACGGCGACGGCTGTCGGATCGATCGCGGCGGCCAGCGCGAACCGGTCGGCCAGCGTGGCGGTATCGGTGAGGTAAGTCCTGGTCGGAGTCGACCACTCATACAGTGCGCGATGCTGTTCCTCGGCGCTGAGCAATTGAATATCCCCGACCACGACCGTGGCATCGGCGGCGATGGCGGCCAGCACCTGGGTGCACCGGCGACCGAGCACCGCGATCGTGTCTGCATCGAAAAGGTCGGTCGCATAGGTGATCTCGATATCCATGCCGTCCGCACGGCCATCGGCGTCATCGGATTCGACCACCGTGAACTGCAAATCGAATTTGGCTGCCGCCGCGTCGAATTCGACCGGACGCACCACGAGATCGGCGAGTTCGAGCGGCGGCAGCGTGAAGTTCTGGAAAGTCAATGCCACCTGGAACAGCGGATTCCGATTCTGCGCTCGTGTCGGCGCGATGACCTCGACGAGCCGCTCGAACGGCACGTCAGCGTGCGACAGCGCCTCGATATCCTGTGCGCGCACAGTATCCAGCACCGTCTCGAACCGCGACCTGGTGTCGATATGGGTGCGCAATACCAGGGTGTTGACGAACATCCCGACGAGCCCGTCCAGCGCGGCATCACCGCGACCCGCGACGGGCGTGCCGATCGCGATATCCGCACTCACCGACAGCCGGGACAACAAGACGGCCAGCGCCGCATGCATCGTGCTGAACAGCGTTGTATCCCGCTTGCGGGCCAGTTCGCGCAGTTCACTGTGCAGATCGGAATCGATGCGGAGCCGGTGGGTGTCACCGCGATACGACGAGACGGCGGGGCGCGGCCGGTCGGTGGGGAGCTCCAGTTGTTCGGGCAGACCCGCCAGCGTGCGCCGCCAGAAGGTGAGCTGCCGGTGCGCCTGCGACTCCGGATCCGCATCGTCACCCAGTGTTTCGGCCTGCCAGAGCGTGTAGTCGGCATACTGCACGGGCAATGCCGCCCATGCGGGCGCGGCGCCGTCTCGGCGTGCGGTATAGGCGGTCATGAGATCGCCCGCGAGTGGTCCGAGCGAGAACCCGTCGGCCGAAATATGGTGCAGCACAATCGCTAGCACGTGTTTGTGCCCATCGGTGAACAGTCGGGCCCGCAGTGGTACCTCGGTGGTCAGCTCGAAGGTGGTCGCCGCGAATGCGGAAAGGTGCTCCCCGAGTTCGGCTTCGGTGATCAGTTCCGCTTCCAACGACGGAACAGCCGCAGTGATGATCACCTGCTGCGCGCCATCAGGCCCGTCGGGATAGATCGTCCGCAGCGTCTCGTGCCGAGCGACCACGTCCGCCAGCGCGGCGGACAGTGCAGCCACATCCAGATCGCCGGTGAGCCGCAGCGCCACCGGAATGTTGTCCACGGCAGCGCCAGGACCGGCCGAATCGTCGGCAAGGAACCGATTGAGGAACCACATGCGCTGCTGAGCCGATGAAAGCGGAATCCGCGCCGGGCGCGGGCGCGCGCTCAACCCGATATAGCCGCGTCCCTGATGCGCCTCCGTCGCGGCCGCCAATGCCGCAACGGTGGGCGCCTCGAACAGCATCCGGACCGGCAGCCGCATATCCAGCGCCGCACCCAACCGGGCAACGACCTGGGTGGCGTTCAGTGAATTTCCACCGAGAGCGAAGAAATCATCGTCGAGGCCGACCAGCTCGACATTCAGCACCTCGGCAAAGGTCCGCGCAACTATTTCCTGGGTCGCCGTGCCGGGAGCCCGGAAAACGGCGGCCTCGAATACGGGTGCAGGCAGGGCCTTCCGATCCAGCTTGCCGGAAGCATTGAGCGGAAATTCATCGAGCACGACGAACGCGGACGGCACCATATACGCGGGCAGTTGCCCGCTCAGCGCGGATTTCAGGGCATCGGTATCGACCCCGGTCTCCGCGACGACATAAGCGACCAGTTGCTGCCCGTCCCCCAGCACCACCACCGCCTGCGCAATCGAATCCAAGCCGGTGATCGCGGTTTCGATATCACCGAGCTCGATTCGCAGACCCCGCAGCTTGACCTGGAAATCGGTACGACCCGAATACTCGAGCGCCCCATCCGCGCGCCAGGTCACGAGATCCCCGGTGCGATACATTCGCGCACCATCGCCGAACGGATTCGCGACAAACCGGTCACTCGTCAGATCGGGCCGCCCGATATAACCGCGCGCCAATTGCGCTCCGACCAAATACAACTCGCCAGCAACCCCCACCGGCACCGGTCGCAACCGCCCATCGAGCACATAGACCTGGGTGTTGAATACCGGCCCACCGATCGGCACGGTGTCCACATCGGCATCGGTGACCTCGTGGCTGGTGACATCCACGGCCGCCTCGGTCGGGCCGTACAGATTGTGCACTGCCGCACCGGTCAGCTCACGCAGCCGATGCGCGGGCTTCGGCGCCAATGCCTCCCCCGACGCGAATACCATCCGCAGCGAACCACAGTCGGCCGCTGCCTGTTCCGCGACGAACACCACCAACATCGACGGCACGAAATGCGCGACACTGACTCCTGCACGGCGAATGACCCGCGCCAAATACGCCGGATCACGATGCCCATCCGGCCGCGCCACCACCAGACGCGCCCCGACCTGCAACGGCCAGAAGAACTCCCACACCGACACATCGAAGGTGGCGGGCGTCTTCTGCAGCACCACATCATCAGCGGTCAGCGCGTATGTGTCCTGCATCCACTCCAGACGATTGACGATCGCCGCATGCGAAACCGCGACCCCCTTCGGCCGCCCGGTCGAGCCGGAGGTGAAGATCACGTACGCGGCATTGCCCGGCGCCAAGGAGCCGAGCCGATCGTCGTCGGTGACCGGGGCGTCCGAATAGTCGGAGGTGTCGAACAAATCCACATCGAGCACCGCCCATGAGCATTCGCCGGTGTCGAGATCCAGCCCATCCTCCGAGCGGGTCAGCACGCACACCGGACGCGCCGACCGCAGCGCCTGGTTGATCCGCTCGACCGGATGCTCAGGATCCACCGGGACATACGCACCGCCCGCCGTGAGCACGGCGTACATGGCCACGACCTGATCCACCGATCGCCGCATGCCGATGGCCACCGTGGAATCCGGACGAACCCCGATCGACACCAGCAGCCGCGCGAGCCTGTTCACCCGACCGGCGAATTCCGCATATGTCAGCGTCGCGTGGCGACTCGATGAGGGGTGGTGGGCGAGCGACTCGCCCTCGAAGGTGACCGCAATGGCATCCGGAGTCCGCGCGACCTGCGCCTCGAACAGCGATACCAGCGTCGCGTCGGCAGCCACCGGATGCGCCGTCGCATTCCAGATGTCGAGGATCAGTGCCCGCTCGTCATCGGCGAGCAGATCGATATCACCGATCCGCACATGCGGATCCGCGACCGCATCGAGCACGTGCTGCAGCCGAGACGCGAACGAAGCGACCGTCCGCGCATCGAACAGGTCGGTGGCGTACTCGAATGTCGCTGTCATACCGGCTCGGCCGACGGACTCGGTCAGCGTCAATTGCAGATCGAATTTCGCTGTCCGCGTATCGATATCGAGCATCGAGGCCTCGAGCCCGGCCAACTCCAGGCTGGTCTGCGCGGTGTTCTGGAAGTCGAGCATGACCTGGAACAGCGGATGCCGGGCCGCGGAACGCACCGGATTCAATACCTCGACCAGCCGCTCGAACGGCACATCGGCATGTGCGAGGGCACGCAGATCGCCGTCGCGGGCCGCCGCGATCAAGTCGGCAAAAGTCAGTTCGGGCCGCACATCGGTCCGCAGCACGAGGGTGTTGACGAACATCCCGACGAGCCCGTCCAACTCGGCGGCGCCGCGACCGGCGACGGGGGTCCCGATCGCAATATCGCGCTGCCCGGCAAGTTTCGCCAGCAGCGTGGCGAATGCCGCGTGCAGCACCATGAACACGGATGCGTTCGCGCCCTCCGCCACATCACACAGCCGACGATGGGTTCCCGCATCGATGGTGAAGGCATAGCGCGCACCACGACCCGACGCGACCGCCGGACGCGGCCGATCCCCTGGCAGTGCCAGCACATCCGGCAGATCGGCCAATTCGGTCGACCAATAGCCGATCTGCGCGGCGATCAGCGATTCCGGATCGTTCTCCGCACCTAACGTTTCCCGCTGCCAGAGCGTGTAGTCGGCATACTGCACCGGCAGCGGCACCCAGTTCGGCTCCGAGCCCACGCAACGTGCGGCGTAAGCGACCATCAGATCCCGGGTAAGCGGCGCGATGGACCAACCGTCCGCACTGATGTGATGAATCGAAACAACAAGCACATGCTCGGTCCCAGTGCGCAGCAATGTGAGTCGAACCGGTGCCTCCCGGTCCACCGCGAAAGGCATTGCCGCCAGCGCTCGAATCCGATCAGCCAACCCGGTAGCCTCGACCGGCTCCGGCACCAGCGACACCGCATCTACCGGCAACACTTCCTGCTGCGGCACACCGTCGACCGCCGGATATCTGGTGCGCAGCGCCTCATGCCTGCCGACGACATCGGCGACCGCATCCGTCAGCGCGCCGAGATCGAGCGCGCCGACCAGTCGCACGGCGGCCGTCAGATTATTCGAGACGGAGGCGGCATCGAACTGATTGAGGAACCACATCCGCTGCTGCGCATAGGAAAGCGGCACCACATCGGGTCGAGCTTGCGCGGCCAACGCCCGTCGCGCGGTCCCCGAACCGGGCAGATGCGCGGCCAACGCGGCCACCGTCGAATGCTCGAACAACAGCCGCACCGGAATATCGGCGTCGAGGACCGCGCCGATTCGCGCGGCAATCTGCGTGGCCACCAGGGAGTTTCCGCCGAGTGCGAAGAAGTCGTCGTCCAGCCCGACCCGATCGAGACCGAGCACCGCCGCGAACACCTCGGCAACCGCATGCTCGGCAGACGTGACAGGTGCACGAAACGTCTTCGCGGTCAGCACCGGCTCGGGCAATGCCTTGCGATCCAGCTTGCCCGAGCTGGTCAGCGGCATTTCCGCCAATCCGGCATAGGCCGTCGGCACCATGTACGAAGGCAGTACGGCGCGCAGCCGCTGCCCCAGCACCTCGGTCAGGTCCGCCTCCGGCAGGTCGGCGACGACATAGGCGACCAGCAGCTCACCCGCCGCGTGCGCGAACACCCGAACAGCCGCGGCACGCACATCGTCGGCAGCGACCAGCGCCGCCTCGATCTCACCGAGCTCGATCCGTTGCCCACGCAGCTTTACCTGAAAGTCACTGCGCCCCAAATACTCCAGATCACCGGCTCGATTGCGCCGCACCAGATCACCGGTCCGGTACATCCGGGCTCCGGCCGATCCGTACGGATTGGCCACGAACCGCTCGGCGGTCGATTCCGCCCGCCCGTGGTATCCGCGCGCCGACTGAACGCCGGAAAGGTAGAGCTCGCCGACGACCAGGTCCGGCACCGGCCGCAACCGCGCATCGAGCACCAGCACCTGACTCGAACGCACCGGCCGACCGATCGGCACCGCCCCCGCCGCCGTCGGATCCACGGGCGCATAGGTGGCGTGCACCGTGAATTCCGTTGGGCCGTAGAGATTGTGCAGTTCGGCTCGGCACACGGCAGCGAAGCGGGCCGCGGCTGCACCGGTCATCGCCTCACCTGCCACGAAAACCATACGCAACGAGGCGATCTCGGCAATACCGGTGGCATCGGCGAACACGGTCAGCATCGACGGCACGAACGAGGTCATCGTCACCCCGTGCGCCGCAATGGTCGCGGCCAGATAGGCACTGTCCCGATGCCCGTCATGCTCGGCGACCACCATGCGCGCACCGCGCGTCAATGGCGCGAACAGCTCCCACACCGACACATCGAAGGTCGGCGGAGTCTTGAACAGAACCACATCGTCGGCCCCGATACCGTATTCGTCGGCAATCCAGTCGATCTGATTGACCACCGAGGCATGCTGTACCGCAACACCTTTCGGCAAGCCCGTAGAGCCGGAGGTGAAGATGACGTACGCGGTATTGGTCGCCCGCAACGGACGCAGCCGATCCGAATCCCGCACCGGCGCATCCGAATAACCGGAGCAGGCCAGCGCATCGACCACCAGTACCGAGGGGCCGGTCGACCACCCGTCACCCGTCCGAGTCAGCACACACACCGGCCGAGCCGCGGCAACGACCTGCGCACGCCGCGCCGCCGGTTGATCCGGATCCACCGGCACATACCCGCCACCCGCGGTCAATACGGCATAGGCCGCGACAACGAACTCCACCGACCGCCGCATACCCAGCACGACCAGCGTCTCGGGCCCGACACCGGCGGCGATCAGCCGACGAGCAAGCCGATTCACCCGCCGCGAGAACTCCGCATACGTCAGCG
Source organism: Nocardia pseudovaccinii NBRC 100343 (assembly GCF_001613225.1). Taxonomy (GTDB): domain Bacteria; phylum Actinomycetota; class Actinomycetes; order Mycobacteriales; family Mycobacteriaceae; genus Nocardia; species Nocardia pseudovaccinii. The sequence continues at coordinate 56,637 of NZ_BDBY01000017.1, forward strand.
CGCCGTGCCCGTCCACCAGCGCGACGACATCGGGTGTCCGCCGCACCTGCGCCTCGAACGCGGCAGGCAGCGTCGCGACACGGCTCGACGACTCCGCGATTCCGCACTCGATCGCACGCTGTCGACCCGCCATATCCAGCAGCGGCAGGTCGCCCACCGGCAGCTCGACCTCGACCACGATCGCACGCAGCAACCGAACCAACCACTGCGCATAGTCCGCGATGGTGGATTCGTCGAATAGATCTGTGGCGTATGTGAATTCCGCACAGACCCCCGCCGGTGCCGAACCTTCCCTGAGTCCGGCACCGGCGAAGCCTTCGGTGACCGTGAGCTGGAGATCGAACTTGGTCACTCCGGTGTCCAGGGTACTGGTGCAGACCGACAAATCGGGGAGTTCGAAGGCGATGTCCGCAGCATTGTCGAAAGCGAGCAATACCTGGAACAGCGGATGCCGCGCCTGCGAGCGCGGCGGGTTGATGGCATCGACCAGCTGCTCGAATGGCAATTCGGCATGGCCGAAGGCGGCGAGATCGGTCTCGCGTACCCGCGCCAGCAGCGACGAGAAGGGGGCGGCGGCATCGACCACGGTCCGCAGCACCAGGGTGTTGACGAACATGCCGACGAGATCGTCCAGCGCGCGTTCACCACGCCCGGCCACCGGCGTGCCGATCACGATGTCGTCGCTACCCGACAACCGCGACAGCAGCGCGGCGAGTGCGGCGTGCAACACCATGAAGTTAGAAACGCCCTGGGCACGGGCAAGTTTCACGACCTGGGCATGCACGTCGCCCGGAATTTCGAAACCGAACACCGCACCCCGGCCGGATGCGACCGCGGGCCGGGACCGATCGGCGGGCAGCTCGATCAGATCGGGCGCACCGGCGAGCGCGGCCGTCCAGAACTCCAGCTGCCGGGCCGACGCGGCATCGGGATCCTCGGCCGACCCGAGCAATTCGTGCTGCCAAAGGCTGTAATCCGCGTACTGCACCGCAAGCGGCAGCCATTCCGGCACGTCGCCCGCGTGCCGAGATTTGTACGCGGACATCACATCTCGTGCCAACACCCGCAGCGAAACGCCGTCCGCGGCAATGTGATGCAGCACCAGCGCCAGCGCGCAGCTCTCGTCATCGACCGAGAAGATCCGTGCCCGAATCGGTATTTCACGCTCCAAGTCGAATCCGAGCGCCGCGAACCGAGCCAGCTCGTCGTCCAGTTCGTCCGCACCGATCGACTCCGGCTCACCCACGAGGACAACCTCGTCCGCGGACAACACGACCTGCTCGGCCGCCACTCCAGCCGATACCGCGGGAAAGATCGTGCGCAGCACCTCATGCCGATCGACAAGATCGGCCAAGGCCAGCCGCAGCGCGGAAATATCGACCGCACCGCGCAACCGCACCACGAACGGCATGTTGTAACCGGCGCTTGACGTCTCGAACCGGTTGAGGAACCAGATCCGCTGCTGCGCCGGAGATAGCGGAACCAGCGGCGGCCGGTGCCGCGCCCGCAGCTGCGCGAGCACCGGCACGCCACTGGATCCACCCGCCCGCTCGATGAGTTCGGCGAGTGCGGACACCGTGGTAGCGGTGAACAATTCGCGAACCCCGAGCCGACAGCCCAGTTCGGCGCCCAACCGCGCCGCGACCTGGGTGGCCACCAAACTATTGCCGCCGAGCGCGAAGAAGTCGTCGTCGCGCCCGACCCGATCATGTCCGAGCACCGCACCGAATACCCGCGCGACCGTGGCCTGCACCGGCGTCGCGACCTCGGCGTAGTCGGTCGAGATCCGCTCGGGTGCGGGCAACGCGGCACGATCCAATTTGCCGGAGCCATTGACCGGCAGCGCGTCCAACATCACGAATGCGGCGGGAACCATATACGCGGGCAGCGCGCGCAGCGCCGCGGTGCGCAGGTCGGCGGGAGACACCGCGCCGGGCTCGACTTCGACCACATAGGCGACCAACTGCTCGCCCACTCCGTCATCGCGCACCACGACCACCGCGCGTACCACCGAATCGACGGCACCGAGCACGGCTTCGATCTCACCGAGCTCGATCCGCAGCCCGCGCAACTTCACCTGAAAATCGGTGCGGCCCAGGTACTCCAGCTCACCGTGGGTGGTCCAGCGCACCAGATCACCGGTGCGATACAGCCGGGTGGCCGACCCGAACGGATCCGCGACGAACCGATCGGCGGTGAGCCCGGAGCGACCGACATAACCACGGGCGAGCTGTACCCCCGACAGATACAGCTCGCCCGCAGCCCCGACCGGTACCGGCCGCAGCCGCGAATCGAGCACGTAGAGCCGGGTGTTGAAGACCGGCGCGCCGATCGGCACCGAGAGGGTATCGGTATCGGTCACTTCATGGAAGGTGACGTCCACCGCCGCCTCCGTGGGACCGTACAGGTTGTGCAGCCGCGCACCGGTCAGCGCCCGCAGCCGCTGCGCCGGCGCCGCGGGCAGCGCCTCACCGGACGCGAAGACCATACGCAGCGCGGTGCGACCGGTGCACTCCCACTGTGCCAGAAAGACTTCCAGCATCGATGGCACGAAATGTGCTGTCGTCACGCCATATTCGTCGATCACAGCCCGCAGGTAGGCCGGATCGCGATGACCGTCGTGCTCGGCGAGTACCAGCCGCGCGCCGATCTGCAACGGCCAGAAGAACTCCCACACCGACACGTCGAAGGTGGCTGGCGTCTTCTGCAGTACGACATCGTCGGCCGACAGCCGATACTGCTGCTGCATCCAAACCAGCCGATTGACGATCGCCTCGTGGGTGACGGCCACCCCTTTCGGCAGTCCGGTCGACCCCGAGGTGAAGATCACGTACGCGGGCTGCCCCGGCCGCAGCGCGGCGGTGCGTTCCCGATCCCAGACCGGACCATCCGGATATACCGCGGGATCCCACCCATCGAGACGGATCACCGGCACTCCGGAAAACTCCGTAGCCTCAGTTGTCACTACACATGCCGGTCGCGCGGTCGCCAGAATGTGCGCGGTCCGCTCGGCCGGATGATCCGGATCCAGCGGCACATACGCCGCCCCCGCGGCGAGCACGGCGTACATGGCGATTACCAGCTCGGGCGACCGGCGGATGTTCAGCGCGACCAGCGTCTCGGGTCCGACGCCGAGTCCGATCAAATGCCGCGCCAGCCGATTGCTGTGCGCCGCGAGATCCCGATAGGTCAGGTCCGGCACACCCGCGAACCGCACCGCGACCGCATCCGGCGTCCGCGCGACCTGCGCCTCGAACAGCGAAACCAGCGTCGGCGCACCGGCGACCGCGGCGGGCACATCGAAACCGGTCGCATTCCAGATCCGGGTGCTGACCTCGAGTTCCAGTTCGGTAGCCACCGGCACCGCCGCCATCGGCGTATCGACCTCGGTGGCCACCAACCGCTCCAGATACCGCACGAGCCGCCGTTGATGGCGCGCAATGTCGTCTGCGGCATAGAGATTCGGATTCGCCTCGAAATCGACGTGCACGCTGTCGCGCTCGCCGTAATAGACATTGAGGCTCAGATCCTCCACCGGCCCGGTGGACAACACGTGGTAGCGGCCGACCGTTTCGCCCAGCGTCAGCTCGCTGCCGAACAGCATGATGTTGGCCAGCGGTCCGAACAGCGCACGGCGCGCGGGCTGCCCGTCGTGCTCGGCATCGCGGCGGATGTCCTCGTGCCGATACCGCTGGTGCCGCAGCGCACCCGCCACCTCGACGCGCGCCGCCCGCAGCAGATCCCCCCAGGTGCCGTCGACCGCGAGCCGCAGCGGCACGATATTCGACAGCATTCCGGCCGACCGCCGCATGAGCGCGGTGGTGCGCGCCGTCACCGGCAGACTCAGCACCGCCTCGTCCCGATCGGTGAGCCGCCCGAGGTATCCGGCGAAGGCCGCGAGCAGTACCACCGCGAGCGTCGAATCCTGGTTCGCCGCAAGCGTATTCATCCGATCGACGAGCGCGTCCGGCAGTACCCGCCGCACCACCAGATTGGTCGCCGCGCGCGGTGCGGTCCGCCCGTCCAGACTGGTCGCGCCGTCGAGCCCCGCGATCCGCTCGGCCCAGTGCGCCCGGTCGGTCTCGAAACGCGAACTGTCCCGGTAGGCGAGCTCACCGTCGACCAACTCGGTCATCGCCCCCGGCTGGACCGCCTGCGGCTCGGTGCCGAGCACCCTGCCGGTATACAACTGCGCCACCCGCTGCGTATTGGTCAGCGCGCCGAACCCGTCGAGCACGAGGTGATGAGCCCGCAGATACCAGAAGCACCGCTGGTCCGCGACTTGCAGCACGGCACCCGCGAACAGCCGATCGGTCAGCATGTCGACCGGCGCGCTCGCATCCGCCCGCATCCATTCGTGCGCCGCGGCCACCGGATCGGCGTACTCGCGCAGGTCGATTGCCTGGATATCGACCGAATTCGCCGGATCTACACATTGATTCGGCACACCGCCGGATTCGCCGAGGCGCACCAGCACGGATTCGTATTCCCGCGCCGCGATCACCGAAACCTCCTGCAGGATAGCGGGATCCAGCACGCCGGGCACGTCCACGTATTGGGCCACATTGATCGGCACGCCGGGATCGAGCAACTGCGCGTACCAGACCCCAAGCTGCGCCGGTGCGAGCGGAAACGGCTGGTTGTCCGGAGCGTCCGGTAAGCAGTCACTCGCCAGGCGCGCGGCCCCGTCCGGTCGCGCCCCACCCAACTCCGTACCGTGCACCAGAGCCTCCTTGTTCGGCGTAAAAAAGCACGCCGAACGCATTCAGGCAGCACGAATAAGCCGCTGCGGCAACACTGTTCAGCGTTGACACATGGCTTCGACGCCACCACAAGAAGATTCGGCGAATGCGCGGGGCATGACGACACCCGCGCGGGATCGAAACAGATTGCGCCCCGCGTGCGCCTAGCTCTCGAGCACTCCTCCAACGTCGCTGCCGCGGTGCGGGCGCCGCGGCGGTGTCAGCTACATCACACGGATGTGATCCGCATTGCGAACACTAGGCGCTTCGTTAATAAAAAGGAACTTTTTGCACTAAAAAAAGTTGGTCGGCCGTCCAGCGTGCTCAGCTGGGCCGACACAGCTGGGCAAAGCTGTGTTCGCGACCACAATTCGATCGCGGATGTGAGCCACAGCACTTTCGGATGTGCAGACTATGAGCGGGAACGTTGCATCCGCGTTGCATCTGCGCCGAGGCGCCGATCGAGTACCCGAATTTTGGCCTCGATCTGCGCATACAGCGGTGAATCGCGATCTATGGTCGCCCGGTACGCGACCCAGGCCGCGGCATCGTCGCGCCCTTCCGCACATGCGGTCCACCGACGCAGCACCGCGGCGTCACCGGAACCGAGCACCGCGGCGCGCAGCCGGACCCGAAGTTCATCGCGGATATCGATAATTCCCGGCGCGGTCGAGCGCGGCAGAACCGGACCCGCGTACAGGCGTAATGCGGTATCGACATCACCGGAATCGAGCGCGGCCCGCAGCGCCTCGATATCGGTTGCGATATGCACCCGCAACCGATAAGGGCGCGAACCGAATACGTTCGGGCCGACCACCGCGCGCAATCGCGACATGGCGGCGCGGATGGTGCCGTTGTCCAGATCCGTGTCGTCGAGCAGCAATGCGAGATGATCCGCGCCCAGCCCCTCCGGATGTTCGGCGAGCAGCAGCAGAATCTCGGCGTGCCGCTGCGACAACGGAACTCGATCACCCGCGACGGTCAGCAGCGGCTGTCCGAGCCCGAGCACATCCAGACCCAATCGCGCCGCCGCGATTTCACCGGTCGAACTCGCCGCCCCGCGCTGACCCGCACGCATCGCGGTCAGCAGCAGATCCATTTCGGCCGCGGTCGAGGTCGCCTTCACCAAGGCCAGAATCTCCGGCTTCGCCACCCGCACGCCCCCGGCGATCATCAGCACCCCGACCAGCCTGCCGTCGGGATCGTGCACCGGCGCCGCGGCACCGGTGATCTGATGCATCCGATGCAGAAAGTGTTCGGGCCCATGGATCCACGCGGCCCGCCCGGTGCGCACCACCAGGCCGACGGCATTCGTGCCGATGCGGCGTTCGCTGAGATCATCGCCTGCGCGCAGACCGATTTCGGCGGCGGCATCGATCTGATCGGGATTGCCGTGCACCCACAGCACCCGGCCGAACTGATCGGCGACCGCGACGATCAAACCCGTTCTGGCCGTGTCCTGTACGAGCAATTTGTCGATCAACGGCATCAATGCGGCAATCGGATGCGCGTCGCGGTAGCGCTGCAGATCCGCGCCGCGCAGACCGCGCCCGTCGAGCGTATCCATCGGGTCGACGCCGCCGCGAACACTGCGCAACCAGGATTCGAGCACGACGGGACGCAACAGACCGGCAAGCTGCGACAGCTGCTCGCCACCCGCGCTAAGATATCCGTGTGCTTGTGCGGCATAGGCTTCCAGTGCGCCGAGCTGAGTGCCGGGTTCGACGCTGTGCCGTGGGGGCCGCCCACCTGCAAGATTGCTGACCATTTGCCTTTCTTTCCGCCCCAAACTGTACCGGCGCGCATAACTCGGACAGGGGCGGTTGCCTTCGTTTGTCCGCCAGGTCACACCACATTCAGACCTCGCGCAAATGTGACCTACCCATCTTCCAGACCCCCTGGGTGAGGTACTCGGCGACGCGTTCGGCGATCAGTACCGTCGTCGCCTGCGGACCGCGACTCAGCGGCACCGGAACAACGGAAAGATCCACCACGGATAAACCGGTCGTGCCGTGCACTCGGCACTGCTCATCGACCACCGCGCGCTCATCGTCCGCACCGCCCATTCGGCAGGTGCCCGACAGATGTTGCGAAGTAGCCAGATTCGCGTGCAGCCATGCGTCATCCGGTATCGATTCCGGCGGGCGCACCATCGGTATCGCATGCAATATCTCGCGCGCCGCGGTAACCGCCTCCCGTAACCGAATCCGATCCGCCGACTCCGATAAGTAGCGGTAATCGATGTGCGGCGGCACGGTCGGATCGGCGGAACGGAGCCGGAGCACGCCTTCGGAATGCGGACGCATGAGCGCCACACCCAAACGTTGGGTATACGGGGTAAACGTTACGGCGTACGGACGGATTTCGACATCGTCGAGTTCCAGCACATATTCCAGCGGGATGCCTTCGACAGTCGCGTGCGACGGATCGAAGCGGTAGTCGATGCCGATCTCGGGGTGATCGCTGAACCCGGCACCGACGGGCGCGGGATGCACCACCGGAATATCGAGCGCCCGAAGTCGTTCCGGATCGCCGACACCCGAGCGCAACAGCAGCGCGGCGGATTCGATTGCGCCCGCGCACAACACGATGCGATCCGCGTCGAGTGCGCCCGGCTTGCCCTCGTGCACATAGTCCACGCCGATGGCGCGCGTGCCGTGGAAACGGATGCGGGTCACCAGTACGGCGCCGGTCACCGTGAGATTCGGTCGCGCGAGCGCGGGCGCGAGATATGCCGATCCGGTGTCGACGCGCCGACCGTCCTCGATATTCCACGGCACCGGCCCGAAACCATCGGCCGGACCCGTGCCGGGCAGTGCGTTCAGGTCAGGTGTGAACGGCAGGCCGAGTGCCGTACATGCCGAGGCGAATTCGCAGCTCAGGGGCGCGGGAACAGCGGGGCGACGCACCGGTATCGGGCCTGCCGTACCGTGTCCCGGCTGGTCGCCGAAGTCGTGGTCGCGCTCGAGTCGGCGATAGGCGGGCAGGACGGCATCGAAGGACCAGCCGTCGAGTTCCTTGCTCCACGCGGCGAAATCCGCGGCCGTCGCCCGCACGAAGTAGCCGCCGTTGACCGCACCCGATCCGCCGATCACTTTGCCGCGCACGATATTCCCGGTGACCGCACCTGCCAGCGTGACGGGATATCGCCACACCCACGGTGATTCGTGCCCGATCGGCATCCGAGTCGCATCGAGCAGTGCCGCCGGATCGGCCGACACCGGCCCCGCCTCCAGCAGCCGCACCTGATGCTCCGGGTCCGCGCTCAGCCGGGCCGCCAGTACACACCCGGCCGAACCACCACCGACGATCAGTGTGTCGATCATCTACATCAGCTCATCCGGTGGTACAGCCATTACACGTTCGATTCAGCTCCGGGGCGTACTCGGCTTGAGCGATTCCAGGCTGCGCGCGCGGAATGCGCCGAGCCACAAGCCCGTTCCGTAGGCGATATCGTCCATCCGCTTGTAGGCCACGTAGCGGAACGGGTCGAGCCCGCCCGCGTCGCGATGGGTGAACCAGTCGGCCAGACCGTCCGCCACCGCCATGGTGACCGCGATGCGCCGGACCCGCCGGGAAAGAATCATCGCCAACATGGTGACCGGCCAATAGTGCCGGCACATCGCCGAGGCCAGTCGCCAGATACCCGCGAAATAGCCGCGCGCCAGATAGATCGCCGCGATCCGGGTCGGGTTGTCCAGTCCGGTGAAAACCCGGCGTAGTCGGGCCAGCGCGGTCACCAGGGTGATGAGTCCGCCGAGCAGTCCCCACTTCGTCAGCGTGGCGAACAGCATGGTCGCGACCACCGTCCAGAACGGCACCGACAGCGGCGTCACCATGCCCGCATGCCGCTCGCCCAGCGGCGCGGCCCCGGTGCCGTAGAACAGCTTGCGACCGAACCAGGCGCGGAACGAGATTCGATGATCGTGCGCGACGTGCGCCGCAGGCTCATAGCGCAGCCGCCAGCCCGCCTGCTCCAGCCGCCAGCACAGATCGACGTCCTCGGCCACCTGCATCGTCTCGTCGAACCCGTCCTGCGCGAGCAGCGCCCTGCGGCGCACGAGCATGGCCGCGCTCGGCACATACGAGACCAATCCGCGCGACTGCACGGCCGATTCGCGCCGACCGAGATCGAGCGAGGAGCGGGTGTGCTCATAGCGCGCGAGCGCGTTCGACTCCGGATCCAGCGCGACGATCCGCGGCGCGACCAGCGCGACCTCCGGATCGCTGAAGTGTCCGAGCATCACCTCGAGCCAGCCGCTGCGCGGAACCACATCGGAGTCCAGGAAGGCGACGAAGTCGGTTGTCGCGGCCCGCAACCCGGCATTGCGCGCGGCCGCCGGGCCCTGTCTGCGGTCGTGGCGCAGCACGGTCACCCGGCAGCGGGTGCCGCGGTTGCGCGGGATCTCGACAGGCTGATCCGAACCGTCGTCGACGACGATCACATTGTGTCCGCGCAATGCCGCGAGCAATCGGGCGAGGCCGTCGGCATTGTTGTGCAGTGGCACGATCACGGTCACATCGTCGAGGGACGGCAGCAAACGGGGGCGCGGATTACCGACGCCGGAGTCGAGCAGCCGTCTGGCAACAACGGCGGACTTCGGGCCGGTGACCTCGAGGTACCCGTCGCCGATCATCTCGGCGGCCTCCGGGGCAAGTCGCAGCAACCGGGCGGGTGAACCCCCGATCAGGATGCGTCCCCCGGAGTATGCGCGTACCCGTGGATCGATCCGCACCCCGAATCCGTCGGGTAGGCGATCGTGGCGCATTCCTGGCATGTTAGGCGGTGATTCGCGCATTGGCACCATCAGTCCGGAAAAAAGGACGGAATTCCGCACGAATCCGCCCGTGTGGCGCAAGAACTCCCGCCGAATCGTGTCTTCGGCGGGTCGCAAGCGACTCGCCGAAGACAGCTGGCAACGCGAGGGCAATCATCAATTTGCCACTCGATAGCCATCGTCGATCAACGGGATAGCGCATAACTGGCTACCGGCCCGGCATCAGTTCAGTGGACTTTCGTCGCAGGCCCGCGCGGGACGCCGCTCCGGCGAAAGGCGATCGGACGCGGGCCGAGATACCGACAGTGTCAGCGGAATCGGTCCCGACTTACGCGAACCGGGTCGGCTCGGCGCAGTGCGCCGGGAATGATCCACCGACGAACGCGGAATCATCCGCCCGGCATCGGCCAGCGCCGCCTCGCCATAGCCCTGGACGCATTCCGGATCCGGTCCGTCGGCGGGCAGGCCGGTGAAGAACTTCGCCGCCATGCAGCCACCGCGGCAGGAGTCGTAGTGCGCGCAGCCGGAGCACGCACCGCCGCCGCTCGGCTCGCGCAGTTCGACGAAGAGGTCCGACTCCTGCCACACGGTGCGGAAACCGCCTTCCGCCACCACATTTCCGGCGAGGAACTTGTCGTGGATGGCGAAGGGACAGGCATACACGTCGCCGAGCGGATCCACCAGGCAGACCACCCGGCCCGCGCCGCACATATTCAATCCGGGCAGCGCCGAACCGAAAGCGGAGAGATGGAAGAACGAGTCGCCGGTGAGCACGCCCTCGCCGTTGCGCACCAGCCAGTCGTAAAGCACCCGTTGCTGTTCCGGCAGCGGATGCAGTTCGTCCCACACATCGGCGCCGCGTCCCGAAGGCCGCAGGCGAGTCAAACGCAGTGTGGCGCCGTACTTGTCGGCGATCGCCTTGAACTCGTCGAGCTGGGCGATATTGTGCCGGGTCGCGACCACGGAGAGTTTCGCGTCCGCGAATCCCGCGGCCGCCAGATTCTCCAGCGCCCTGATGGCCATGGCATAGGAACCCGGTCCGCGCACGGCATCGTTGACCTCGGCGTCCGCGCCGTCCAAAGAAATCTGTACGTCCACATAGTCACTGGCGGCCAAGCGCGCGGCGACCTCGGGCGTGATGCGAACTCCGTTGGTGGAGAACTTCACTCCGACATGGTGCGCGGTCGCGTAGTCGACGAGCTCCCAGAAGTCCGGGCGCACAGTGGGTTCCCCGCCGCCGATATTGACGTAGAAGATCTGCATGCGCTCGAACTCGTCGATGAGCGCCTTGCACTGCTCGGTGCTCAGCTCACGCGGATCACGGCGGCCCGAGGACGACAGGCAGTGCACACAGGACAGATTGCAGGCGTAGGTCAACTCCCACGTCAGGCAGATCGGTGCGGCCAAACCGTTTTCGAATTTATCGATCAGTCGCCCGCCGGTGACGGCCGACGGCTGCCCGGCGAGCGGCAGCGGCGCGACCGCGGGGATCGGAGCACTGCCCGGCGCGGCCTGCCTGATCATGTCGGAGTCGGCCAGCTGATCCAATGCCCGGACATACTGTCCGGCTTGGTCATCCGTGACGCCCGCCGCATGCAGGGCCGCGCGTGCCGAGACATGCGCGGGCAGCGACCGCACGATCTCGAGTATCCGGGGACTCTTCAGAAACGAGAGCTTGCGGGTGCCGAAGTGGTAAAGCAGCGCGCCGAAGGACTCCGGCCGCAGCGCCACCCGCGGATGCAGCTCCCATCGGGTATCGAGATCGAGCATGGTCGCGGCGCCCGTCAGTAGACGCCGCACATACCGTCGATGGAGACCTCTTCGATGAGGGTCTCCTCGACCAGCGGCGCTTCCTCGATCGAACGGGACTCGGCCGCACCGATCCGTCCGGTGTTGTCGGTATCGGTGTGTCCGATGGATCCGTACTCCGGCATGCCTACCTCCGAGATGTGACCGGGTTCCGCGGCCACTGGTGTAGCCGTCATCACACAATAACGTCATGAGCTGACAAAATGGAACAGGGGAAGCGCAGCTCCCGCTCGACGCCCGCGCGGACGCACGCCGACCTACTCACAGCCGCGCGCTCTAGACTGCGGGTGGCAAGCAGCTGAACAGGACGTGACGGGCGATTCGACCCGCAGTGGTAGAGGTGGCATGGGAGTCGGACGAATGCAGACGAGCGGGGGCGGCGGCAATACGCTGTCGGAGTCCGAGATCGTCGAGGCCGCGTTGCGGGTGGTACGTGAGGACGGTGTGGAGAAGCTGTCGATGCGACGGCTCTCCCGTGAGCTCGGGGTTTCCCCGATGGCGCCGTACTACTACGTCGCGGATAAGCGCGAGTTGCTCGATCTCGTCGCCACCGCGGCGCTGACCGGAGTTCGCAAACCACCGGCCGATTCCGGACCGTGGCAGCAGCGGCTGCGCGATCTGATCGACCAGATCGATGAGAAGCTGCGCAAGCATCCCGGACTCGGCGATGTGCTGATCGAACAGATGCTGGGTAAACAGCTCGACCTGATCGCCGCGATCATGGAGATCCTGCTCGAGGCGGGTTTCAATGATCGCAATGTGCTCGCCGGGTACGCGACGATCCACACCTACCTGTTCGGCCGCCGCCGGGTGAATCCGCGGGAGCCGCAGCCGCTGGCGGATGTCGCACTGCCCGAATCGGTGGCACGAGCCACCAAATACATGCCGGACCTGCGCGGAAAGTACGCCTACGACTTCGGCATGGAGGTACTGATCGCGGGCCTGGAGGCCCAGCTTGTCCGTCAGCCCGATCCCGACGTACGATGAAACTGAAACACGTTCTAGTTTTGGTTCGGTTCGAGAGGACACCATGACCACCGTCGAGGTTCCACACGGTTCGCGATCGGTCGTGCTGCGGGTAGCCGCGGTCATCACCGAGACGCCGGACACCTGTTCGCTGGTCTTCGACGTCCCCGACGACCAGCGTGAGCGTTTCAGCTATCAGCCAGGACAGTTCCTCACACTGCGCATCCCGAGCGATTTGACCGGCTCGGTGGCCCGGTGCTACTCGCTGGCCAGCTCGCCGTACACCGACGACAAGCCCAAGGTGACCGTCAAGCGCACCGTGGGCGGCTACGGGTCGAACTGGGTGTGCGACAACGTCAAAGCGGGCGACGCGATCGAAGTGCTGCCGCCCTCCGGTGTTTTCACGCCGAAGGATCTCGATGACGATCTGCTGCTGTTCGGCGCGGGCAGCGGCATCACGCCGGTGATGTCCATCTTGAAGTCGGCGCTGGCGCGCGGCGGCGGCCGAATCGTACTGATCTACGCCAATCGCGATCACGAGTCGGTGATCTTCGCGGGCGAGCTGCGTGAATTGGCCGAGAAGCATCCGCAGCGGCTCACCGTGATCCACTGGCTCGAGCACCTGCAGGGACTGCCGACCGCCGATGGTTTGGCCGCCCTGGTCGAGCCGTACACGAGCTACCACGCCTTCATGTGCGGGCCCAAGCCGTTCATGGACCGGGTGCACGACGCACTGGCCCAGCTCGAGGTGCCGCGCTCACGCACCCACGCCGAGGTGTTCAATTCCCTTGCCGGAGACCCGTTCGCGGATCAGGCGCCGGTCGCGGTGACCGACGCGGAGGCGGCCGATGCGGCCACCGTCGAGGTCGAACTCGACGGTGAGGTGCACGAGCTGAAGTGGCCGCGCAAGCAGACCCTGGTCGACATCATGCTGTCGAAGGGTCTGGATGTGCCGTACTCCTGCCAGGAGGGCGAATGCGGTTCCTGTGCGTGCACGGTACTCGAGGGCAAGGTCGAAATGGACAATGCCGAAATCCTCGATCCGGAGGATATCGAGAACGGCTATATCCTCGGCTGCCAGGCGCATCCGGTCACCGATCACCTGCGCATCCAATTCTGAGCCCCGGTGGTTTACAGCTCGCGATAGTGGACGCGTATGGCGGGATCGAGGCGTTCGGTCGCGTAACTCAGTGCGGTGCGGCCCATTTGCGCCGCGTGCTTGTCGAGGAAGCCGGTGAGCAGTTGCTCGTCGACGCGCTTGCCGACCTCGCGCAGCATCCAGCCGAGCGCCTTCTGGATCAGGTCGCGGCGGTCGCCGAGTAGCCGTTCACCGAGTTCGAAGGTGGTCGAGGCATCGCCCGCCTTGATGAACGCGAAGGTTGTCAGCAGCGCTACCCGGCGCTCCCAGAGCGAGTCCGCGCCCGCGAGTTCGAAGAGCAGGTCGCGGGGTCGGTCGAGTAGCCATGGGCCGATGACGTTTTCGGCGGACACATCGACCAGATCCCAGTTGTTCACCCGGCCTCGGCGCACCGCCGCGAGGTAGAACTCGACCATCGCCGCCTGCGCATCGATATCGAGCGTGCGCGGTTCGGCTGCCTCGGCGAATCTGGCATTGAGGATGATCAGCGCGGCCAGGCGGTCCTCGTGCACGGCACTGTTCAGCAGTGTGTCGATCTCGTCGAGCGGAAGTGCCGCAAAGCGTTTCGCGATCGATCGCGTCACGGGCACGCGCACACCGAGGAAGACATCGCCCTCGCCGTACTCACCGGGCCCGGTCTTGAAGAACCGCTGCAAATGGATGGCATCGGCCGGATCGGCGACCTCGGCCAGCGCCGCATGCACATCGGCGGCGGTCGGCAGCGCCGCGCTACCCCTGGGCACCCAGAATCCGCCCCGACTCGAAAGCAGCCGCGCTGGTGGGCAATTCACCAGGCCGACCGCTGTTCAGCACCCGCACCTCGCCATTGCCTGTGGTCGGCCGGTCGAGTGCCGCCATGCGCCGAATCGTCTGCGCCGCAACGGCTTGCGCACTGTCGAACAGTCGCACGCCATCCGGCAGTGCGGCTACAATCGCATCGATGACCAGCGGATAGTGCGTGCAGCCGAGCACCACACCCTCCACATCGTCCGGCGTCTGTTCGGCCGCGCGCGCAATCGAATCACGGGCCGCGACCAGATCACCGCGATCGATCGAATCCGCCAGACCAGGGCAGGCGATGCCGACCACCTTCGCATCGCCGCCGAAGCGGGCGATCAGATCGGCCTGATATCGGCTGGCCGTGGTCGCCGCGGTCGCCCACACCGCGACCGATTTGCATACCGCCGCGGCGGGTTTGATCGCGGGAACCGTGCCGACCACCGGAATGCCCGGCCCGACCTCGGCGCGAACCTTGTCCAGGGCGGTGACGCTGGCCGTATTGCACGGCAGCACGAGCACTTCCGCGCCGAGCCGCACCGAGCTCCGGGCGGCGTCGACCACCCGGTCGGTCACCCACTGCTCCGGCTTGGGACCCCACGGCGCGCCATCGGGGTCCAACTGGAGTAGCAGGTCGACATCGGGCCGCAGCTTGCGCAGCCAGGCGGCCGTGGGCAGCAACCCCAGCCCGGAATCGATGAGCGCGACGATCACCCGACCACCGTATTACAACGGCACAATCGCTACGGCTGGGCGGCCTCGAGCAGGTCCGCGATCGGCGCACCTGCGGCGATCTTCGCGCGGACCTTCATCACCTGAGCGGTCTTTCCGGCACCGACCACACCGGTCAGATTGCCGTGCTGCGAGTAGTAGGCGAGGAATTTGCGGCCGTCGTCGGAGACGATGTGGATCTCGTCATCAGCGCTCGGGGTGCCCAGCGCCTGGATCTTCACGTCGTACTGATCGCTCCAGAAGTACGGCACCCGTGCCGCGGTCGGCAGTTCCGCGCCCAGCAGCGCACACGCCAGCAGCCGCGCCTGCTCACCGGCATTGGTCCAGTGCTCGACGCGCTTGCGCTGCCCGGTCTCGTGCAGCCAGGCCGACACATCGCCGACCGCCCACACACCCTCGACCGAGGTGCGTCCCACCTCGTCCGCGAGTACACCGCCACCGGCCGACGGTTCGGCGAGTGCGATACCGGAATCGGCGAGCCATTCGGTGACCGGCCGTGAACCCACACCGATTACCACCAGATCGGCGGTCACCTCGCTGCCGTCGGAGAGCCGGGCGCCGCACACTCGATCGTCAACAGAGAGGAAGGTGTCCAGGCCGGTTTCACAGCGCAGATCGACGCCCTCGTCACGATGCATGCGGGCGACCAGCGCACCGATCTCGGCGCCGAGCACCGAGGCCAGCGGCGTCGGCTGCGGCTCCACGAGTACGACCTCCACGCCGCTGGCCCGGAAGCTCGCCGCGAGTTCACAACCGATGAATCCGGCCCCGACCACCAGGGCGGTACCCGCACCGGACAATTCGTCGCGCAGTGCGGCGGCGTCGGCATAGCCGCGCAGGACATGCACGCCCTTCAGATCCGGCAGCCCGGGCAGGCGACGCGGCCGCAGACCGGTCGCGATGATCAGCTGGTCGTAGTCGAGCGTGCCGCCGTCGGCCAGGCGAACCTGGCGCGCGGCGGTGTCGACACCGACCGCCTCGGTATTCAGCCGCAGGTCGATCTGCTTCTCGTCGAAGAATTCGGCGGGGCGCAGGGTGGTGTCGTCGGTTTCGCCGCGCACGAACTGCTTGGACAGCGGCGGGCGATCGTAGGGCAGCCGCGACTCCTCACCGACGAGGAGCAGTTCACCCTCGTACCCGGCGCGGCGCAATTCCTCCGCCGTGCGCAAACCGGCCAGACCAGCTCCGATGATCACAATCGGCCCGCTCATGCCTCCACCTCGCTGCTGCTCGGCTCCGGCCCACCCGGCTGTATCTTTGGTTCGCTCGCAGCGCTCCCTCACGCGACCTTCCCTTCGTAGTGCCTGGCAGGCGCCGGGTCGAGTTGGCATCCATCACCGAGGGTGACGCAGCTAACCCTAACCTTTGCTTGGGCGCGAATCGCCGTGACGGCCGTCACTCCACACTGCCCGACCTATCGGTGCGCAATCGTATCCATACCTATATTGATCGGTCGGTCAATCAGAGTTAGATCTGAGTAAGGAGAACAATTCAGAGCCTGAGGAGGCACCCCATGTTCACCGAAAGTCGCGCGCAGGACTTCCTGGCCGTTGTGCTGGGCGTCTTCACCGCGCTGTCACCCCTGTGGGTGACCCACAACGACAACGCCATGTGGACGCTGATCGTGCTCGGCGTACTCATCGCTCTCACCGGCCTGGCGCAGATGTATCGAGCGAGCCTGACGGCCGCCGACTACGCGATGGGCCTGTTCGGCGCGTTGCTATTCATCTCCCCGTGGGCGATGGACTACACCGACTACCGCGGCGCATCCTGGACCGCATGGGTAGTGGGCGTGGTGACGGTAGTGGTCGCGGTGGCGGCGCTGCCGACGGTGTCGGGCCGGTTACACGACATGGCGCCGCATCACTGATGCAGATGCCGAAAGCCCGGCGAGGCGGGCGTCGTCGTAGCGCGAAAGTCGACGGCGACGCCCGTCAGCTCATTCTCGATGCCGCGGAAAAACTCTTCGCGGCACAGGGATTCGACGCGACCGCGACAGCGGCCATTGCCGAGGGCGCCGGTGTCCCCAAGGGTCTGGTCTTCTATTACTTCCCCACCAAGGATTCGATCCTGTCCGCGCTGATGGCCGAGCGAGTGCCCGCCCAGCCGATCGCCGATATCGGCACCGTGGTCACACCGGGCGATCCCGCGGCCAGTCTGATCAATCTCGACGCCGCGCTCAATCTGCGCGATCACCATTCGTCCGTGCTGCGCGTGATCATGTGGCGCGAGGCCGATACCCATCCCGACGTGCGCCGGCAATTGCGCCGCCTGCGCGATCAACTGCTCGACGTCACCGCCAGGGTGCTGCAGGCCAGCGCGCCCGGCCCGGTCCAACCCGGCACGTTGCGCGCGTGTGCCGCGGCCTGGGTTTCGGCGATGTTCGCCATTGCCAGCAGCGATCGGCTGCATGCGCTCGACGGACTGCCGCTGCCGACAGCGGATGAAATCTGCAATGTCGCCCAGGTTGTCGCGGCGGGTATGACCCAGCTCGGCTGAGCACCTAAATCTGAAAGACTCGCGTTCTCCATACGAGTCAACGGTGCGTGATACAAGTTCCAATTGTGGAGATCAATCGAATTCTTCGAGATCTCACCGGTCTCGCGACGCGCGCAGTGCTTGTCGGCCTGCTGGTCGGCGCTTCGACGACAGTCCTGGTCGGAACCGAGGCCCAGGCCGCACCGATTTATCCGGATCCGGATCCGGACCCTTTCTATGCGGCGCCACCCGATCTGGCGAATAAGAAACCGGGCGACGTGCTCGGAACGCGGCAGTTGCCGCCCATATTGATCTTTCCCGATACCACCGTCACGCTGATCAAATTCCGTTCGACGAATTCCACCGGCCGACCGATCGCGGCGACGACCACGGTGCTGACACCGCGCTCACATCAACCCGATGGGCCTGTGCTGTCCTATCAGCACATCATCAACGGCCTCGGGACGAAGTGCGCGGTTTCCCGGGTGCTATATACCTCCGATCCGAATTTGCAGGTCCGCGAGGCGATATTGCTCAACGCCCTGCTGTTGAGCGGGTGGAGCATCGCGCTGCCCGATCACCTGGGACCGACCTTCGCCTACGGTGCGGCCCGGCTCGGCGGCCAGATCACCCTGGACGGCATTCGCGCCGTGCGCCGGGTTCCCGAACTCGCCGCCGCGCGCAGCCGGATCACGATGGCCGGATATTCCGGCGGCGGTATGGCCACCGCATTCGCCGCCGCGATGGCGCCGAAGTACGCACCGGAACTCGAGATCGCGGGCGCCGCGACCGGTGGCGTCCCGATGAATCTGGTGAAAGTGCTGGAGGCGGTCGAATTCAAACCGCATCCGGCATTCGGACTGCTGATGGCGGCCGCTATCGGACTGGAACGGGAATATCCGGACCGCTTTCCGATCAGCGACTATCTGAACACGCGCGGCGTGGCGGCACGCAAGGCCATCGCCAACGGCTGCACCAATGAAATCCTCACCACCGGTGCGGGACACAGCGTCCGGGATTACGCGAGCAGTATGACGATGATCGGCGACCGCAACGCCAGGGCCGTGGTCGAGGAGAACAGTCTGGAACTGTTCGACGGAATCCCGAAAATACCGATATTCGAATGGCATTCGCCCAGTGATCCGCTCATCCCGACCGATTCGATCCTGAATGTCGACCGCCGCTACTGCGCTGCCGGAGTGCCGCTACAGGCCGAACTGACCTAC
Organism: Nocardia pseudovaccinii NBRC 100343; assembly: GCF_001613225.1. Lineage (GTDB taxonomy): Bacteria > Actinomycetota > Actinomycetes > Mycobacteriales > Mycobacteriaceae > Nocardia > Nocardia pseudovaccinii. Next base: position 75,283 of record NZ_BDBY01000017.1, read on the forward strand.
TCCCCCGAACACCTGAGCGCGGCCATCCTCGGCATCCCCTCGGTGCTCTCCTGGCTCGCCGCGCGCTTCCGCGGCGAACCGGCGCCGAGCAACTGCTAGTCGGCGAGAAAGGCGACAACATCGGGGACGAACCGCTTCACGACCCCGATATGCGTGGTTTCCGGGTAGATGATCAAGTGCGAGTCCGGGATTCCGTCGGCGGTGCGACGGAAGGTTTCGGTGCTGTAGGCGCCGTCGCGGTCGCCGCCGAGGACGAGGGTCGGCGCGGTGATCTCGCCGAGCCGACCGGCGAGGTCGAAGGAGTCCTCGGCACGGATGAAAGCCAGCGTGTCCGCCGGATTCTTCGGGCGTGCAAGGGGATCGGCCAACCACATACCCGCTGCGGCAATGCGCTGCGCGATCGGCGAGGTGGAGCCGACGGCAGCCATATGGTGCAGTGCGCGCCTACCCGCATAGGCCGCCTCGCCGTATGCCAGTTGCGCCGCGCGGGTGGCATTTTCCAGGGTGTAGCCAGATGAGGCGATGATCAACCGGCGCACCGCGCCAGGTCGATCCGCCGCGAGTTGCAGCGCAAGCGATCCACCCGAGGAGACACCGAGAACATCGACAGGCGTGCCGAATTCGGCCAGCAATGCGTCCGCGTGCTCGGCGGCGATATCGGCCATCGTCGTACCCTCGGCCATACCGGGCGCGCGGTTCACCGCATACACCCGGAAATGCGCCGCGAGCGGTGCCAACGTCTTGATTTCGGACTGCCGCATCCACCCCGTCGGATTGGCATGATCCGGGGTGAACCACCGCAGGAATACCAGCGGCCGCCCGGCTCCGAGCGCAAGATACGGCATGCCGTGCACCAACGTCCCCTCGGTGACGTCGAGCGCGCTGGTCAGCGCCGAACTCCTCATCGCATCCTCCGATCAACCGGTCTTTACCCCTTTTGCCCAACGTTAACCAAAGTGGCGGTGGCGCGCGATGACCACCGACGTCATGGACAGGAATACCGTTCCCCGGCAGGACGCACCGAAAACCCGAGCGGCGCCGCCCCTTTCGATGCGGCGCCCGAAATGCCGAACGGCGCCGCCCCTTTCGGAGCGACGCCGTTCGAAAGCGATTCAGGGAATCAC
>NZ_BDBY01000018.1 GCF_001613225.1 Nocardia pseudovaccinii NBRC 100343
GCGCCTACGGCGCATGCGCTTCGAGGACTCGGACTCGGGACGGGCCGCGAACGGTCGCTCGTAAGACTCGCTCCGTCGTGGTTGCGATCGCGATATTCGTTGCTACCTGGGCTTATTCGCGCGACTTGCTAAGTGGTCAGCTGTTCCACCAACTCGGCGGCGGTATGCACACCGTCGAGCAGCTTGCCGACGTGGGCCCGGGTGCCGCGGCGCGGTTCCAGGGTGGGGATGCGCACGAGCGAGTCGCCGCCCAGGTCGAAGATCACAGAATCCCAGCTCGCCGCTGCGATATCGGCACCGAATCGACGCAGACATTCGCCGCGGAAGTAGGCGCGGGTGTCGGTCGGCGGCTTGGTCATCGCGTCGAGCACCTGCTGCTCGTTGACCAGGCGTTTCATCGAGCCGCGCGCGACCAGGCGGTTGTAGAGGCCCTTGTCCAGGCGGACGTCGGAGTACTGCAGGTCCATCAGGTGCAGTTTGGGCGCGGCCCAGCTCAGACCCTCGCGCTTGCGCATTCCCTCGAGCAGGCGCAGCTTGGCGGGCCAGTCGAGCAGATCGGCGCATTCCATCGGATCGCGTTCCAGCAGATCCAGCACATTGGCCCAGTTCTCCAGGATGTCCTTGACCCGCTCGTCGTCGTTGCCGCTGCGGGCCACGAACTTCTCCACCCGGTCCAGGTAGATGCGCTGCAGCGCCAGCCCGGTGAGTTCACGACCATCGGTGAGCGCGACGGTGGCGCGCAGGGTCGGGTCGTGGCTGATCTGGTGGACGGCGGTGACCGGGCGAGCCAGCTGCAGATCCGACAGATCCTCGCCTGCCTCGATCAGATCCAGTACCAGCGCGGTGGTGCCGACCTTGAGGTAGGTGGACATTTCGGCGAGGTTGGCGTCGCCGATGATGACGTGCAGGCGGCGGTATTTGTCCGCATCGGCGTGCGGTTCGTCGCGGGTGTTGATGATGCCGCGCTTGAGGGTGGTCTCCAGACCGACCTCGACCTCGATGTAGTCGGCGCGCTGGGACAGCTGGAATCCGGCGTGATCACCGGACTGGCCGATGCCGACCCGGCCGGAACCGCAGATCACCTGGCGCGAGACGAAGAACGGGGTGAGCCCGACGATGATCTGGTTGAACGGGGTGTCGCGGCTCATCAGGTAGTTCTCGTGGGTGCCGTAGGAGGCGCCCTTACCGTCGACATTGTTCTTGTACAGCTGCAGTCGCGGCGCACCCGGCACACTCGACGCGTGCCGCGCGGCCGCCTCCATGACCCGTTCGCCGGCTTTGTCCCAGATGACCGCATCCAGCGGATCGGTGACCTCGGGTGCGGAGTACTCCGGATGGGCGTGGTCGACGTAGAGCCGGGCGCCGTTGGTGAGGATCATATTGGCCGCGCCGACCTCGTCGGCGTCGATCACGGGGGCCGGACCGTTCATCCGGCTCAGGTCGAAGCCGCGGGCGTCACGCAGCGGCGATTCCACCTCGTAATCCCAGCGCGTGCGCTTCGCGCGCGGTACCCCCTCCGCGGCGGCATACGCGAGAACCGCTTGGGTGGAGGTGAGAATCGGGTTGGCCGACGGCTCGGTGGGTGTGGAGATGCCGTATTCGACCTCGATACCGATGATGCGCTGCATACCGTCGAGCCTAGGCGACGCGTGCCTGCCGCCGGTCGCGACCGGCGGCATCGGCGATCTCGGGTGATCTCGATGTCATACCGATGGTCGTACTTCCGGAGGATACGGGCAGGCCGCGGCGGCCGGGATATTCGGAATATGACCGATTCGATCGCCGAAATAGCGGAGCGCCACCGCAAGTCGGATGAACCGAGCGTCACCCAGCCGAAGAATCCCGCGCGGTTGGCCGCCCTGGACGTATTGCGCGGCATCGCGATCCTCGGCACGCTCGGCACCAATATCTGGATCCTCACCCATCCCGAAGGCATCGTCGGATACATCGACGAATTGGGCAGCCCGGCGACCGGCTGGATGTGGTCGGAGCGAGTACTGCAGCAGCTCGCGCAGGGCAAGTTCCTCGGGCTGCTGACCATCATGTTCGGCATCGGCCTGGCCATCCAGCAGGGCTCGGCGGTGCGGGCCGGTCGACGGTGGCCGGGCAGCTATCCGTGGCGGGCCGGGCTGCTGTTCCTCGACGGTGTGCTGAACTTCGTGTTCGTCGCGGAATTCGATGTCCTGATGGGTTATGCGGTGACCGGATCGGTCGTCGCCTTCATTCTCGCGACAAGTGAACGCGCGCAACGTCGTTGGCTGACCATCGCAGCCGGATTCCATATTGCCGTACTGACACTCATCGGCATCGCGATGACCTTTGCGAACCAACGGGATTCGACCCCGCGAGCGCCGCTGGATCCGAATCCCTATGCGGACGGGTCGTTCTGGGATCTGGTGCTGTTCCGACTGCAGAACGCGGGCATGTTCCGGTTCGAGCCGATCTTCATCTTCCCGATGTCGATCGCGCTATTCCTCGCGGGTGCGCAGTTGTTCCGGGCAGGAGTGTTCGGACCGGAGGGTGCGCGGATACGTGGGCGGCTCATGATCATCGGATTCGCTGTCGCCGCGCCGATCGATCTGGCGGGCGGTGTGCTCGGCGGCGATCTGGTCTTGCTGACCAGGTACGGCACCGCCCCGTTCGTCGCCTTCGGCCTGCTCGCGCTGGTCGCGGAGTTCTACCTGCGTCGTCCGCGGGTCGGATTCGTCGGCAGGCGGCTCACCGAAGTCGGGCGGACGGCCCTGAGCTGCTACATCCTGCAGAATCTGGTCGCTTCCGTGTTGTGCTACGGGTGGGGTTTCGGGCTTGCGGCTGGCGTCTCCCCTGACGCTCGGGTGCCGTTCACCGTGGGTGTCTACCTGCTGGTCGCGCTGATCATCGTGACCCTCGCGCACCTGTGGTTGCGCCGATTCGAGCGCGGTCCGGTCGAGTGGGTGTGGAATCTCAGCTACCGCGCGCTGGCCCGCGAACACTGAGCCACCGCCCATTTGCGCACATCGCCGCAGTTCAAGACCCGAAACCGGTGCGTATGCGACCCGATGCGGCCGAGGAGAACACGAGTAGCGGACTACTCGTGTTCTTTCCGCGTCGGTGCTGGATGCTGACGCGACGTCACCGAACTGCGTCGGCGTATCGATTTCAGATGCACAGGAGGTGCGTGGTGTCGGAACCGGCCCGAGCAATGAGTAAGGACCACGCGTTCGCCGAACTCGAACGTCTCGCGAACGATGACCTGATCCGTTTCGACGGGCCCGCGTCACCGACTCTGGTCGGATTCGCGGGTTTCGACCCACACTCCGGTCGGCCGCTACCGGGCAGTCTCGCCGGGGTGGTCATCCGCCACGGCAACACCCCGCGGGCACCGCAACATCTCGATTCGCGAAATGCGTTGGCACTGGTGCGATTCTGCCGATTCCTCTCGGCGAATTTCGGCGTCACCGAGTTGCACACCCTCGGGGTAGACGGCCGCGGATCGCATTCCGACGACTGCCACGGCCAGGGCCGCGCCGTGGATTTCGCCGGTGTCACCATGCCGGTCGGGGACGTATCGCGCAGAATCACCGTGGCAGCGCATTGGGGCACCGTCGAGACCGCCCTGACACCCGGCGGAACATGGCCGCGCGGCACCGGATCCCGGGTGCGCTACCGGCTCGACGAACCCGATGCGAGTCCGCTCGGCGATCCCGACGGCGATCTGTTCGTCGCCGACTTCTTCCGCAGCGTCTACGATTTCGCGGCGGGTGAATGGCAGGACTGCTCGGACAGTCCCGATCCCGCGACTGCCATCTCCGGCATCGGCGATCCGAGTTTCATCCTGCACCCCGACCATCCGGACGACCATCCGCTCCCGGCCACGTCCGGTCGCGCGGCCCATATCGATCACGTCCACTTCCAGATCGGCAAGTCCGGGACCGAGTAGGTCGACTAGCGTCGTCGGCGTGACACTCGCCGACCGATATCCGTTGCTGCACACGCCAACCCGCTGGGAATGGGGTGGTCTGGATGTGCGGTTCTCCACCGAGTTGCCGCCCGACGAACTGATCACCAATATCCACGTCATCTGCTTCGTCGGCGCCGATATCGTGCTGTGTCGCGACGATCGCGATATCTGGATCGTGCCCGGCGGCACCAGGGAGGCAGACGAAACTGTCGACGCCTGCGTGCGACGCGAACTCATGGAGGAGGCCGGTGCCCGCCCGGTCGGATCGGTGCGGCCGTTCGGCGCTCACCACACGACCACCGATCGCCCTGCACCGCACTTGCCTTGGCAGCCGCACCCGCACAAGGCGTGGCTGTGGTGCACGGCGGATGTGGCGCTCGAATCCGCGCCGACCAATCCCGAGGATGCGGAGAATATTCTCGAGGTCCGCGCCTTCGCACCCGAGGAAGCAATGCACCTGTCACGCACCGACGGTGATTACATGGCCGAATTACTCGCCCTCGCAATCGAATTCCACCGGGGCTGATCAGCCGAGGGCGGTACGGAATCCGGTGAGCAGTCGCGCGATATCGATCGGCGCCCGCTCCGGTCGCAGCGGTGCGTGTTCGACGAGCAGGCGGTACCAGAACGGTCCGAAGATCAGATCGGTCGCGTACTCGATATCCAGGTCGGCGGCGAGTTCACCGCGCGCCACACCGCAGATCACTATGCGCGCCACTACATCTCGCCGAGTCCGCACCCAGTCGCGGAACGGTCCTGCGAAGTCCGGGTCCAGCTGAGCCTCGGCCATCAATCCGCGTAATGCCTTGACCCGCAACGGATATTCCACGACACCGTAGAGCGCCTCGAGGAAGACGGTCAGGTCCTGTTCGACCGATCCGGTATCCGGATCCGGCATGCGCTGGGTGACCACCATGCCTTGGGCGTCCATGACCAGGACCGCCTTCGATTTCCACCAGCGGTAGATCGTGCTCTTGGCGACGCGCGAGCGCGCCGCGACGCCTTCGATCGTCACCTTGCCGAAGCCTTGCTCCTCCAGCAGTTCGGCCGTCGCACGCAGTACCGCGTCGCGTGCGGATTCGCTGCGGGTTCGACCGCCGGACCGCGGTGTCGCGGCACTTCCCGTCGCCATGGCGGTCAGTGTATTCGTCTGCTATCGTTTTGCGAAACGCTACGTAGCGTTTCGATTTAGGAGATGAGTGACAGTGAGTGCGATCGTGGTGAACCACGGCCTCGGAGCCCGCGCAGACAGCGTCTGGTTTCCCCATTTCACGGCGGAGTTGACCGCGCTCGGTCATTCCGTGACGATCCCGAACCTGCCCGATCCGGACGCACCCCGACTGGACCCGTGGCGCAAAGCCTTCGCCGAAGCGGTGGCCGCGGCGGGCCCGGCCGGCGATACCGTTCTGGTCGGCCACAGCATCGGCGGGGTCAATGTGCTGCGCATGCTCGAGCAGCACGATGTCGCCGCGGCCGGGCAATTCGCCGGAGTGCTACTGGTGTCGACCGCAGCACATGAGGTCGGCTATGACCTGTTGGCCGAATTCTTCGCCGAACCGCTCGACTGGGCACGCATTCGTGGTGCGGCGCGCGAGTTCCGGGTGCTAGCGGCCGCCGACGATCCGGTCAACGTGCCCGATCCGGTCGAACACGTCGGACTGCTGGTGCGCGGCCTGGCGGCCACCGCGGTACTCACCGCCACCGGAAGCCACCTGGGCAACTTCCCCGACGATCACATCGAACTGCCCGAGGCCGTTCGGCTGGTCGATGAAATCCATACGGCCACACGATGACTCGGCAACAGGCAGAGGAAAGCCGCAGCTCTGCCGCGCAACCCGCGGCTCCGGCCAAATGGAAGCTGTGGCTGTTGACGGTCATCGGCATCTATCCGCTGCTCACAGTTCTGGTGACAATCTCAGGACCCCTGCTCGAACCGCTGGCACCGCCACTGCGGCTGGCGGTTATCGTGCCGATCGCCGTCGCGGCCATGGTGTGGGTCGTGATGCCATTGCTCACCCGCCGATGTGCGGGGTGGCTGATGCGGTGACAGATTCTATTGGGACCGTACGGGTTCCGCGCGGCTCAGCAGGTCTTTGACAATAGTGTCGCGTTCCAGCGGAACTCCGAGGCTGCGCGCATTGCCTTCGAACAGCGCCAGCACCGATTCGGTCAGGATGCCTTCGACTTGATCGCAGGACAGTGTGGTCCCGGCATCGGAGCGCCAGTTGTTCACGAAACCGTCGATGAAGCCGATGATGCCGAAGGCCGTCGGGCGGGCGCGATTCGGATCGATTCCGAAGCGCGCCAACGATATTGCGAACATGTCGGCGAGCCGACCACCGATGCGATCGCGCGCACCGGCCAGCGCCTGTGACGAATCCCCGAGCGGTGCGGCATCACCCAGGAATCGGTGCAGATTCGGATGACGCCCGACCCAGCCGATATAGGTACCGATCGCGCCCCGTACGGCATCGCGCAGGGTGCCGTCGGGCTGCAGGGTCGGCATCAGTGCGGTCAGTAGTGAATTCAGGATCTCCCGACGAATCTGCTCATCCAGATCGGCGCGTCCGTCGAAATGCCGGTACACCACCGGACGCGGCAGCCGCAGCCGGTCCGCGATCGCCTGTACGGACACTTCGACACCCTGCTCTTCGATCACCGTGATCGCGGCATCGATGACGTCTGCGCGGCGGCGGGCCTTGTGGCCGCGCCATCGGGTGCTGCGACCGTCCGACGCGGCGGGATCGCGCTTTCCCGCGGTACTGCTCACCAGCTCACGATACCTGGAACAGCTATTGACCGTGACAGTCTGTCTCACTAATCTGAGTGTTACAGCTTGTATCAGGTATTCGAGAGTTGGAGCCGACATGGGCAACGAGGCCGCAGTCATCCCACAGGAATCCTTCGCACAGCGCCTGCTGACCGGTTCGGTGAAGAAGTCGTACGAACCTGCCATCGACATGGACTGGGACGCGCCGCTCGATCCCGACAAACTGTTCCTGCCGCCGGAGGTGGTTTCGCTCTACGGCACCGCACTGTGGGAATCGATGACCCCGCAGCAGCGCCGGGAACTGTCGCGCCAAGAGTTGGCCAATGTATTGTCCGTCGGCATTTGGTTCGAGAACCTGCTCAACCGCCTGCTGCTGCGGGAACTGATGCGCGATGATCCGACCACCCGGCATTCGCACTACACCCTGACCGAAGTGGGTGATGAGTGCCGGCACATGATGATGTTCGGCAAGCTCATCGACCGGATCGAGGCGCGGCCGTACTGGCCGCGGCTACCCGGCCGGCTCGCCATCGGGGCCCTGCCACTGTTCCTGCGCGGGTCGATGACCTGGGTGGGCGCACTCGTCGGCGAGGAGATCTTCGACGCGCTGCAACGGCGCACCCTCGACGATCCGGAGTTGCAGCCCTTGGTTTCTCGGGCGATGCGGATCCACGTCACCGAGGAGGCGCGCCATATCGGATTCGCCCGCGACGCACTCGCGCGTCGGGTGCCGACCATGTCGCGGGCCGAATTGGCCTACACCCGCTTATGTGTCGCGGTGGCCGCACCGCTGTTCGTCTACCTGATGACCAACCGGCACATGTACGACCGGGCCGGGCTGGACGGACACACGGCACGCCGGATCGCGACGAACAACCCCTATGCCAAGAAGGCGCTCGGCATCGGCGCCGCGAATCTCGGTGCGTTCCTGGACAAGCAGGGCTTGATCGGTCCGTTGGGCAAGCGAATCTGGCGCTGGCGGGGACTCTACGCATGACCGAACCCGAAATCGTCATCGTCGGAGCCGGTTTCGGTGGTATCGGCATGGCGATCGAGCTGCGCAAATCCGGTGTCGACGACTTCGTCGTCCTGGAGAAGGCCGAGCCGGAGATACCGGAGTATCTGCGTCGCGCCGTGGACAAGTTCGATATTCGCAGGCATATTCGGCTGCGGTCCGACGTCGTCGCACTCGACTTCGATGACGAGAGGGACCGCTGGCACGTGCGGACAGTGGACGGGCGGCATTTCCAGCCGCGCGCAGTGGTGCTGGCGCCGGGGCCTCCGCACGAACCGAGCGTGCCGGACTTCCCGGGCCGGGATGTGTTCCGGGGATGCAGCTTTCACTCGGCGCAGTGGGATCACGATTTCGAAGCAACCGGCAAGCGGATCGCCGTCATCGGAACCGGCGCCAGCACAGAGCGATTCGTACCGCAGATCGTCGAGCAGGCCGAGCAGGTGACGGTATTCCAGCGAACACCACAATGGATCGTGCCTCGGCCGCTATCGCCGGTGGCGCATCGGATGTTCCGGTATTTGCCTGGGGCGCAACGGCTCTACCGCTGGGCGGCCTATCGGGATTACGAGTCGTCGACCACGGCGCTGCAGCGGGAGAATGTCGCGCTGGTGACCTCACCGATCGCCGCGATCACCGAGTCCGGGATCGTCACCGCCGATGGTATCGAGCAGGAATTCGACGCCATCGTCTACGGGACCGGGTTCGAGATCTCCGACTGGTTCGCCGATCAGCACATCGTCGGCGCGAATGGGCTCACTCTCCAAAAGGCGTGGCGCACTGGGATGGGAGGGTTCCTCGGTGTCACCGTGCACGGTTTCCCGAACCTGTTCCTCATCATGGGCCCGAATTCCGGTGGCGGAAATCAGTCCATCGTCTTCATGATCGAGGCGCAGTCCCGCTATATCCGCCGATGCCTGGAGCTGCTGCGCAAGACCTCCAACAGTCGGATCGAGGTCCGTGCCGCGACCCAGCACGAATTCAATCGGCGGGTGCAGTCGAAACTGGCTGGCGTCTCCTACTGGCGCACCATGCGCCGACCCGACCCCGGCCACTACGACCTGACCGTGCCAGCGGATCGTGAACCGGCACACGAGTATTCGGGTCCGGCGCTGCTCGACGCCCCGGGCGTCGAGGTTCCGGTCGAGGTCACCCTCGGCGGGCATCCGGATCCGATCGACGGCCGCTACCACTGGTACGGACGCGTCGCCCCGAGCGACGGCCACGAGTTACCCGATCCCGGACGCGCCGCGGTACTGCTCACCCTGCCCGGCGGCGTGCCGACCGCTGGTCGCCTCCAGGAGCGCGACCCCTGGGGCAACCTCCGCATCGTCGGCACCGGCACCCCACCCTATCCGCTGACTGCTGTCCGAGTGGCCGGGCGCAGCAGCCAGGCGCGCAATGCCTCGGTGACCTCGTCGGGGCGTTCTTCCATGATGAAGTGATTGCCGCCGTCGATGCGGACCAGCGTGGCGTAGGGGATTGCTTCGGCCAGTTCCCGGGCGGTGCGGAACGGGATGGCCGGGTCGCGGTCGCCCCAGATGACGGTCGTCGGGCAGCTGATGGCACCCAGTCCGGCAGCCAGTTCCGGGCGGATCCGGACGCGATAGCCGGACCAGAAGTGGGCGTTCCAGCGGCGACCCGCCCCGGTGTCCAAGACGGCGAGGTACCGACGCAGCTGTTGGCTGTCGAAGGATCCGTTGCGCACATACGGTGCGAGACCGACTCGATGCACCCATTGGATTGCCCGTGCGGTGACGAGCGGCCGCAGCAGTGCGGTCCGTGCCAGCACCGTCAGCAAGCCGAACAACACGTAGTACGGCGGCGTGAAAATGCCCTGGCCGCGTGAATTCAGGATCGCGAAGCGGCGCACCCGTTCCGGATGACGCTGCAGAAACCCCAGTCCGAGGAACCCGCCGTAGTCGTGACACGCCAGATCGACGCGCTCCAAGCCGAGCGCGTCCAACATGCGCCCGATCCGCTCTACCTCGCTGTCGTAATCACAACTCAAATTCGTGTCCCGATCGGAAGCACCCCAACCGAGCCAGTCCGGTGCGATGACCCGCCGCGACAAAGCGAGCGGCCCGATCTGGTGCCGCCATGCGGCGTGGCTCTCCGGCCAGCCGTGCAACAGCACCAGCGGATCACCCTGCCCGACATCGACATAACGCAGCCGCGCGCCGTCGACCGTCACCTCCCGCAGCTCGAAGGTCGATTCCGCCTGCCCGTCCAGCTTCATCCTGATCTCCCGTCTGTCCTGCGACTTTCTGTATCGTCGCGGATATGGCGCGGTCAGCACTTCCAGAAACGTGCGCTCCCGAAACGGCGGTCACCTCCGCCCGGCTCTGGCTGCGACTCGGACACGCGGTCTACATCGGGCCCGGGATGGCCCTGGGCGCGCACTCCACCGCGATCGCCGGTCTCGGGGTCGGACTCGACGCCCCGTTCCGGGTCCGGGTCGCGGACGCTGCGGATATCACCGCCCGCAGTTTCCTGTTCCGGGCCCGCGTCACGCACCACATCCTGGACACCGACGTGCCCAAGCTCTTCTGCTTCTTCGACCCGACCTCGGAGAATATGGCCCGCTGCCTCGGCGGTATGCGCCGCACCGTCAGCGGATACAACACCGACCATCGCAACGAGGCCGAACTGATCGAACTGTGCGCCGACCCGGCACCGGATATCGACCGTCTGCTCGAGCTGGCCAGTATCCCGGTCCCCACTATCCGCGATCCCCGCATCGCCGCCATCGCGACGGCCATTCGCGCCGACCCGACCCAGCAGCAGCGCGCCGCCGAAAAGGCAAGTGCCGCAGGGCTGTCCACCTCATACTTCCTGCGCACCTTCGCCGAACAGACCGGCACCAGTTTCCGCCGTTACGTGCAGTGGGCTCGGATGCTGCGCGTCGGCAGCGCCTATGCCGCGGGCCACGACCTCACCCGCGCCGCTGTCGACGCGGGTTTCGCCTCCCCGTCACATTTCAGCGATACCTTCCGCGCCATGTTCGGCCTCACCCCCACCGCCTTCCTCACCATCAACGGCGAGCTGCACATCGGCTGACCTATACGTCGAAGTAGAGATCGAATTCGTAGGGGTGCGGGCGGACATTGATTTCGGAGATCTCGGTATCGCGCTTGAGCCGGATCCAGGTTTCGAGCAGGTCGTCGGTGAAGACATTACCTTCGGTCAGGTAGTCGTTATCGGCTTCCAGTCGGTCGATCACGCTATCGAGGCTGGGTGGGGTCTGGGTGACCTCGGCGGCCTCCTCCGGGGTGAGCTCGTAGAGGTCCTTGTCGATCGGGACGGGGGGTTCGATCTTGCGGCGGATGCCGTCCAGACCGGCCATCATCATGGCGGCGAAGGCCAGGTACGGATTGCCCGAGGAGTCGGGGCAACGGAATTCCAGACGCTTGGCCTTCGGATTCGCGCCCGTCACCGGAATGCGCACGGCCGCTGAGCGATTGCGCTGACTGTAGACCAGATTGACCGGTGCCTCGAACCCGGGCACCAGGCGCTTGTACGAGTTCACGGTCGGATTGGTGAATGCCAGCAACGATGACGCGTGCAGTAACAGTCCGCCGATATAGTGCCGGGCCAGATCGGATAGACCCGCATAACCGGCTTCGTCGTAGAACAGCGGTGTGCCGTTCGACCACAGGGATTGGTGCACGTGCATTCCGGAACCGTTATCACCGAACAGTGGCTTGGGCATGAAGGTGACGGTCTTGCCCTCGGCCCATGCGGTGTTCTTGATGATGTACTTGTACAGCTGCAGGTCGTCGGCAGCGGCCAGCAACGTATTGAACTTGTAGTTGATCTCGGCCTGGCCCGCCGTACCGACCTCGTGGTGCCCCTTCTCCAGTTCGAAACCGGCGTTCTGCAGATTCGTGCACATCCGATCGCGCACATCGACGTCGGCGTCGTACGGGGCCACCGGGAAGTAGCCGCCCTTCGGGCGCACCTTGTACCCGCGGTTGATCGTGCCGTCGGGATTATATTTGACACCGGTGTTCCAGTCGGCGGAGGACGAATCCACCTCGTAGAAGGCGCCGTTCATCTTGGTGTCGTAGCGCACGGCGTCGAAGATGTAGAACTCCGCCTCCGGCCCGAAGTACGCGGTATCGGCGATGCCGGTGCTCTTCAGATACTGCTCCGCCTTGCGTGCGATATTGCGCGGATCACGGCTGTAGGCCTCGTGCGTGTGCGGATCGTGCACGAAGCAGTTCAAATTCAGGGTCTTCGCGGCACGGAAGGGGTCCAATTGCGCGGTGCGCAAATCCGGGAGCAGCAACATATCCGATTCGTGGATCGACTGGAAACCGCGCACCGACGAGCCGTCGAAGGCGATCCCGTTGTCGACCAGATCCGCGCCGAATGTGACGGCCGGTATCGAAAAGTGTTGCTGCACACCGGGAACGTCACAGAATCGAATATCGACGTATTCGACTTCCGCGGCGCAGATGTATTCCAGAATTCCGTCGGTGGTGGCAGTCAAGGCTGCTCGCTCGTCCAACACGGCTCCTCGCTTTCGCGGCGCAGGTCTATCCGCGGGTGGCGAGGCGACCGTCCCTGACGACCGCACCCGTCCATAGGGGCACGGCCGGTCCTGCTCGCCGAGTCTCACGATACGACTTGGACATCACTGACGGACCCGAATCCGGACGATAACGGACCATCCGGCGTGTCCGCAGCGCCCCGGGCAGCCACACAAAGATCACGTGCGAGCTTCGGCTGCCGAGTCGAGCCGAACCCGGCCTGTGCGCGCGGCCGCCGCGCCCGGCGGAATGATACGGAGGCAACGCTTTTCAATGATCGCGTTGGGCCACTGGCGGGACTTCGACCCCGGATTGGATCCTCGATATCGGCGGTGGCCGCCTGAACAGCGTGGGCCGAAACTACCCGTCCCCCAACGCTGCCGAATTCCGGTCACCTCCCCGTCGCCGGATTGCGACTGAGCGGCGTTATCCGAAAGGATGGCTTGTCGATTTGTCACAGCTGACGTGAGCCAGCACGTCAGCTGTGGTGTTATCGACCTGTCGACCCACGATCTTTGGTCAAATGCACAAGGTGAGGCCTTGCAGTCTGCTCGTTTGTCGCTAGCGCCACGGTTCGTCGACGCGTTGTGCTGATAGGTGACGACGAGATTGCCTGCGCTGCGGTGTGATCTCGACACCATTGAGCAGAAGGTTGGGTCTTGGTTTCATCGACAGTCCCGGCGAGTAAAGCCCGTCCGGACACGCTGTGCGCGGCCTTCCGAGCGAATGCCGCGAAGTATCCGGACGTGGTCGCGCTGCGCACCATGGGCGGCGCGGTGGCGATCACCTGGCGTGAGTACGCCGACCGGGTACGCGCCATCGCGACCGGCCTGGCCGCCCTGGGTCTGCGCCCCGGCGACACGGTGGCCTTGATGATGACCAACCGACCCGAATTCCACCTCTGCGACTCAGCGGTACCGCACGCGGGCGGCACCCCCTTCTCGGTCTACAACACCAAACCCGTCGAGCTGCTCGCCTACCAGTTCGGCAATGCGGGCAACAAGATCGTTATCTGCGAGCGCCGGTTTGCCCCGCAGATCCTCGAGGCCACGAAAAAGGCGGCGGCCCAAGGCAGTCACGTCGAGCACGTGCTCTGCGTCGATGAGGCACCGGCGGGCACGATCGCGCTGTCGACGGTGGAAGCGGCCGAGGCGAACGGCTTCGACTTCGAAACCACCTGGCACAGTGTGAAATCCGAGGACCTGCTGACCATCGTCTACACCTCCCGGTACCACCGGACCGCCGAAAGGCGTCGAACTCACCCACACCAACTTCATCGAAAACGCCCGCGTCATCCAGACATTCGGCGGTGGCAGCGGCCACGATCCCCGGATATGGGTGAAGGTGAAGGGCGCGCTGGAGGAGCGCTTCGCCGCCGAACCGAATCCGATCAAGCGCGCCCTGGTCCGATGGGCGGTGCGCACCGGCCGCACCAACGCGCGGGCCACTTCCGACGGCCGTGCAGCGGCGGCTTTCGCCCAGCGCAACCGCCTCACCCCGACCACCGTCGCCGAATTGGCGAAGAATCCGGAGGTCTTGGCCGCAATCGAGCAAGGTGTGGCCGCCGCCAATGGCAAACTCTCCCGGGTGGAGCAGATCAAGATGTACATCGTGCTACCCGAGGTGTGGGAGCCAGGAAGCGATGTTCTGACGGCGACCGGCAAACTCGAGCGCACCCCGATCGCCACCCGCTACGCCGACACGATCGAGAGCTTGTACTCGTAGTGCGGGACGGAGAAGTTCAATGACGCAAACGCGGAACCGGGTCGTCGACGATCTGCACCGAAGAGCCGCGTCACTGGTCGACGGGTTCTACGGGAGCCTGCCGCCGTACCCGCGGATACCTCAGTCACTGGTCGAGACCGATTTCGCGCACGGCACGAAACTCAATGTCGACCTGTTCTTCGAATATCTGCGCCGGGGCACCGACCCCTCCGAAGAGGACACCAGGGAACTCGTCGAGCTGGCCATGGACCGGCTTCGCGACGGCACGCCACTGACCGAGGTGCTGGACCGATATCGGCTCGGCTCGGCGTTCATCTGGGACCGGCTGCGCGAAGCGGCCTCCCCCGCCGAGCAGGAACTGCTGCTCGACGCCTCGCTGGTGCTGCTGAAGTACATCACGCTGGTCATGACGCGCATCGCGGGCGCGGCCACCCAGCGCTCGCACGATCCGCGCTGGGAACTGCTGGAGCGTCGCCGAGGTATCGCCGACGCCCTGCTCACCGGGCGCGATCCGGTGGAGTGGGCCAATGATCCGGTCATTCCGGTCGCGGACGACTTCCTCGTCGCGGTATTCCGCCTCTGCGGCACCCGCGGCGGGCACGCTTCGGCGCTGCGGCACCGGGTCGAGGCGATTCCGGGCGTCTTCCTGCGGCTGGACGCGGGCGGGTGGACCGCATTGATCCCGCTGCAACCCGGCGATGACGGTTCGGCCGCGATCACCGGTCTCACTGCGCGACTACCGGCACAGCAGCCCGATCGAACGCCGCCCTACTGGGTCGGTATCGGTGCCGCGGCGAGCAGGGCGGAGATACCGGCGATCTTTGCCGAAGCGCGGGTGCTGGCCGAACTGGGGCGGTGCCTGACACGTCGCGAAATACTCTGCCGTAGAACGGATTTGCAGTTCGAATACACGGTGGCGGTCAGTGACGCGGCACGGCCCGGGCTGGCGTCGGTGCTCGCGCCCCTCGATACACAGCCCATGCTGGCGGAGACCCTCGAGGTGTTCGTCGACAGCGGTTTCAACCAGTTGGCGACGGCGCGTCAGCTCAGCGTGCATCGGAATACGGTCACCTACCGCCTGTCCCGCGTACACGAACTCACCGGCCTCGACCCGCATCGCCCCGCCGACGCCATGACCCTATCCGCGGCACGACTGGCCCGCCGCCTCGAATCCGCTGTCTTCGCCCCCTGAGTTAGGGCGACCTTTGATCACCGGGTTCGGCGATCGCGTCGCCGTTACCCTGACAGCGGCCGTGCGCCCGGGATAGTCTCCGTGACGGATCCGATTCGGGATTCGCAGTCACCCGGGAGCATCCGATGATGAAGGCTCTGGTTACCGACGGGGCATCCACCTCGCCCCGATCCGTGCACTATGTCTCCGGGTCGCCCGGTGAATTGCGTTGGGAGGGTACCGCATTGCTGCGCGCGGGCGTGCTCGCCTTCGGCGGCAGCATCGGCCCCACCGCATTGCACGCCCATCACGCCGTCCAAGTGGTCGCCGCATGTACTCCCGTGGTCGTGGTGGACGCGAGCGGTATTCGGCATCGCGGCACCCATGTCATCGTGCCCGCCGACGCACCGCATCGCATCGCCACCGGAGCCGAGCGCGGCACCGCGATCTATCTCGATCCGGAGTCCGTCGCGGGCGCGGCCGCCGACCGCAGAGCCCACACCTACGGGTGGGCCGATTGTGAACATTCCCTGCCCATCGATCCGGAGCGGGAAACACTCGCCGAACTGGTCGCCGAGGTCGTCGATGATCTCGAACGCGACAATTCGCACAGCATCGAGGACGAGCGCCACGAGGCGGTGACCGAGGTGCTGCGGCTCTTGCCTTCCATCGTCGGCGACGGTCCGATCCGCGGCGCGGATGTCGCGCGCCGGGTCGGCATTTCCGCGACCCGACTCACCCATCTGTTCACCGAACAGGTCGGAATTCCATTGCGACCCTATATTCTCTGGCTCCGACTACATGTGGCGATCACCCGCGTCCGCTCCGGCGACGACCTCACCGCCGCCGCCCACGCCGCCGGTTTCGCCGACAGCTCCCACCTGACCCGTACCTGCCGTCGCACCTTCGGACTACCGCCCTCGGCCCTCAACCGAGGCGTCGATTGGGATCTCGGCGACGCCCCCTAGGTCCAGCCGAATCGTTCAAGTCATTCCGGGCACGGCCGACCAGGCTTGCCCCCATGACCACCATTACCCGCACGCCCGCACAGCGTCTCGCGCGCTACGGCTATGCGCCCTTCATGCTGATCGGCCTCAACGGCGCCGGTATTGCGCTGAGTTCCTCTGGCGCGCCGAAATTCTCGTTATTGCTCGTACTGGCGGTCGCGATCGTCGTCTCGTTTCTGGTGGAGCGGCTGATTCCGTACCAGGCCGACTGGAACCACGATCTCGATGACACCGTGCGCGATCGCATCCATGCCTTCGTCAACGAAATTCTCATCCTGCTCAGCGTCGCGGCGATTCCGCTGCTGGCGGTCATCGTGCCCGCTCCGGACAGCTGGCCGATCTCGTGGCCGTTCCTGTGCCAGGTTCTGCTTGCCATCCTGGTCGCCGATTTCGGCATCACGACGGTACATCTGGCCAGTCACAAAATCGGACTTCTGTGGCGCTTCCACGCGGTGCACCACAGCGTCAAACGCTTCTACGGCCTCAATGGTTTGATGAAACATCCGCTGCACCAGACCATGGAGATGGCCGCCGGTGTCGCACCGCTCATCCTGATCGGCCTGCCATCGAATGTCGCGGCCACCCTTGCACTCTCGGTCGCCATCCAGCTGCTGCTGCAACACTCCAATGCCGACTACCGGATCGGGCCCGCCAAATATCTGCTGGCCTCGAGCGAGGGCCATCGCTTCCATCATCTGAAGTCAGCTGGTATCGGCGACGTCAATTTCGGCCTGTTCACCCTGATCTGGGATCACCTTCTCCGCACTTACTCCTACGATCCGGCTCGACGCTTCGGCACCGACGATCTGGGTATGGCGGCCAAACCCGACTACCCAACCGGCTATATCGACCAGTTCGTCTATCCGTTCACACCGGACGGCGGCTGTGCAATGTAGTCGGTAAGCTCTTGGCATGTTCTCGCGGGTACACCTCATGGCGTTTGCGGTCTTCGCACTCGTCGTACCCGCGCTCGCCCTGGCCGCGGCACCGTCGAATGAACCGGCGGCACTGGCCGTCTTCGGCGTCATCGCCGCGTCGCTGACCTTGACGCTGCTCGCCCTGCAGAGCACTCGACGTATCCCGATGGCCCTGGCCCACTCGGGTCCGCCGCCCTCGGCGCAGCGTCGCCGACGGGGTTCCTTCCTGCGTCAGAGCAATCCGGACACCGCTGGACGTCCGCGCCCACGAGCACCTGGTTCGGTCACCGCTTAGCGATCACTCGCCGCCTGGTCTCCAGGCGATTCGGCTGACCTTTCCCATCGACGTGCGTATCCGCGCGTTCCCACAGTCAGGTGCTCTCATGCTCGACTTCATCTATTACCCGGTGTCCGCCATTCTCTGGGTATGGCACACCGCCTTCGCCGCCGTCCTGGGTCCCGCAAGCGGACTCGCGTGGGTACTCGCGGTGATATTCCTCGTGCTCACCCTCCGCGCCGCGCTATTCCTGCCATTCCTGAAACAAGCGCGCACCCAGGCGGCTATGCAGCGGCTGCAACCACGCGTCAAAGCCATGCAGCAGAAATACAAAGACGATCCGGTCCGCAGGAATACCGAAATCCAGCAACTCTACAAGGACAACGGCGTCAATCTCTTCGCGAGCCTGATTCCGATGATCGCCCAGGTCTTCGTGTTCATCGGCCTGTTCCATGTGCTGCGTTCATTCGATCGCACCGGGACCTTCGATTACCTGCCGTTCGGACGCACCGCGGCAATGACGCCCGAACAGAACGCCGCGACCGCGAATTATCTCTTCGGCCCGAGTGATGTGCAGTCGTTCCTGCGTGCCGATCTGTTCGGCGCACCCCTCTCGGCAACACTCGCCGGTGCAGGCGAACTGGCGTCGACCGTGGCGCTCGTCGCCCTTCCACTCATGCTGATCGCCGCTGTCGCAACGCATTTCACCGCGCGCGCGTCAATGGATCGGCAGACCGGGGCGACGCAGTTGCCCTTTATGCGCACGCTCAGCCTGTGGGTCTTCCCGGCGGCCGCGATTCTCGGCGGCGCATTGCTGCCGGTGGCGATCCTGCTGTACTTCGTCACGAACAATGCCTGGACGCTCGCGCAACAGCATTTCGTCTACCGCCGCCTCGATGCCGAAACAGCCACCGAGGCAAAGCGAGTCGCCGCGACCCGGGCGAACGCCGCCCCCAAACCGGGCGTGAAACCGAAGCGGCGATAAATCATTCGCGTACCCGTACCGCGAACCCTATGGTTGTTCCAGGTCGAGTCAAGGGGCGCAGCGGAATCTCCGCACCCGCGTTCCCCGTGTCGGGCTCGGTCTCGCACCTGGCGAAGGGCTCCAAGCCTGGATGGGTTCGATTCCCACTGCGATGTCACCCGGTTCCGGTCGGATACGGCAAACGGCTCTGCGGGCTCCGCGGCTACGGCCGCGGGACGCCCCCGCCGCGAACCCGTGACCGGAACCGGGTGACATCCGAAACAATCAGGTAGCCAACGACACACGGTACGGGAGGAGTGAAACATGTACACGACGGTCATGGAGTGGCAGCGAACGCTGCTGTACCGCGACGGCACACTCGAGCGAGTACTCGAGCCGGGACGCCACCGCTACGACGCCAAGCGCTGCACGCTGATCGTCGTCGACATGCGGCCCCGGCTGCTGAATGTCGGCGGCCAGGAACTGCTCACCCGCGACGGACTCTCACTGCGGGTCAGCTACGCACTGAACTGGCAGGTCACCGATCCAGAGGCGTTCACCACCGGTGCGCAGTACCCGGAAAGCGTGCTGTACGCGGCGGTGCAGGATGCCGCCCGCCGGGCCGTGGCAAGCCATTCCCTCGACGAACTCGTCACCGACCGCACGCTACTCGTCGGGGACATCGCCGAAATCACCACGACCGTAACAGGACTCGGCATGCGCATGGACGCACTCAACGCCCGCGACCTGATGCTGCCCGGCGAACTCCGCAAGGCAGCACTGGAAACCGTGCTCGCCAAGGAACGCGGCCGGGCCGAGCTCGAACGAGCGCGGGCGGAAGCGGCCGCACTACGGTCACTGGCCAATACCGCGCGACTGCTCGAGGAACACCCGACACTGCTGCGACTGCGCACCCTACAGGTCGCAACCACTCCGGGAACACAGGTCGTGCTCGACCCGCGCGAGCGCACGTGAGCTGAAAGCCCTTATGGGGCGCCGGAATGGACAAGCGGGCAGCAGCCTGTTCGCGGCCACCCTACACTCGACGCACATGGATGCTCTCGACGGAGGTGATCGGCGGTTGAACCCCAGGGACCCGCGCGACCAGCACACCGCACATTACGAAGCGGGTTATCAGCCGGGGAACTACCGTGACCCCGCGTACGGCCAGGATCACGGATACAGCCCAGACCATGGATACGGCACGTATCAGCAGTCCGATTATCCGGACCGGCAGTCTCGGCCACAGCAGGGGCCCGACGTCAACATCGGAATGTTCGTCGGTGGTGTGTTCGCGGCGGCGGTCGTGACCGCGCTCGCGGCTTGGCTGTGCGCCTGGATTATCGAGATCATCGCCACCCGGGTTACCGAGACCGGCAGTTTCGGGGTGTGGAACCCGATGTCCCAGGACGCGTACTGGTTCGCGGCGGTGGCCTTCATCTGCACGCTGCTGGCCGGGGTGCTCTGGTATCTGCTGCGCCTGGGCACTCCGTCACCGGAATTGTTCTTCAACTGGATCGTCGGAATCCTCACCGCCGCAGCGGTGATCATTCCACTCGCGCTGTCGAGCCACCTCTGGGTGGGTATCTCCACGGCGGTCGAACATTTGGTGATCGGGCTCCCCATCCTCAGCATGGTGGGCATGGTGGGGGCCAAGAGCGTCGTAAACCAGCGATGACCGGTCCGCTTGAAATGCTGAAATCCCTTGCAGTACAAGGGATTTCAGCATTTTTATTTACATCGCCAAAGGGACGCCGCAGCTGATCGTCTTACCCGGTCGGCTACCAGCTGTACTGCGCCCCACCTCCATCAGGCTGCGTCGAGGGCCGCGGTGATCTTGCGGGCCATCACCGCCGCGGCGGGGCTGGTCTCACCCTTGCGGGGCCCGGCGGCGGCTTCGACGGCGACCAGGACCGTGTCGCGGAAATTGCCGGCCTCGCGCAGGTCCTGCTTGCCAAGCAGGCTCGCGGCCGCGGTCAGGGCGGGCAGCACCTGGTCGGCGAGTTCGGCGACGGATTTACCTTGCAGGTGGATGTCTTTGGACTTGGCGGCGAGCACGTGTCCGACCAGCCCGGTCGCCGAGGTCAGGGCGATCGAGGCCTGCGCGATGCCCTTGTGCGGCGCACCGGAGGCGGCCATCAGCGACACGGCGCCGTAGGCGGCGGTGCGCAGGGTGCTCTTGTCCTGGTCGGTCAGGGTGATAGTGATCGACATGTCGTGTACTCCTCGAAATCGGTTGTGGCGCCGACTGGAACCCTGTCGGTGCCGGTCGTCTTGTTCGATGTGAACACTGTCGCCGGGCTGGCTGACACCGACCTGACACACACCTGACACTCCCACTGACACCGCGATCGAGCAGTTCCTCATGCTCGAGTACTGCTCGTCGGCGCCGCTCCCACCTTCACACAAGATTCGGCAGCGCCGCGGGAAGCATCGAATCATCAAATGGCTGAAGGGGTTTGATCAGCGGTGCGAGCAGCTCACCGGCACGCTGAGCGGTGAGTACCTCTTCGGGGGCGAGTTCGATGAATTCTCGCTCGGATGTTTCGAACTCCCACACATCCTCGCCGATCAGCCTGCAGCGATCGTCATAGGGCCACAGCATCATGCTGGAGGTGCGAACCAAATACATCGCATCGGGGTCGATGCCGGAAAATCCCTGAGCAAGTTCGGCGCCGACGGTCTGCTGGTAGATGATGGCCCGCGAGACGACCATGTGGTCACTGACAGCGACCTCTTCGTTCTCTGCATAGAAGACGCATTGGTCGGTTTCGGTCCACGCCCGGTACACGGCCCGCACCTGATCGACGCCCTCGAGTCGCAACTTCTGCCCCAAAAGATCGAATCGGTAGACAGGGTTGCCGACGGTCATCTCCGGCTCGAAGATCTCCTCGAAGCGCCCGGCCATCTCCAGATAGCGATGCCGGTTGTACGCCTCCAGCAGGTAACGATGCCTCGGGTTCTCGGTCGACGCGAGAGCGCGATCGACCGCGACATTCGTCTTGGTGATGTCCATATCGAGCATCGATGGGGTCCTTCTGTTGCTGGGTTCTGATGTGAAGCGATGCCGGTGAACTGGACGGCTGACGAGTGCCCTGCCGCGTCGTCCGTGACGTGTCCGCGGGTACCGCCGTGCCAGTCGATCGCTGATGTCGAAGGTAGGAGACTTGGCTCACATCCTCTCGGCCCACCGCGACAACATTGCGGGCACCATTTGTGGCGCCAGCACAGTTCTCCGGCCACCACCGCCGAGGTTCTCACGCCGCTCGTCGGCGTCGCCTGTGCCTCGGATGGATGTCGGGGAAGCCTCCGACGAGTCCGACTCCAGCGTGGTCGACCAGCAGATCCACATCGTCGAATCGAGCGCGGGCGGCCACGGCGAACTCGTTCATCTGATCGGAATCCGACACGTCCACCCGAGAGGTGACGACCGCACGCCCGACGCGCCGAATGGCGTCAGCGGTATCTGGCCAGGCCCGCCTCGTTGATGTCGCACAGTGCGAGGTTCGCGCCCCGATGGGCACACAGGAGAGCGAGTTCGCGGCCGGATACCGCTGCCGACGCCGGTGATGGCCACGACCCGGCCGGTGAGATCTGAGGTATCGATCCGCGATGGAGAGCCGAGCATGTTCGGAGGCTAGGGCGCAGCCGCGGCGGTCTGCTCGTATGCCAGCACCAGGATTTTCGCTGCTCGTTGTTGCGGGGCGACAATCGCGCGTACATCCTGCCGTCATGGAGGTCGAATGGCCACCGGCACGTGAACCAACCGGGCAGCGGGCCTGGCGGGATGTGCTGCGACCGGTTGCGGTCGAGATGACCGCAACTGCCGGTGATCTCGCACAGCGCGCGGTCGCACGGATGCAGGCCGAGTGCCCGGAGCTGTACCCGGACGCGCAGACGGTCGAGGAGAATCTGGGTCAGCACCGAGGCGAGCATTCGGCAGCTGGCCGACATCATGGAACTCGCCAAGGATCCGCGGCGGGTGGAGCTACTGCCGGACAGCGCGCCGACCGGCCGCTGGATCTTCCGCGCGGCCTCCGGGTGGCGGTCGGCGAGTCGGACCGAGGACTGGACGGCTTCCGCCGCACCTACATCGAGGCCATCCACGCGCGGCGGGTTGCGTCGCTGATCGGGCCGCGTGCAGACACGCTCACGCACTGTCGCAGCGTGGCCGTCGCGGCGCTCGGTACCGCCGATCCCGAACTCGCGCTGGCGTTCGTCACGGATGTGCTGGGGTCGTTGGCCGACAACGACGACGCCACCCGCCGCATAGCGATGACGCTGTCGGCCTATCTGGGAGAGAACCGCAGCCGAAACCGTGCCGCCGATCGCCTCTCGATCCATCCGAACGCGGTCAGCTACCGAGTTCGCCGAGCCGAGGAACTCCTCGGTCGCAGCGTCGACATCGACACCCTCGACCTCCGGGTGGCCCTGGCAATGCTGCCCGGCCTGACCCGGCCCCGGGCGACCGAACTTTGACAGACCGCCCGGCGTCCCCCGGCTGGCCAGACCCTCGCGCCCACTGTCCTGGCAGGAAATCCCTGGTCGGGGCTCACCGCCATGACAGACTGCATCTTGGAGATGCCTTCTGGGAAGGACCGGAGGATCGGAGCGGAGTTGGAACCGACGACGAATGAGTCGGATGCTGTCCACCGAACTCGCACCTTGCTGGCATCGGTTGTCAGGCGGTTCGCCGACACCTGGGATGAGACCGGTGCACCGCCGGACCTCGCGGAATATCTGCCGGATGCGCCCGGATTGCGGCGGATGTGTCTGATCGAGCTGATCAAGGTCGATCTGGAGTACCGATGGCTGCGCTACGACCATCCGAAGCGGCTCGCCCAGTACTGCGCCGAATACGCCGAACTGAGCACCGGGCCGACGCCACCCGATCTGGCCTACGAGGAATTCCATGTACGACGCCGGTCCGGACGCGACCAGGATCCCGACACGCAGCCGACCGAAGTGGATGCCACTGCGCCGACCGGGTCCGATATCAACTACCGCAGCACACTGATCGCCCCGCCGCGGTCTCTGGAAGCGCTCAGCGGGATCAGCGCCGGTGCGAGCGTGGACGACTTCGACCTGCTCGTCGGACTGGGCAGCGGCGCCTTCGCACGGGTATTCCTGGCGCGGCAACGGTCGATGCAACGGCTGGTCGCGGTGAAGATCTCGTACAACCGCGGCACCGAGCCGGAGACGCTGGCGCAGCTCGATCACGAATACATCGTGCGGGTCTTCGATCATCGGCTGATCGAGAACGGCGAGCTCAAATTGATGTACATGCAGTACCTTCCGGGCGGCACGCTGCTCGGGGTGCTGAATCTGGTGCGCGCCCGATCACCGGACCTCCGCAGCGGCGCCCTCCTACTCGACGCCGTCGATCACGCCATTCAGGACCGAGGCGGCATCGTCCCAAGTGAGACGGGTATCCGCGGCGATATCGCCGGATACTCGTGGCCGGAGACGGTGGCGTGGCTCGGCAGTAGGCTCGCCGAAGCACTCGACTACGCCACACGCAGCGGGGTGTTGCATCGCGATATCAAACCCGCCAATGTGCTGCTGACCGCGGAAGGCATTCCGAAGCTCGCCGACTTCAATGTCAGCTTCAGCAACCACGTGGCCGGAACCAATCCGATGGCGTACTTCGGTGGGTCACTGGCCTACATGTCCCCCGAACAACTCGCCGCCTGCCATCCGGAGCTGCCGACCACCGCCGAAGATCTGGATCTGCGCAGCGATATCTACGCGCTCGGCGTCATGCTGTGGGAACTGCTGACCGGCCGCAGGCCCTTCGACGACGAACCACTGGCAGGTGAATCCGAAACCTCGCTGGCACGCATGCTGGAGCTGCGGCAGCAAGACATCGAACCACGATATCTGTCCGAGCTGCCGCCGGACTGCCCGCCGACCCTGCGCCGAGTGTTGTTGAAATGCCTTGCGCCACAGCGGGACAACCGCTGGTCGAGCGGCGCCGAGCTGGCACAGCAGCTCGAGCTTTGCCTGGACCGTCGCGCCCGCGATCTCGTCGATCCGCAAGGAAGCAGTCTGCGTTCGAAAGTCGGTCCCTGGTCGCTGGGGGCGATCGTCACCCTGGCCAGCGCGACCGGAGGGTTCCTCGGTGTGCTGTACGGCAACGTGCACAACAGAGCCTTGATCGAGGCGTGGATTCCGGACGACCAGCGACAGTCCTTGCGGGCCATCAACCCGGTGCTCGAGCTGATCATCCCCCTGCTGGTCCTCATCGTGACGAACTACCTGTGCCGCAGGGTCTTTCTGGTGGTGTGGCGCGGACTGAGAAAGGGCCGGACGTTCACCCCTGAGATTCTGGCACTGGCACGAAGGGACACCCTGTCGGTCGGTGACCGAGTCGCCTGGGTCGCATTCGCCGGGTGGAGCGTCAGCGCGATCGTGACCACGATGGCACTGCTCAGCGACACCGACCTGTCCCTCGGCCAGGTGGTGCACTTGTCCGCTTCACTGCTCGTCTCCGGCGCGATCGCCGTCGCCTACCCGTTCTTTCTCGTTACCCTGTTCGTGGTCCGCGCCATCTACCCCCGTCTTCTCCCGTACGGCAGCACACCCGAGGACCACGACAACCTCCGCGCCCTCAGCCGCCGCAGCACCCGCTACCTCGTAGTCGCCGCATCTATTCCATTGATCGGCGTCATCCACGGCCTGATGTTCCTGAAACCGGACGAGGTCGCCCTGGTCACCGATTCGATCCGCTGGCTCGCCATCGCAGGTGTCTTCGGCTTCATCGGCAACTATTGGCTGCACCGGAAACTCGAGGATGACCTGCAAGCATTCCAACGCACCCTGTCCGGCAGCTCGCGGCAGAACCAGCGCTGACCACCGTGCCGATACGCCAGAACAGCGCAGCGACGCCGCCAGTCCTATAGCACAGCAGGTGAGAGACGAGAGCGGTTTGCGAATGTTTCCCGCCGTCGCTCGGCGCGACACCTCGCCAGGTAACGCCGGATCGCCGTGATGCCAGCGAGCCCCGAGCGCGTCGGCGGCTCGAGGTCGCGCCGTGCCGGGATCGAAGGTCCGCTGCGAGATCGGGTCCGCCGCACGCCATTACGCGGCACCCTCGATGAAATCAACCGAATTTGATCATGGAATTCACCGCCGGAATGAAGATCAAATGTGTTACATCGGTATTATTTATCGTTAGCCGATTATTAACGGTGATTATTCACACAATGAGAGAGGTGGATTTGCAGATTTCTTCTTCATAACATTTGTGGTGCACGCCGTGATGGCGTCGTTATCCATCTGTGAAAGGAAGCTCCGTAGATGTTCTCTCGCAAGGCCCTGGTCGCCGCCACCACCGTCTCCGCCGCCGCCCTGTTCTTCGGCCCGGTCGCGATGGCCTCCGCCGCTCCCTCCGCCCCCTCGGCTGGCACCGGCTCCGCTGGCACCGGCTCCGCCTCGGGTTCGGCCGACGGCGGCTCATCCTCGGGTTCGGCCGGCTCGTCCTCCGGTTCCGCCCTGTTCGACTCGGGCAGCTCCGCCGTCGACCACGGCACCACTGCCATCCTCAACATCATCAATTCGATCACCGGCGCCAGGGACCTGACCCAGCCGAAGCCCGCCTCCTGATTCGGTCTCGGTAGACCACCGCTTCGTCCGAGTCGCCTCTCGAGGCCGGGATTTCCTTCGTGCCGCTACGCTACACATCGGCGTGTACGCGCTATTGCAGTGAATTTGCCGGAATCAAACCGTTCATTCGCCGTGTCGAGTAGCCACGGCTGGGTGAACTGTGACTATTCCTTTTGCCTGCCAACGAGATAGCCCTCCGCGCGGTGCGTGCGGGGCTTCCTTGAACACCGGGTTTCGTGCCGTTCGGAGAACTCGCCGGACGGCCCGAAATTTCCGAAAGAGTTCGAAACGCAACACATCGTGGAGGGACGCGCGTCCCGCTCAGCGGTATCCGCGCGCTCGCCTGTTGCGGTGCCGTCAATCCGAGTTCCGCACCTGGGTGCCCAGCACGGTTGTGGGGACACCGTAGGGCAGGAACCGCACGCGACGGCGTTCGTCGGTATTGTCGCGATGCGCACGCAAAGCCTCGAGCTCGCTCGGAAAAACCTGCTCGACCCTGGCCTCGCTGGCATCATCGATGCTGTAGATGACCCACACTCCACTGTTGGTCTCGCCGGTGGTCTCGCCCTCCGGCTTCGGTGGCCGCGTGCGCTCCGGCTGAACAAACTGTCCCAGCAGCGACGCCAGGGTACTCCCGCTGGTGCGATCGATGTATTCGCTGGCCTTTCCGAGCAGGTCACGGAATTCGATCCCCGCCTCTCGCAACGCGCGCTCGAATTCTTCCGGATCGAACCCAAAAGGCCTGTCGGGTGCCATCACATTGCTCCTGGAGTCGACTTCGGCGCTACGCCTTCAGTGTCCTCGCGTAATTCCGACTTCGCCACGTCCGGCGATGATCACCGCGCGACGCGGCGAACTCGTCCCACCGGATCGGCTGTACCAGGCCGTGTGTTCGAGGTCGCACGGATTTGCTTCGGCACGCCCGCATTATCGCCCGCGCTCCGTAGACTTCGGCCGTGACCGATATCGCGGACTTCGCTCGGCTGATCGCCGGTGATCGTGGCCTTTGCGTCGTCTCGACGTCGCGGGCCGATGGCACTGTTCAGTCCTCGCTCGTCAACGCAGGAGTGTTGGCGCACCCGCGGACCGGTGAGCCCGTAGTGGGCATGGTGATCCGCGGTGGTACACGCAAATTGGACAACCTCCGTGTTCGGGCGCGGATGACGGTTGTCGTCCGTGTCGGGTGGGTGTGGGCGACTGTTGAGGGATCGGTGTGGATCGCCGGTCCCGACGACCCGGTGCCGGACATCGACGCCGAACGGCTGCGGCAGTTGCTGCGGGAGGTTTTCACTGCGGCGGGTGGCACCCACGACGACTGGGACGAATATGACCGGGTCATGGCTGCCGAGCGCCGCGCAGTCGTTCTCGTCGTCCCGGATCGCATCTACGGCAACGGCTGAGGCGCTATCCGCTGCCGCCGCGGTAGATAGTCGGCATGGAGCCCAGGTCGGCGAAGTTGAGCTTGTTCTGGCCGTCGGTGCCGAACCAGGCGACGTAGGTGATCCCGTTGACGGTCGCGACCGCGGGTGGCCACGGGCTGGTATCGGCGAATTTCCACCGCTGCGCTTGCCCCTCGTTCAGGTTGTCGATATCGAAGAGCATGTAGATATTGGTGTTCTTGCCGGTGTAGCCCGCCACGTAGCGGCCGGCGAGGGTGAAAAGGTTCGGGCCACCGATGAGCCGATCGCTGAAGGTGGCCCGACCGGGCGGGACATTGACGCCGATGTAGCGCGCGTTCAGATTGTTCGCGCTGTCCATACCCGTCCATGCCAGGAGCACCCCCTTGGCCGGATGGATCACCAGCCCCGGAGTATCCACGCTTTGCTCGGCGGGTTCCGGGGTCATCCCGTAATAACTGAACGGTGGATTCTGCGATTTGACCGCGCTGAGTACCAGGTTGCGCTGTGCGGTGTAGCTCAACCACAGTGAGACGTTGTCGGACTGCATCGCAGGCCCGCCGATCGATGGCTCCAGCCACTCGCGTCGATCCTGGTAGTCGACGCCATTGTTCGACCACGCGAGCCACATCCGACCGTCGGTGCGCGTATAGCCGAGGTAGAGCAGCCCGGTGTGGGCATGCGAAGCCAACGCTGGGCGCTGCAGGCTGAAGTCCGACGGCAATGGCTTCGCATTGACAACTCCGTCGGCTTCCATCCCCGACGCTACATACATGGTGCCGCTCTGTGTCGCCCACACCAGTACCAACTTGTTGTTGTATACCGTCAACGCGGGCGCGGCTGTCGGCTGATCAGACGGCCACAGTGTGCGTCCTGTGAACATGAGTTCCCCCAATACATTTCCGGAGTCCGAACCACTCATGGGGCAGCGTAGGTTCCGCTGCGTGCGAAGTCAGGATTTCGTGTCGGCCAGCGGACCGCATTCATGGAGAGAGCGGTCGACATCGGCAATCCGCACCGTCGGTGCGGTCGGCGAGCAGCAGCGCCGTCGCTCGGACTATTCGGTCGAGCACGACCTTGCGGCTTGCAGGGTTGACCATGATCGGGTGCGGCCAGTTCGCGCCGACCGAACTTTCCTTGACACAGCAACATTTCAGCATCATCGGTTTAGGTGAGTCGTGCGTGTGTGGTCGCGTGACAAGACGCGCCCGCACGGAACAAGCCAGCACGACGTCACCGGCATTTCGGGTCACAGATTGGTGTCGACTGTGTACTTCTGCTGAATTGCGTACCAGCACCGCCGGATTCGGAGGCAGCAACCTCGATCCCGTGCGACGCTGTAGGCCCCCGAGGCTCGAGCCGGGGAACTATCGCAGTGTTCGAAAGGGCAGACAATTATGACAACGACCGACGACCGGGCGCACACCACCGACGACGCCGAGGAGGAGACGACAGCTACCGACGGCGAGGTGGCGGTGACCGAGCCGGAAACGGCCACTTTGGCCGAGGTCGAAGTGCCCGCAGCGGGCGAAACCGCGCTCGCTGGGGATGAAACGGCGGCTGAGAGCGAAGCGGCGGATGCTGAAGCTGAAGCAGCCCAGGAGATTACGGTCTCGGTTGCCGAGCACGATTCGGCAGCCGAGCGGGAGCCCGCAGCTGCGACCGAGGGTACCGAAGCGCCGCAGGTCGAATCCGCATTTGCTGAGAGTGAACTGGCGGAGGGTGAGACCGTTGCCGACGCCGAGGCGGAACCCGTAGCTGAGGCACCCGAGGCCAGTGAATCCTCCGCCGAGAGCGATCTGGTTGCCGAGGGTGAGGTGGTCACCGAAACCGCGGCAACCGAGGGTGAGGCAGCCGAAGACGAGTCCACAGCCGAAGACGAAGTGCCGCAACCCGACTCGACAGACGAGGCCGGAGACGAGGTTACCGACTCGGAAACGGAGGCGACCGCCGACGAGGGCGCAGCCGCCGAGGCTCAACCTGAAGCTGAGGCCGAAGCTGCGGCGTCGGTGGCGGAAGCCGAGGGTGAGGCAGCCGCCGAAGATGAAGTGCCGCAACCTGACTCGACAGACGAGGCTGGAGTCGAGGCTGCCGACTCGGTCCAGGAAACGGCGGCGGCCGAAGACGAAGCCATCGCCGAGGCTCAACCTGACGCTGAGGCCGAAGCTGCGGGGCCGGTCGCGGAAGCCGATGCTGTTGCCGACGAGGCTGAAGCTGAAACAGCAGGCGAAGATGAAGTGCCCCAAGTCGAGGCCGCGGATGCGGCTGAGGAAACGGCGGCGGTGGACGCCGAAGACGAAGTCGCTGCCGAGAGTGAAGCCGACGACGCCCAACCTGACGCTGAAGGATCAGCCGACGGTGCGGAGTCGGTCGCGGAGGCCGCTGTCGCTGCTGCGACTGAGGCCGAAGCAGTCGCCGAAGGTGAAGTGCCGGAAGCCGAACCGTCAGTTGAAGCCGAGATCACGGGGAACGCGGACACCGGCGAAGGCGGAGTGACGGTGGCCGACGAGGAGATTGTCAGTGCCCCCGGCGAGGTAGCTGAAAGCGGTGCGGACGTCACGACCGAAACACCGGCCGAGACGGACGTCACCGCGGAAGACGGCGATGCGGTAGTCGCCGAGGTGGAACCGACCGTTGCGGAGGATGCGGCGGCCGAAGAGGAGCAGGTCGCTGCGGCGGAGGTGGTCGCTGGAAGCGAGGCACCCGCACACGGCGAGAAGGCGCCCGAGGCTGAAGCAGTTGTGGGCGCAGCCGACGAAGAACATGCGGCCCCCATCCCCGAGGCGGAAGCGTCCGACGTAACAGAGCTGGCGGACGAGGCAGCCGTGGCGGAGTCACCCGATGCCCAAGCCGCCGGGGTCTTCGAAGCGGTTGAACAGGGACAGGTAGCAACCGAGGGTGAGCCACCAGCGGCGGCCGAAGCCGAAGCGGAATCTGCCGCAGTTGGTGTGGAAGCGGACGAATACGCAGCAGCAGCTGACGACGAGGAGACCGAAGCCTCCGCCGAGGCGGTCGCTGCCGAAACCGACGCACCAACCGAGGACCACACGGTGGCCGAGGTCGGTGACATCGCGGTAGCTGAAGAAGAGAGCGTGACCCAGTCCCCCGAAGTGGAATTCGCCGCCGAAGCAGACGCGATAGCCGAGGAAGAACCCGCGGTCGCGGAGACACCAGAACCAGAAGCCGAACCCGTGGCCGAGACCGAACCGGTGACCGAGGAAGAGCCCGCGGTTGCGGAGACACCAGAACCAGAGACCGAACCGGCGGCTGAGGCTGAACCCGAAGCGGAATCTGCCGCAGTGGGCGTGGAAACGGACGAATACGCAGCAGCTGACGACGAGGAGACCAAAGCCTCCGCCGACGTCGCCACTGCCGAAACCGGCGCACCAACCGAGGACCACACGGTGGCCGAGGTCGGTGACATCGCGGTAGCTGAAGAAGCGAGCGCGGCCCAGTCCCCCGAAGTGGAATTCGCCGCCGAAGCAGACGCGATAGCCGAGGAAGAGCCCGCAGTCGCGGAGACACCAGAACCAGAAGCCGAACCCGTGGCCGAGACCGAACCGGTGAGCGAGGAAGAGCCCGCCGTTACGGAGACACCAGAACCAGAGACCGAACCGATGGCTGAGGCTGAACCGGTGACCGAGACCGAGCCCGAGGCAGAGGTCGGGGTTGCGGAACGTGAAGAGGCAGCCGCGGGCGAAACCATTAGTGAGGTCGAGCAAGAAGCTGAGGACGCGGGCAGTCCCACCGAGAGTGACGTAGCCGAAGATGCGATAGCGACCGACGTCGAGACAGGCGTCGAGTCCGAAGAGGAAGTGGGATTGGTGGCGGTCGGAACAGAGGATCTGGTGACCTATTCGAGTTCAGTCGTCCTGGCCACCGAGAAACCGGCATCCGCCGGTGAGGGTGCAGCGGCGAGAATCAGCGATCATGCGGCGATCATCAGCGATCAGGCGAGGATCATCGCGAAACTTCGGCGAAGGGTGACGGTTCTCGAAACCATGATCAAAGCGCAGGAGGCCCAAGCCCACTCGCTGGTCGGACTCGCGACAACCTACAAGAACGAATTGTCCAGTCTCGCAGCAGATCTCATGGATCTCTGACCTGCCACCACGAAAACACCGGGAAGCGCCTGCACGCTGTAGAGCCCACGGCGCTTCTCGGCCGATCCGGCGAGGGACAACACGATCTCCGCGCACACCACGATCAGGTGCGCGGCCGCCACCGAAGTGACATCGGCGGTGCCGATGAACACGGGATCACGGGCACGAATCGATGCCAGGCCGCGCACGTAGTGGTCGAACTCTTCCGGACACAGTTCGACACGAAAGCCGTTGCACTGCAACGGCTTTCGCTCGTCTTCCGGCAGGGACCCGGCACGATCGGAACCGGTCACCGAATCGGACCCGCCAGCGCGATCATCAGCACCGGGCTGCCCGAACCGGCGTCCCGCATACGGCAGCAGCCTCGATTCCCCTTGCGCGCGGATCAGCCGAGTTCGAACGACCGACTTCCCATATTCATACGCACATGCTTACTATATGCACATGCGTACTATCGACATTCCCGAACAGCCATTCGCGGACGGCATCGTGCTCATGCCGTGGAAACCCGGTCCGCGCCACGACATTTCCGGGCGTGTGTTCGTCAGCGTGACCGACTTCCTGGCCCGGTCCGAGGAGGAAGTCCGCAGCATCTACGAGATCGGGCTCGAACTGGGCAACACCTGGCCGGTCATGCAGGGCGCGGTGGGCCTGTGGCTGTGGGGCAGGCCCACCGCCCGGCGCGGCGGATCCATCACGGTGTGGGAATCCGAACAGGACATGCGCCGATTCGTACGATGGCCGGTGCACGCCAAGATCGTGCGGGCCTGGCGCGGCAAGGTGGGCATCGGCACCGACTCGTGGCAGGCCGACCACTTCGAACCGCGACAGGTACTGGAACGCGCGCGGAACACACTCGAACTTCCACATCGCAACGCCGCATAACCCCGATTGAAACAACCGCCGTACCGCAGGCCCCTATCAGCCGCGTTCGTAGGTGCCGGTCAGGTCCATGCGCCCGAACGCGAAACCCGAGTCACCGATGACGCAAGGCCTGACCACACGCAAGCCGACGCGTCACAACCCGATCGCCCCGAATGGCCCTCGCTACAAGCAACACCGAGCGCCGACCAGACGTGAGAGCGCTGCGCGCAATTACAACGCGGGAATGCATGCACGCAGGTGGCGCTCGACCCGCGCTACGCCGGATGCGCCTGCAGATAGTCCGTCGCCGACATCACCTTCAGCGCCTGCCGAACGCCGAGTGGCGCCCACGCTGCCGACGCATCGTGCACAACCACCGGATCGATGAGCAGCACGACGGCACCCCTGGCCTCGAGCTCGAAACCGCCCGCGGCCGTGATGTTTTTGACCCAGTCGACATCGCGGCCGTAGGTGAGCGCGATCCGGTACACACCGTCGTTTTCGAACGCCCACACCGGAGTTCTATAGGCCCGCCCGGATTTTCGTCCCTTGTGGACGACCATGCTCATCGGTGGCACTTTCCCGGCCAACCGGCCGAGGATCGGGTTCGTCACGTGCCGGTTCATTTTCGCCAGTGTGCGCGGAAGCACCATCTGGGGCGGTCCTCTCTCAGAGTGGCGTGCGGAGATCAGGTTACTCTCGACCGGTGTTCGTGCACCCTCAGTCGGAGATGATCGCGGTCTATGACGCCACGGGCCGCGAAATCGGCGCGGCCGACCGGGCCACCGTCTATCGCGACGGTATCTGGCATGCCAGTGCGGGTGTGCTCGTTCGCTCCGGCGACGGCGAACGCGTCTATGTGCACCGCCGCACCGATACCAAGATGGTCTTCGCCGGTATGCACGACTGCCTGGCTGGTGGTGTCGTCGATCCCGGCGAGACCCCGGCGCAGACCGCGCTCCGTGAACTCGCCGAGGAACTCGGCATCGTCGTGCCCGTCGACGCACCACCGCTGCCCCTGCGGGCCAGCGCGTCCTGGGACGGCATCTGGCAGGGCGCACCGATGCGCTGCCATCTGTTCGCCTACGAGTTGCGCTACGACGGGCCCATCCGGCACCAGCCCGAGGAGATCGTGGACGGCTCGTGGTGGACCGATGCCGAATTGCGCGCACATCTGGCCGACCCGACCTGGCCGTTCGTTCCGGACACCCGCATCCTCACCGACCAGTTGCTGGGTTGAAACGCCATCGGCCCACCAGGTCGAGGACCTGATGGGCCGATGAGCCTGCGTTCTGTCAGGCGGCGCTACCGCTCATAGCACCCATGACCTGGGTGAAGAGGTTCGCGACGACTTCGAGGAGCTCCATGTACATTCCCTTGCTGGACCCGATATGAAAGCTGCATTCTGCATGAGCTAGGTGTCCAGCAGGTAAGAGGGTCGTGAAAACCGGTGACTAACCCGAGGACGCCACCGACCCCGCCCAAGCGGCGAAGGCGCCCGGATTGCGGGTCTGCAGCAGCACTCGGCCAGGGCCGGTGAAGTCGAAGACGAAGCCCTCGCCCGACTTCAACGACTGGATCGACCGCCCGGATACCGCGCGCCGGATGGTGAAGTTCATGGCCAGGTCATAGGCCACCACATGGCCGGTATCGATGGTGATCGGCTCGCCCGGCTGCAGATCGATCACATCGATCGCGCCGAACACGCCGACGACCACCTCACCTTCGCCGTGCGCGCGCAGACCGAAGCCGCCCTCGCCGCCGAACAGATTCGCGAAACCGCCCCACTTGCCCTCGACCTGCACGCCGTGCGAGTTCGCGATCCAACCGCCGCGGCTGATGAAGAACGGCCGATCGGGGGTGATCTGCAGGTTCAGCATGTCGCCGGGCAGTGCGGGCGCCACATCCACCCAGCCGCCCTGCGGCGGCGCGGTGAAGGTCGAGACGAAAAATGATTCGCCCGCCAGCACCGAACGCTTCAGCCCGGCGAGAATGCCGCCTTCGGCCTTGGCCTGCAACGAAACTCCCGCCGAATGCGCGACCATGGCGCCGCTCTCGACCCGCATCGGCTCGCCGCCGGCCAGGAAGCACCGCGCGACCGCGGAGGCCGGACTATGACGCAGTTGTACCTTCATAAATGCCGACCCTACCGGCTATTTCGGCTACGAAGGGTCCAGCGATTCCAAGGTCTGCTCATCGCGCGCGACGACCGCGCCGCCGTCGGGTGTGAGCACGATCGGCCGCTGGATCAGCTGCGGATTCGCCGCCAGCGCCTCGATCCAGCGCTCCCGGTCCGCGGCGGTGCGTCCCCAGCCGGATATGCCCAGATCCTTGGCGATCTGCTCACCGGTGCGGGTGATATCCCACGGCTCGGCGCCCAGCCGCTTCAGCACGGTCCGCAATTCCGCCGCCGTGGGCGGATCGTCGAGGTAGCGCCGGACCGTGTACTCCACGCCCGCCTCGTCCAAGTGTGCGGTGGCATTGCGGCTCTTGCTGCACCGCGGGTTGTGCCAGATCTCGGTTTGCCCAGATGTCATGGTCGCAGCGTACCTACAGGTGCATCCAGGTCGGCCACACCTGCGACCACCGGTGGCGCAGGCCGGTGCATTTCCACACAGTGACGTTCTGGGTGTTGCCCGGATAGCCGATTCGGCTGTCCACCTTGGCAACTGGTTCGACGTGGTCGAAATCCCAGTGCAGGAAGGCATCGTTCACGCCGACGGCAATGACAGCCGAGGCATTGTCCGGTGGCACGCCGAAGTAGCCGAAACCGCGGCTCGGACTGTAGATCGGTGGGAGGCGATCGCGGTCGAATTGGTCGAGGGCGCTGGCCTGCCAGTAGGTGTCGGTCACGATGACGGCGTCGGCGCCTTCGGCCGCGCTGAGCGATTCATAGGCCTGTCGAACGGCGGAAGTCAGTTCGGGCCAACCGAATTCGCCGTACACGCCGATATTGATGGCGGCCTCGGCGTCATCGGCGGGTGGCTGGACGTGCGCGGCATCGCGCCACGGCGTCGACCACAGCACATAGCCCGTGGCCATGGCGGCAAGTATCACACCGGCCACTGAGACCAAGCGTCTCGGTGCGGGATTCAGGCGATCCGCGAATTCGACGAGACCGACCGCACCCGCCGCGAGCACCACCCCGAACATTCCGGCGACGTAGTAGATCCGGCCACCGATCACCAGGAACACGGCGACGAGACTCAGCAGAGTCACGCCGAGGAACCGGTACGGCCGCAGCGAGGCATTGCGCAGCAGTGCCCATACGCCATAGACCAACAGCACCGCTCCCAGATACCCCGCCAGCAGCACCGCGAGCGGCACGAACAGCACCCGGCCGCCGAGTATGCCCTGTTCGCCGCTGATCACCTCGCCCATCGACAGCTGCGGCCAATCGTGGCGCGCCTGCCAGATCAGCGACGGCGCGGTTGCCGCGACCACGATGACCCCGCCGAGCCACAGCAGCGGCCGCCGGACCAGTTCGCGCGGCCCGAAGATCAGCGAACTCACCGCGACGCCGATCCAGAAGAACGGAATCAGCCATTTCACCTGCATATCGACCGCGGTCACCAATGCGGCGCACAGCAGCAGGCGATCGCGGCGGGTCCGCACCCAGCGCACCACCAGCCAGGTGATGATCACCCAGAGCACGGTGTCGACCGCGTTGGTGGTCAGCATTTTGCCTTGGAGCAGCAGAAACGGTGAGGTCGCGTAGCCGAGGGCGGCCAGCACCTGGGCCGCCGCCGCGCCGCCGAGTTCACGCGCGATCACCGCACACAGCACGATGCCGAGGACGGTCAGCGCGACAACCGGCAGCCGCAGCACGAAGAAGTTTCCGGGTGTGATCGTGTCCATCGACCGCGCCAGCATCGGCAATACCGGACCTTGATCGGCATAGCCGAACGACGGCCGCCGACCCGCCGCCAAAAAGTAGAGCTCATCGCCGAAGTAGTCATAGCGGCTGGTCGAGAACACCAAGACGGCCGCGGACGCGGCGGCGATGACACCGACGCCCACGGTCGCCATCGGCGGGCGCGCCTCGGCGGCGGTCAACTCCTGACGATCGGCGATGCCGGTCACGTCAGCTCCTGCGGAGTTGCGAGGTGGACCGCAGGCGATTCACTCCACGTATTCGTCGGCAACCTCCAACACCTCGTCGACGATCTCCAGCCCCGTGCGCAGCTCGTCGGCCGAGGTGGTCAGCGGCGGCGCGATCTGGAAGCGGTTGCCCGCATTGAACGGCCACAGCCCACGTTCCTTGGCGGCGGCGGTGACCCGATTCATCGGTTCAGCGGCGGGACCAGCGGCCGCGAACGGGACGAGCGGCTCGCGAGTGTGCGGATCGCGCACCAACTCCAGCGCCCAGAAGAACCCGAGGCCGCGCGCCTCGCCGACGCTCGGATGCCGAGACGCCAACTCCGCCAGGCCCTTTCCGAGGACATCCGCGCCGACCGTGCGCACATGGTCGAGAATGCCGTCGCGTTCGAAGACATTGATCGAGGCGATGCCCGCGGCACAGGCGAGGGGATGTCCGGCATAGGTGAGTCCGCCTGGATACACCGTATTGTCGTAGCGCTGCGCGATCCGTTCGGCCATCAGCACACCGCCGAGCGGAACATAACCGGAGTTCACGCCCTTGGCGAAGGTGATGATGTCGGGCGCGACATCGAAGGCCTGGACCGCGAACCACTCACCGACCCGGCCGAATCCGACCATCACCTCGTCGGCGATATACACGATGCCGAATTCGTCGCACAGTTCCCGGACACCGGCCAGATAGCCCGGCGGCGGCACGAGCACACCGTTGGTGCCGACCACCGTCTCCAGGATCAGGCCCGCAATGTGTTGCGGCCCTTCCAATTCGATGACCTGGCGCAAGTGGTTCAGCGCCGCCGTCGTCTCTTCCTCCGGAGTGCTCGAGCCCCACGGGGATCGGTAGGGGTAGGGCCCGAAGAAGCGGACCACGTCGACATTGGTCGGCTCGGCACCCCAGCGCCGGGGCTCACCGGTCAGCCCGATCGCGACGCCGGTGCCACCGTGATAGGAGCGGTAGGCGGCGAGCATTTTGGTACGGCCGGTGTAGCTGCGGGCCAGCCGCACCGCATGTTCGACGGCCTCCGCACCGCCGGTGGTGAACAGAATCCGGTTCAACTCGCCCGGTGCGCGTTCGACGATCAGCCGGGCCAGTTCGCTGCGGGCCTCGTTGCCGAAGGTCGGCGAGATGGTCGCGAGTTTCTGTGCCTGATCGATAATGGCCGCGACGATATCCGGATGCTGGTGGCCGATATTGACATTCACCAGTTGGGAGGAGAAGTCGAGGTAGCGTTTGCCGCTCTCCTCCCAGAACCACGACCCCGACGCGCCGACGATCGGTACCGGATTCAGGGTCGCCTGGGCGCTCCAGGGATAGAAGACGTGATCGACCACCTATTTACCGCCTTCGGTCAGTGTCACCTGCTGCGGTGCGAATCCCGTTCCGGTGACGTCGAGTCCACCGGATTTCAGTAGGTCCAGCGCCTTGGTGACGTATTCGTCGGTGAACGCGCCCGCATCGGGATCCTGCTTCAGCACCGTGACCCCCTCCTGGTTCTTGGTCTCCTTGGCGATCTTCACGGTGCGGTCCCATGCGGACTTGTCGATCATGCCGATCCCGCTGGGCGAGGGCCAGATCAGCTTGTTGACCTCATTGATCTGCCACTGCTGGTGGCTGGCGCCGAGTGTGCTGCCCGCGGTGACAGTGATATCGCGGCATTTGTCGACATTGTCGCGGCAGAACGCCCAGCCTTTCAGCGAAGCCGCGATGAATTTGACGGTCTGGTCCTGGTACTTCGTATCCTTCAGCTTCTCCGAATTCGCCCAGATCGCGTCCTGCAGCATGGCCACGCCCTCGTCGTTCCAGTCGATGGTGGCGAAATCGTCTGCGGTGTAGAGCTTCCCGGTGCCCGGATTCTTCGTCTCCAGCAGCTGGGCGTATTCGTTGTAGGACATCGCCTGGGCGGCAGTGATGTCCTTGGCGAGGAAGGCATTCATATCGAACTGCTGCTGGACCAGCTTGACATCCTTGGACGGATCGATGCCCGCCTTCGTCATGCCCGCGAACAGCTCGAATTCGTTGCCGTAGCCCCAGTTTCCGACGGTCTTACCGCGCAGCGCGGCCGGGCCCGTGATGTTGTCGGACTTGAACGACACCTGCTTGGTGCCCGAGCGCTGGAAAACCTGCGCCACATCGGTAATACCCGCTCCGGCCTCGCGCGAGGCCAGCGCCTTGGGTACCCAGGCGATCGCGTAATCGGCCTGTCCCTGGGCCAGTACCGTCTGCGGCACGATATCGGTTCCGCCATCGAGGATTTCGACGGACAGGCCCTGCTCCTTGTAGAAGCCTTGATCCACGGCGGCCAGATAACCCGCGAACTGCCCCTGCTTGAACCACTGCAACTGCAGGCGCACCTTGGTCAGGCCGTCTGCGGTGGTTCCCGAGCTGTTGTCGGTGGTGCTGCAGCCGGTCAGCGCGGCCGCCGCCAATGCCGCCAGCGCGAGACAAGCGCGTAAACGCCCTGTGGCAGTTCTCATTTCGATCTCCCAAAGATGTCGCGGATCAGGATGGTCCGGGGTCGGCGGGTCAGTTGTTCGAGAATCAGGACGACGGCGAGGAAGAGCAGGCCGACGGTCATGGCGCCGACCACATAGGCCCACGCGCGCGGATAGGCGGTATTCGCCGCGGCGGAGGTGATTCGGCTGCCGAGGCCGTTCTGCAGGCCGCCGAAGTATTCGGCGATAACGGCCGCGATCACCGCGCCCGGCGCCGCGATGCGCAGACCGGTGAACAGGTAGGGCAGTGCCGCGGGCAACCGCACCGTACGGGTGATCTGCCAGCCGCCCGCCGCATACGAGGTCATCAGATCGGCGTGCACCTGCGGCACCTGCCGCAGGCCACGGGCGGTGCTGACGAACATCGGAAAGAACACCACGATGGCAACGACCATGCGGCGCGGGGTATCGGTGGTGGTCGAATACATCGAATTCAGCAGCGGGGCGAGCGCGACGATCGGCACCGCGGCGGCCGCGGCGGCCATCGGCGTCAACAGCCCCTCGACCAGCCGGAACCGAACCGCGACCATGGCCGCCACAATGCCGAGGACCGCACCGATCAGCAACCCGATGAGAGCGTTCGTACCGGTCGCGGTGGCGGCATCGACGATGCGGTCGAAGTTCTCGGTGAACTGTTTCGCGATCGCGGTCGGCGCGGGCAGCAGGAAGGGCGGCACACCCGCCACGACGGTCAGCACCTGCCACAGCGCCAATCCGCCGACGCCGAATGCCACCGGTGGTAGCCACGTCTTCATTGCGGATCCTGTCCCGCGACGATGATGTCGGCGGTCTCGTGTCCGCCACGCAGTGCGGTGCGGACCGCGGCGACGGCCTCGAAAAACGCCTCGCTGGAACGGATATCGTCACCACTGACACCCGCCTCCCGGCCCCATCCGCCGGTCGGCACGATCTCGGTGATGCGGCCGGGCCGCGGTGACATGACCACCACGCGGTCGGACAGGAACACCGCCTCCGGAATGGAGTGTGTCACGAAAACCACTGCGGCACCGGTCTCTCCGGCGATGCGCAGCAACTCGCCCTGCATGCGTTCGCGGGTCATTTCGTCCAGCGCCCCGAATGGTTCGTCCATGAGCAGCAGCGAAGGTTTACGGGCCAACGCCCTGGCGATCGCCACGCGCTGTTGCATTCCACCGGACAGTTCCGCCGGATAGCGGTGCGCGAAATCGGTGAGACCGGCCATCTCGAGGAGCTCCGCACTGCGAGAGCGCCTTTCGGCCTTCGGAACCTTGTGCAGCTCGAGTGGTAATTCGACATTGGCCGCAACGGTGCGCCAATCCAGCAGTCCCGCCTGTTGAAAGGCGATGCCGTAATCCTGGTCGATTCTGGCCTGCCGCGCGGACTTGCCGTGCACGGTCACGGTGCCGCTGCTCGGTCGTTCCAGATCGGCGATGACGCGCAGCAGGGTGGATTTGCCGCAGCCCGAAGGACCGATCAGCGAGACGAACTCCCCCGCAAGGACTTTCAGCGAGACACCCGTGAGCGCGGTCACCGAACCCGCGTCGAAGATTTTCCCGACATCGATGAGGTCGACCGCCGCGACGTCTTCGGCCTCCGCCGCGACGAAACCCGGATCCGGCGCCTGGATCTGCTCGTCGGCCGCATCGCTACCCGTGGTGGCCGATTCCACTTTCCCGGTCAACGGGTACCTCCTGAAGAACCGCGCGCCCCGGCCGGACGGCTGTAACGACGTAGTGCCACTTCTGCCAAGCCGACGACGGCGGTCACGGCGACACCGAGCAGTACGGCGGCGAGAACAGCCGCATAGAGCCGGGCCGCGTCGCCGGTGGCCTGCTGGGAGAAGACGATGATCTGGCGGCCGATGCCACCCGCGGTGCCGGTCGAGATCTCCGCGACCACGGCACCGATCACCGATGCCGCGGCGGCCAGGCGCAAGGCGGGCAGAAAATGCGGCACTGCGGCGGGAAACCGCAAGTGCACCAATGTCTCCCACCAATTCGCGGAGTAGCTGTGCAGCAATTCCACCGATGCCTTGGACGGCGACTGCAATCCGCGCAACATCCCGACCGCCACCGGGAAGAAGGCCAGATACGACGCGATGACCGCGATACTCATCCACGGCCGCCACGGTTCACCGGCAATGACGATCTTCCCGCCCCACCCGGCCACCAGCGGCGCCAAGGCGATCAACGGAACCGTCTGCGAGACAACGATGTAGGGCAGCAATCCGCGCTCGACGAAGGAGAAACGCTGCATCACCACCGCGAGCGCGATACCGACGACCGTGCCGATCGTCAGTGCCAGCAGCGCGAGCCCGAAGGTGAATCCCGCTGTGCGCAGCAGTGTTCCGCCGACCGTGCCTGCGCCGTCCTTGTCACCGAGCACGGTGATGACCGACCAGACGTGCGGCAACGCAGCGTCGCTCG
Organism: Nocardia pseudovaccinii NBRC 100343; assembly: GCF_001613225.1. Classification (GTDB taxonomy): domain Bacteria; phylum Actinomycetota; class Actinomycetes; order Mycobacteriales; family Mycobacteriaceae; genus Nocardia; species Nocardia pseudovaccinii. The sequence goes on from NZ_BDBY01000018.1 coordinate 41,284, forward strand.
TGCGCGGCAGAATCCGGGTGTCGCCGACACTCACCCCGCGCTCGGGCACGAAGTACTTGACGAGTTCCCACACCGCGACCACCAGCACCAGCGCACCGACCGCGTAGCCGACCTGCCGCGCCCGCAAAGCTCCCGCTCTCATCGATCACCCGCCGACACCGGAACCGGCTCCGCGAGACGCCTCTCGACCAGCTCACAGCACCCCGCCGCTGCCGAGGCGATCACTCGGCACCCGCCGTCGCCGTGACCGGATGCGCCAGCCTGGGCAGCACCGACTCCCCGTACGCGTCCAAGGTGGCGGTCTTGGCATCGTGCTGGAGATAGACCGCGAACTGGTCGACACCCAACTTCTCCAGCTCGTGCAGCCGAGCCAACTGCTCATCGGGCGTGCCGATGACACAGAAGCGGTCCACGATGGCGTCCGGCACGAACTCGGCATGCGTATTGCCCGCACGGCCGTGCTCGTTGTAGTCGTAGCCCTGACGGCCCGCGATATAGTCGGTGAGCGCGGCCGGAATATCGCCGTCGGTACCGTACTTCGCGACGATATCGGCGACGTGATTGCCGACCATGCCGCCGAACCAGCGGCACTGTTCCCGGGCATGCGCCGTCGCGGCATCGGATCCGTCGGTGACGTAGGCCGGTGCCGCCACACAGATTTTCACCGATCCGGGCGCGCGCCCCGCCTTCTCCGCGGCCGCCCGCACCCGGGCGATCGTCCACGCGGCGATATCCGGGTCGGCGAGTTGCAGAATGAATCCGTCGGCGACCTCGCCGGTCAGATCGAGTGCGCGCGGACCGTATCCGGCCACCCACACCTCGAGCCGCGACGCACTCGCCCACGGGAAGCGCACCACGGTGTCGCCGATGCGGGCACTACGACCGTTGCCGAGCTCCCTGATCACCTCGATGGACTCCCGCAATGTCGCCAGCGTGGTCGGTTTGCCGCCGAGGGTGCGCACCGCGGAGTCACCGCGGCCGATACCGCAGACGGTGCGATTGCCGAACATGTCGTTGAGCGTCGCGAAGGTGGACGCGGTCACCGTCCAGTCCCTGGTGGCCGGGTTGGTGACCATCGGGCCGACGACCACCTTGCGGGTGGCGGCCAGAATCTGGCTGTGGATGACGTAGGGCTCCTGCCACAGCAGGTGCGAATCGAAGGTCCATACATGCGAAAAGCCGTGTGTCTCCGCCTGTCTGGCCAGTTCGACCACCCGCGAGGCGGGCGGTGTGCATTGCAGCACCACACCGATATCCATGCGGCACTCTCCAATCAGGTCACATCAGGCCAATCGGGTCAGATCAGGTTCTGCGACAGTTCGCGGGCGATGAACCGGCCGTGACCGGCACTGCCCAGATACGAGCCGTCGTCGATGATCACGCGGCCGCGCGAGAGCACTGTGTCGACGTGTCCGTCGATCTCGAAGCCCTCCCACGCCGAATGATCCATATTCATGTGGTGGGTCTTGCCGAACCCGATGCTGGTGTGCCCGTTCGGGTCATAGATGACGATGTCGGCGTCGGCGCCCGGACTGATGACGCCCTTGCGCGGATACATGCCGAACATGCGTGCCGGTGTAGTGCAGCAGACCTCGACCCAGCGCTCGAGTGATATCAGCCCGTTCTTGACGCCCTGGAACATCAGATCCATCCGATGTTCGACACCGCCGATCCCGTTGGGAATCTTGCTGAAGTCGCCGAGCCCCAACTCCTTCTGATCCTTCATGCAGAAGGGACAGTGGTCGGTGCTCACCGATGTGACATCACCTGTGCGGATATAGCGCCACAGCTCGTCCTGATGCCCCTCCGCCCTCGATCGCAGCGGCGTCGAGCACACCCACTTCGCACCCTCGAAACCCGGTGCGCCCAAATGCTCTTCGAGTGACAGATACAGATACTGCGGGCAGGTCTCACCGAAGACGTTCTGCCCGTTACCCCGCGCGGCGGCGATCTGTTCCATCGCCTGCTCGGCCGAGACGTGCACCACGTAAAGCGGCGCATTCGTCAACTGCGCCAACATGATCGCACGATGGGTGGCCTCCTCCTCCATCTGCCACGGCCGGGAGACACCGTGGTAGTAGGGCGAGGTCTCACCGCGGGCCAGTGCCTGCTCGACCAGCACATCGATGGCGATGCCGTTCTCCGCGTGCATCATCAGCAGCGCGCCCAGATCGGCCGCCGATTGCATGGCCCGCAAGATCTGACCGTCATCGGAGTAGAAGACACCCGGATAGGCCATGAACAACTTGAAGCTGGTGACTCCCTCGGCCACCAATTCGCTCATCCCCTTGAGGGATTCGTCGTTCACCTCACCGATGATCTGGTGGAAGCCGTAGTCGATCGCGCAGTTGCCCGCGGCCTTCTCGTGCCACAGACCGAGGGTGTCCTGCACCCGCTCCCCCGGCTTCTGCACCGCGAAGTCGACGATCGTCGTGGTGCCGCCCCAGGCGGCCGCGCGGGTGCCGGTCTCGAAGGTATCGGAGGCCTCGGTGCCGCCGAAGGGCAGTTGCATATGGGTGTGGCCGTCCACGCCGCCGGGAATCACATATTTGCCGGTCGCGTCGATGACCACATCGGCGGACCCGGCGAGATCCGCGCCCAACGCGGTGGCGCCGGGCTGCAGGACCGCGACGATGGTCTCGCCGTCGACGAGCACATCGAGCAATTGCGATCCGGTGGCCGACACCACCGTGCCGCCGTGAATGAATGTCTTCGTCATATCGATATCACCAGCCTCAGGGAGCCACCATCGGTCCGTAGGCGTCGGGGCGGCGATCGCGATAGAACGCCCAGCGGTCGCGCACCACCTTGATCAGATCCATATCGAGGTCACGGATCACCAGTTCGGGATCGGTGTCCGAGGCGACGTCTCCGACGAATTTACCTTCCGGATCCACGAAATAGCTGGTTCCGTAGAAATCGTCATCGCCGTATTCCTCGATACCGACCCGGTTGATGGCGCCGATGAAGTATTCGTTGGCGACCGCGGAAGCCGGTTGCTCCAGCTTCCACAGGTAACCGGACAGGCCACGCGAGGTCGCGGAGGGGTTGAAGACGATTTCCGCACCGGCCAGGCCCAGGGCGCGCCAGCCCTCCGGGAAATGCCGGTCGTAACAGATGTAGACGCCGACCCTGCCGACCGCGGTATCGAAGACCGGCCAGCCCACATTTCCGGGCCGGAAGTAGAACTTCTCCCAGAAGCCGTTGACGTGCGGAATATGGTGTTTGCGGTACTTGCCGAGGTAGCTGCCGTCCGCATCGATGACCGCCGCGGTGTTGTAGAGCAGCCCGGGCTGTTCCTGCTCGTATACCGGCAGGATCATTACCAAGCCCAATTCCTTTGCCAGGGCGGCGAAGCGCTCCGTCGTCGGCCCCGGCACCGATTCCGCGTAGTCGTAGAACTTTGTGTCCTGCAACTGGCAGAAGTACGGGCCGTAGAACAACTCCTGGAAGCAGATCACCTTGGCGCCCTGCGCGGCGGCCTGGCGTGCGTAGTCCTCGTGCGCCTTGATCATGGACTCTTTATCACCCGTCCAGTTCGTCTGGACGAGCGCCGCTCGAACGATTCCCATGCTTTGTTATACTTCACCGAGATCCAATTCGGTTGTGTTACAAGATTGCGGAAACAGTTTCGTAGCCGTAAACCTTGGGGCCGGTCTTCGTTCCGGCGCTGTGCCCGACGCAGAATGACGCTGTGAACTTCGATCCGACGACCGCGCCGCAGGTGCCCGCAGACGACCTGCGAGACACCGCGCCCGCCACCGGCGCGGCCCGGTCCGGCCTGTTCAACGCGGATCTCGAAGATCGCACCCCCGCCGGAATCGCGGCCGCGGTGAGCCGCCGGATACGTTCCGGAGCAATCGAACCCGGATCGCGGCTGCCGACCGTGCGTGAGGTCGCCCGCGAGTTGCGGGTGTCCCCCGCTACCGTCAACCAGGCTTGGCGCGCGCTGGCCGCCACCGGCGCGATCGTCGCGCGGGGGCGTGCCGGAACCTTCGTCGGCGAACGCAGCGCCACCCGCGCGACCCCGCC
>NZ_BDBY01000019.1 GCF_001613225.1 Nocardia pseudovaccinii NBRC 100343
CCGCCAAGGTCCGCACCGATTGGCCCTGCCGCGCCGAACGGCTCGCGGTCGTCGACGGGGCGCTCGACGCCATCGATCGACTGCTCGCCACCCATGTGCGGCTCGGTGATGCGGTGGCGGTCGAAGATCCCTGCTTCCCACCTTTTCTCGACCTGCTCGCCCGGATCGGGGCTCGGCCTATTCCGGTTCGCATGGACGAATCCGGTTTACTGCCGGAGGATCTCGAGCGGGCACGTGGCGCCGCGGCGCTGATCCTGCAGCCGCGCGCACAGAATCCGACGGGCGTCTCGCTCACCGCCGCCCGCGCCCGCGAACTGACCGAAATCCTGACCGGCACCGACACTCTCGTCATCGAGGACGACCACTCCGCGGGCATCGCATCCACCACACTGCGCTCCCTCGGCGCGCGACTGCCGAGCCGCACGGTACACATACGCTCCTACTCCAAATCGCACGGCGCGGACCTGCGCCTCGCGGTGGTCGGCGGCCCCGCAGAACTGCTCGATCCGATGATCGAACGGCGTATGCTCGGCCCCGGCTGGACCAGCCGACTGCTCCAACGGTTGCTGCTCACCATGCTCGAAGACGACACCGCGGTGCGCGCCGTTGCCGCCGCCCGCACCGAATATCGCAGGCGCTCAACCGAACTCCGCCGCGCGCTGGCTCGCAAGGGCGTCGCCGTCGCTCGTGCTGACGGCATCAACCTGTGGCTCCCCGTCGCCGACGAGAACGCGGCCATGATCTCGCTGGCCGCCGCGGGCATCAAGGCCGCACCCGGCCGTCCCTTCGAGGTCGAGGACCACCCGCACGGCGACCACCTGCGCATCACCGTCGCCGCGATCACCGACGGCGAGCTGGACTGGCTCACCGGCGAGCTCGCCGCCGCGACCACCGCGGCCCCCACCTATCGCCGCGTTCGCCGCGCCTAGGATCCGGGCTCGATATCGAAGCTGGTGGCCTCGTTGTCACCGGCTGGGATTACCGGCACGATCACCGAGGACGGGTGCTCGGCATCCTTGTAGATCGTCTGTGTGGCGGGCTGCGTGCGGGCGCTGTCGCCGAAGGGTTCGCCGGTATTCGGGTTCGGCGCATATTGCGGGTAGTCACTGCTGCTGATGGCCACCCGGATTCGATCGCCCGCCTTGAACTGGTAGCTGGTCGGCCAGATCTTGATGGTGAACGCATAGGGCTGGCCGGGCACCAGCGGGGCCGGATCCGATAACGAATCCCGGAACGCGGCACGGATGACGCCATTGTTGAGGTTGACGGCCGATCCGTCGGGTGCGACGACCTCCAGCCGCGCGACGAAGTCGGTATCCGGCGCGGTCGACGAGGCCCACAGTTTCACGGTAATAGGGCCGGTCACCTCGGTATCGGCGCCGAGCGGGTCGGTGGTGTAGGTGAGCACATCCGAACGCTGCTCGACCGCGGTCTGGTCGAACGGGCCCTGCGGACCCGATCCGACCGAGCAGCACGAATGTCCGCCGATACTCGGTGCGGGTGCGGCCGGGTCGTAGACATACCGGTCGACCCGAGCGGGCCCGCCCGGCGCGTGATCGACGAGTTTGCCGACCCGACCGACAACACCGTTGGCGCCGCTGTCGGCGAAGAAGTATTCCCTCCATTGTGTTTGCGGCAGTGGCCAACTCGGCGCCGACTTCCATCGATTGGCACCCATGAGGAAATAGTCGACACGAGGCTTGCCCGCCACTGCGTTGTCCGTGCCCTCGAGGAAGTGGTCGAACCACGCCAGCATCAACTCGTTGATCGGGCTGTCGCCGACCGGTCCGAGCTGCTCGAGCCGGGGCGCGATCATCGATGTGGGTCGTCCCCAGCCGAGGTGGTCCCAGGGACCGATCACCAATCGCTGGTCCTGCCGTGCCGGTGCCGCGCCGCGCTCGACCATGCCGGTGAAGTTCTCGATGCCGCCCGCGAGGAATGCGTCGTACCAGCCCTCGATATCGAGCACCGGCACCCGCACATTCGGATAGCGGTCGCGGATGCTCCACTGCTTCCAATAGTCGTTGCGTGTGGAGTTGCGGATCCAGTCGAAGTACCACGGCGCGACGACCGGATTATTCGGCTGCAGCGGCGGAAAGTCTTTGTAGGGGCGGTAATTCAGCCACGAGGTGATGTTCTGTAGATCCGCGCGCAACTGGTCGGCGGTGGCCTTGTCGTTACGTCGGTCGGCTGATTCCGCGCCGATGGTGCCCATGGCCCATGGTTCGACGAAGCCGAGGCGGAAGGCGCCGCCCTCGTAGGTCCAGCCGTCGTAGTAGTCGGAGGCGGTATTCGCGGGCACGATCGTGGTCAGATGCGGTGGCGTCTCGATGGCCGCCAGCCATTGTGTCGCACCGACATATGACGAGCCGTACATGCCGACCTTGCCGTTCGAACCGGGCAGTCGCGCGGCCCATTCCACGGTGTCGTAGCCGTCGTGGGTGTCATTGCCGAATTCGGTGAATGTGCCGTCGGAGCTGCCGATACCGCGGATGTCCTGGATGACCACCAGGTAGCAGTGCGACGCGAACCAGTCGGGTGCGCGATAGCGCGAGGGCTGGATCTGCGCGGCGGCCTTGCCGTACTGGGTGCGCATCAGGATCACCGGCACCGGATCGCTGGTATGCGGGCGGTACACATCTGCGCGCAGCACCGTGCCGTCACGCATCGTTGCCGGAACGTCGGCCTGCTTGTCGACCGCACATGTGCCGCGGTCATCGTCGGGTGGCCAGGCACTTGATTGCGAGGTCGATTTCATCTCGGTGCTGGCCGTGCATCCACCCACTAGTGCGCCTACACACACCATCGCGGTACACCAGCGAAATACATATCCGGACAAGCTGATACACCTCCCGTGGAGGCGATGTCATCGCCAGAGTCGATGCGTGCCGAACCAGTTAGCCGATCAGATGCGCCTCCGCAGCCATGCTAACCGACCACCCGCCGCACATCCGCGGATTTCCATTGCCACACAGTCGCAATACGCATCTCGTTCCGCTGGAAGCGTCGAGATGGAATGATCCGCTCAGCATCACCCGATGCGATACACAACAGAAGGAGATCCTGACCGGTGAGCAGCGAAGTGCAGGTGCGGCAATTCGACCACCATCAGCCCATCAGGCAGCATCGCAGAGTCGGGACTGCCCTGCTACGGGGCCTCGGTCTACTCGCCGTCGGCACCACTCTCGCGATCTTCGCCGCGGGCGGGGTCTCGGCGGATCCGGGCGCACCGGTCGCCGGATGCGTGGCCCCCGATTCGGCCAAGCCCGAGAGCAAGCAGTGGGCCAGCGAGCCCGCGATGGCGATCGACACGGGCGCGAAGTATACCGCGCAGCTGGAAACCACCTGCGGCACAGTCAATATCGCCCTGGAGGCCGCGCGCGCACCGCGCACGGTGAACTCCTTCGTATTCCTGGCCGGGCAGAAGTATTTCGACCACACCCAGTGCCACCGCCTGACCACCGCGGGCATCTTCGTCCTGCAGTGCGGTGATCCCACCGCCACCGGCACGGGCGGTCCGGGCTACCAGTTCCCGAACGAGAACCTGGACGGCGCCACCTATCCGGCAGGTACGGTCGCCATGGCCAATGCCGGTCCCGACACCAACGGCAGCCAGTTCTTCCTGGTCTACAAGGATTCGCAGCTGCCGCCGAACTACACTCCGTTCGGCAAGATCACCGGCGGTATGGATGTTCTGGCGCGGGTCGCCGAGGCGGGCGCCGCGGGCGGCGAAGACGGTCGCCCGAACGCCGATGTCGTCCTGAATTCGGTGACCACCGCTCAGGGCTGATCGACATAAGCTGGTGGCGGTGTCGTCCAGGACGACACCGCCATCGGTTTTTTGGTAGGCCCTGCGAGAATTGCGGCCCCCGACACTTGACTTGGAGTGCACTCCAGGTCATAGCGTTGGCAGTGCAAAATCGTCTAGTACCAGGGGATCACTTCATGGAACTCGGTTTTCACCTACCGATATTCGATATCGACGGCGGCACCACCGCCATTGCCGGTGAGTTGGCCAGGGTCGGCGCCGCGGCAGAGGCGTCCGGTGCGACCTGGCTGTCGTTCATGGACCACTACTTCCAGATCGAGCCGACCGGCCTCCCGGCCGAGTCCAATATGTTGGAGGGCTACACCACCCTCGGTTATCTGGCCGCGCACACCTCCCGTATCAACCTCGGCCTGCTCGTCACCGGCGTGACCTACCGGCATCCCGGTCTGCTCGCCAAGATCGTCACCACCCTCGATGTCTTGTCGGGCGGCCGCGCGGTACTCGGCCTCGGCGCCGCCTGGTTCGAGCGCGAGCATCGTGGCCTCGGTGTGCAGTTCCCGCCGATCGCCGAACGGTTCGAGCGCCTCGAAGAGACGCTGCGCATCTGTCAGCAGATGTGGGACCCGCAGAACAACGGACCCTTCGACGGCAAGCACTACCAGCTGGCCGAGACGCTGTGCTCGCCGCAGCCGATCAACCGGCCCAAGGTGCTCATCGGCGGTGGCGGCGAACGCAAAACGCTGCGGTTGGTCGCGCAGTACGGCGACGCCTGCAATCTCTTCGGTTCCGCCCCCGAGGATGTCGGCCACAAACTCGACGTCCTGCGCCGCCATTGCGACGATGTCGGGCGCGATTTCGACGATATCCGCATCACCATCATGGCCAATAATCCGCGCCCGAATCCGGACAATCGCGACGAATTCGTCCGCCAGATGGCCGATTACGCCAAACTCGGCGTGCACACCGTGATCATTATCCCGACCACCGGGTCCCCAGCGGCGTGGATCGAGGGCATGGCACCGGCGGTAACCCAACTGGCCGAACTCGGTTAGCGCCCTTACGGCACATGCTCTTTCACAATGCGAAAGGGCATGTGCCGTATCCGATCTCGATACGGGCGAGCGACCCGACCCCCGATGGTGGGTTCTCAATAGTCTGCTGACATCCTGTACCGAGCAGAGGAGCAGCTATGCGTGCGAACTGTCGGAACAGCGATCGCATTCGCCTGCGGGCGGGTCTCACAGCGCTGGCAGCCGCGATACTGGCCGTAACGGGCGCGGGTGGCGCACATGCCGACGATACGGTGGGCGGCCTGGTGTCCTCGACCGCACAGCCAGCGGGTTGGGGTGGGTTCGCTCGGGTTTCGGTCCTCGAATACGTCACCGAGGGGCCGACCGGCGCGGCCACGACGGCGACCGGACTGCTGCTCGCCCCGAATGGCGCACCGCCGCCTGGGGGTTGGCCGGTGATCGCATGGGATCACGGCACCAGCGGCTTGGGCCCGCAGTGCGGAATCACCACCATGAAGGCCCGGGCCGATGCCTCGTATCTGCATCGTCTGCTGGACCGAGGCTATGCGGTGGTCGCACCCGACTATGTCGGCCTGAATGCCGGTGCCGCGACACCGCACCCCTACCTGCAATCCCGCACCGAAGCCACCGCCACCATCGACCTCGTCCGCGCCGCGCGCACCGCCGATACGGACCTGTCGACGCGTTGGGCTGTCGTGGGCGTCTCGCAGGGCGGACACGCCGCCTTGAACACCGGCGCCCTCGCCCCGACCTACGCGCCCGAACTCGACTTCCGTGGCACCGCCGCGCTCGCACCACCCGCCAACGTGGAGCAGGCCATCGCACTCGCCGGTCCCTACATACCCCGCGTCCCCGTTCTCGATGGCTTCATCGATAACGTCGCCGCAGTACTCGAGGGCATGCGCATCGCCTACCCTGCCACCGATATCGAAAGCTACTACACCCCAACGGGTATCGCCGCGATGGAACGTCTGGCCACCTCGTGCGTATCGAATTGGCCCGCCCAGGTCCAGGGCCTGTCCCTTGGGGCGCTACTGACCAAACCGCTGCTGACCGGCGACTTCACCGCTCTACTCACCCGCTACCTGGTCGTACCGACCTCCGGCTACCGACAACCGCTGCTCATCACCCCGGGCGAGCAGGACACCACCGTCCCCTTCCCCTCGACCGCCGTCCTCCTTGGCCAGCTGAGCGCCTCCGGAACCCGATACCGGTTCCAGAGCTACCCCACCGACCACCTGGGCATCGTCGAAGCCTCCTGGCCCCAACTGATCCCATTCCTCGCCGGTCTGTTCACTACCGAATAGCCCAGTGTCACAACGGATATCAATCCGAAATTCCGTTCACGAAGTACACCGCTTCCCACCGGTGACCGTCGGGGTCGGCGAGGTGGACCGCGCATCCTCCTGATCCTCGAACCATGGCCTGGGCGCGGTTCGGCCCGGCCATGGTCCAGTCAACGCGGGTGGTGTTCGGATGTCTTGGACGAATCGGACAATACGGCTGGTCAGTCGAGGCGAAGCAGATCGGGCCAGACGTGTGACCAGTGCTGACGTGGGGTGCAGCGCCAGATGGTGACATTGCGGGTGACGTCCGGATAGCCCAGGCGTGCGTCGACGCGACCGACCGGGGTCAATTCGCTACAGGTGGCGCGCATTTCGTCTTCGGCATTGCCGACCCACAGCACCGTTGCCGCGGAATCCGGTGGGGTGCCGAAGTATCCGAAACCGCGATTGGGGCTGTAGACGGCGGGCAGGCCGAAGCGATTCCGGTCGACATCCAAAGCGCTTGCCTGCCAATAGGAATCGGTGACGATCACCGCATCAGCGCGCTCGGCCGGTGGGAGAGCCTGGTACGCATCGGCGGTCGCCTCGCGCAGCTCGGGCCAGCCGAACTTCCCGTACAGGCCGATTTCGATACCGGCCTCGGCCTGACTGTCGACCGGATCGATGGACGACTCGGATTGCCATGGCATCGTGAACACCGCGATCGCCACCGAAATCGCGACCAGCGGGCCAGTCGCATAGATTCGCCATCGTCGGGTGTACTCGGTCCAGCGCACCGCGCCCGCCGCCATGATCGCCGCGTAGCAGCCGGCCGCGTAGTAGGGGCGACCGTTGGTCGCGATGAATGCCACGGCCAGCAGCAGTGGCAGCGGCGCGAGGAATCGGTACGGCCGCAACGCCTCCGAGCGGAACAGCGCCCAGATTCCCACGACCAACAGCACACCGCCGAACAGCCCGGCCGCGATCAGCGCCAGTGGCAGCCAGGTGAAGCGGCCACCGATCGTCGCCTGCTCCGCCGCGACCACCGCACCCAATCGCAGCTGCGGCCAGTCGTGCCGGGCCTGCCAGATCAGCGTCGGCACCATGACCAGGACAACGAAAGCCGCGGCCACCCACAGCACCGGCCGTCGCAGCAGCTCGCGCGGTCCGTAGATCGCCACTCCGATGACGACTGCGATCCAGAAGAATGGAATCAGCCACTTCACCTGCATATCCAGCGCCGTGACCAGCGCGGCCCACAGCAACAGACTGTCCTGGCGGGTGCGCACCCACCGGATCAGCAGCCAGCTGATCACCACCCACAACGCGGTATCAATCGTATTAGTGGCCAACTGAGTTCCCTGCACGAGCAGGAACGGCGAGGTCGCATACGCGGTCGCGCTCAATACCTGCGCGGTCCGCGACCCACCGAACTCCCGGGCGATCTGGGCAGTGATCAGCACCGCGGCAACGGTGACCAGTGCGGCCGGAATCCGCAGTGCCACCAGTGATCCCGGTGCCAGCACATCCATCAGGCGGGCGATCGCGGGCAGCAGCGGGCCCTGATCGGCATAGCCGAATCCGAGCCGACGCCCGGCCGACAGGAAATACAGTTCGTCACCGAAGTATCCGTACCGTCCGAGCGATGCGAACAGCATGATCGCCGACACCACGGCGATCGCGCCCACACCGAGCCACGCGAACGGCGGTGTCGCTCCGGCGTTATCTTCCTGTCGCACTTCACTTTCCACCACGGTGGTCATCACTTCCCCCCTTCCGGGTCGCCAAATCGAATAGTCGGCACACGTGCGCCGAGTACGTCGTCATATCGAAGTCTTTCTCCCGAATCGCCCGTCCGGCCGCGCCATCGATGGCATCGCGAATCGACTTGGCCATGACCGCCGGATCGAATTCACCGAAATCGCCGGTGCGCTGGCCTTCCCGCATGATGTCGATGAGCGGTTGGATGATCTCCTGCTCTCCCTCCGCCGAGGCGAACCGTGGCTTTCCATCCGCATCACGCAGATTCAGCACCACATCGGTCAGCGCCGCGACATACTTCTTGTTCGCATCGATGAAGCCGAGATTCGCCCCGACATAGGCGAGCAGCTGATTGCGGGGCCCGTCCGCCGCCATCACCGCGGGCGCGATGTGCTCGCCACCGGACACATACAGCTGGATCACCAGCTGCTCCATCAGCTCGTCCTTCCCGGCGAAGTGATACGAGATGACACCCTTGGAGATCCCGGCATGCTTCGCGATCCGCGCCAGCGAAGCCCGCCCGTACCCCACCTCCGAAATCACCTCCACCGCCGAGGCAATGATCTGCCGCCGCCGCGCCTCCTCGATGAACGACCGCTGCCGACCACCCGTCCCATTTTCTGGCCGCATGGCCAAATTTTAACCCGTCCGCCCAAACCCCCACATCAACCGCAAGAATGACCCCCACCTACCCCGCTGGGATGACTCCGAAATCAGACCGCGTGATTGGCGACTACACCGCGGAAAACTGAGCCCCGAAACGCCGACGGGCCGTGCTCCCTGATGGAAGCACGGCCCTCGGTTCGAAACTTACAGGTACTGCCCGGTATTCGACTCGGTATCGATCGAGCGGCTGGCACTGGCGTTCTTGCCCGTGACCAGGGTGCGGATGTAGACGATCCGCTCGCCCTTCTTACCCGAAATGCGGGCCCAGTCATCGGGATTCGTGGTGTTGGGCAGGTCCTCGTTTTCGGAGAACTCGTCCACGATCGAATCGTAGAGATGCTGGATGCGCAGGCCCGGGTTGCCGGTGTCCAGTACGGCCTTGATGGCGTACTTCTTGGAGCGGTCCACGATGTTCTGGATCATGGCGCCGGAGTTGAAGTCCTTGAAGTACAGGACCTCCTTGTCACCGTTGGCGTAGGTGACCTCCAGGAAGCGGTTGTCCTCGCTCTCGGCGTACATCCGGTCGACGACCCGTTCGATCATCGCGCGGATGCACAGACCCTTGTCGCCACCGAACTCTTCGAGATCGTCCGCGTGCAACGGCAGGTCCTCGACCAGGTACTTCGAGAAGATATCCTGTGCCGATTCCGCGTCCGGCCGCTCGATCTTGATCTTCACATCGAGACGGCCCGGCCGCAGGATCGCGGGGTCGATCATGTCCTCGCGGTTGGACGCACCGATCACGATGACATTCTCGAGACCCTCGACACCGTCGATCTCCGAGAGCAGCTGCGGCACGACCGTGGTCTCCACATCGGAGGACACGCCCGAACCACGGGTGCGGAAGATCGAATCCATCTCGTCGAAGAACACGATCACCGGCGTACCCTCGGACGCCTTCTCTCGTGCGCGCTGGAAGATGATCCGGATGTGGCGCTCGGTCTCACCCACGAACTTGTTCAGCAGCTCGGGGCCCTTGATGTTCAGGAAGAACGACTTGGCTTCCTTGGCATCCTCACCGCGCGCCTCGGCGATCTTCTTCGCCAGCGAGTTGGCAACGGCCTTGGCGATCAACGTCTTACCGCAACCGGGCGGACCGTAGAGCAGCACACCCTTGGGCGGGCGCAGCGCGTATTCGCGGAACAGATCCTTGTGCAGGAACGGCAATTCCACCGCATCGCGAATCTGCTCGATCTGCCGACCGAGACCACCGATATCGCTGTAGTCGACATCGGGAACTTCCTCGAGTACCAGGTCCTCGACCTCGGCCTTGGGAATCCGCTCGAAGGCGAAACCGGCCTTGGTGTCGACGAGCAGCGAATCACCCGGCCGCAGCTTGCGGATCGGCGAATCGGGATCGTCGAGATCATCGACCTCGGCGACCTTGGCCAGCGGACCCGCCAACCACACCACGCGCTCCTCGTCGGCATGCCCGACGACCAGCGCCCGGCGTCCGTCGTCGAGGATCTCGCGCAGGGTCCCGATCTCACCGACAGCGTCGAAGATTCCGGCCTCCACGACCGTGAGCGCCTCGTTGAGACGGACGGTCTGACCGTATTCGAGGGTCGAGGTGTCGATATTGGGTGAACACGTCAAGCGCATCTTGCGGCCCGAAGTGAACACGTCGACCGTCTGATCCTCGTACACACCGATCAGAATTCCGTACCCGCTCGGTGGCTGACCCAGCCGATCGACCTCCTCGCGCAGGGCCACCAGCTGCTGGCGCGCTTCCTTGAGAGTGTCCATCAGCTT
>NZ_BDBY01000020.1 GCF_001613225.1 Nocardia pseudovaccinii NBRC 100343
TTAACGCTACCGGGCGCGAACCGTTCTCGCTTTCCGACATGGTTTCGTCGTGATCACATCTGGGCTGCGGTCGACGGCGGATACACCATGTTAGCCTGCCCTAACCAGTCCACGGCGACGTGCTTCGCCGACCGAACCGAAAGGTTGCTGACCGATGCTCCTTCCCGCCAGGACGCTGCGCACGTCCATGGTTATCGCGGCGGCGGCGATGGCCGCTACCGTCTGGCTCACCGGCTGCGGCTCCGACGACAAGTCCGACGCCAAGGCCACGAGTACCACTTCTGCCGCCGCGTCCACCAGCGCCGCAGGTCACAGCGACCACGGCAACGCCGCCGCACCCACCGCCGAAACCCTCACCGCCGTCCTGGATGCCCTTTCCGATCCGGCGAAACCCACCTCCGAGAAGACCAAGCTGATCGTCGACGGCGAAAAGCGCGCCGCCAATATCGACCAGATGAACCAGGCGCTCGGCAACTACGGCAAGCTCACCTACGCGGTCGCCGACATCACCACCAGCGGCAATTCCGCGACCGCCCAGGTGACCATCACCTCACCGCACGGCACCGCCCCAGCCATGCCCCTGACCTGGGAACATGTCGACGGCACCTGGAAGCTCTCGGACGCCAGCGGCTGCCTGATGCTCGGCTTCGCGCAGGCGCCCTGCGTGCCCGCCTGATTCAGCCCTTCGACGGGCGACGCTGCGGCTTCGGGGTGACCGTCCCCTCGGCGAGCCGCCGCGCGCTGACCAGGAAGGCGGTGTGGCCCTGCATGCGATGTTCGGGCCGCACCGCCAGACCGACCACATGCCAGCCCCGCACCATCGATTCCCACGAACGCGGCTCGGTCCAGCACTCCTGCTCACGCAGTGCCTCGACCACTTTCGACAATTGTGTGACGGTCGCCACATAGACGATCAGTACACCGCCGGGGACCAGCGCTTTGGACACGGCGGGTAGCGCGTCCCACGGGGCGAGCATGTCCAGGACGACGCGATCGACCGGCGGGCCGTCGTAGGCGGCGACATCCGCGACGGTGATCGACCAGTTGTCCGGCCGCTCGCCGAAGAAGGTCTCCACATTGCGGATCGCGTGTTCGGCATGGTCCTCGCGGATCTCGTAGGAGACCACCTGGCCCTGCGGGCCGACCGCGCGCAGCAGCGAACACGTCAGCGCGCCGGAGCCCGCACCGGCCTCCAGTACGCGCGCGCCGGGGAACATATCGCCCTCGTGCACGATCTGGGCGGCGTCCTTGGGGTAGATGACCGCCGCACCGCGCGGCATGGAGAGCACGTAATCGATCAGCAACGGCCGCAACGCCAAATACGGTGTGCCATTGGTGGATTGGACGACACTGCCCTCATCGGCGCCGATCAGGTTGTCGTGTTTGATACCGCCGCGATGCGTGTGGAATTCCTTACCCGGTTCCAGCACCACGGTGTAGAGGCGCCCCTTGGCATCGGTCAGCTGTACCCGGTCCCCGATGGTGAATGGCCCGGTCCGTCTGGCCGTCATGTATCTCCGTTCGCTGGTCGTCGCTGCTGTCCGCACTGGGTGGCACCGGCGTGTCGGTGCGCCCGGATAGCCTGCCAGGTATGCATCCGCCGGAATCCACGCCCCCTGCCGACACCGCGCGGGAGGTCGCACCCGACCGTCCGCGTCCGGCGCTGTCACCTTCGCGGGCAATGGATTTCAAGCAGTGCCCGCTGAAGTACCGGTTCCGGGCGATCGATCGGATTCCGGAGCCGCCGACCCGGATCGCGGTGCGCGGCACGGTGGTGCACGCGGTACTGGAGGACCTGTACGGACTGCCCGCCGGGGAACGCCGGTTCGAACGGGCTGCTGAGCTTGTCGAGCCCGCATGGGCCCGGGTGCTGGCCGATAGACCGGAGAGTGCCGAAGTGGTCGCAGCGGACGGGCTGGCGGGCTTTCTCGGTGAGGTGCGCGCCTTCGTCGAGACGTACTACCGGCTGGAGGATCCGACCCGGTTCGATCCGGAGTCGTGTGAGTCGCGGGTGGAGGTCGAACTCGACGACGGTGTGCTGTTGCGCGGGTTCGTCGACCGCATCGATGTCGCGCCCACCGGGGAGCTGCGCGTCGTCGATTACAAGACCGGCCGGGCGCCCGGACTCGCCCAGGAGACCAAGGCCCTGTTCCAGCTGAAGTTCTACGCGCTGGTGGTACTGCGCACCCGCGGTATCCTGCCCACTCAATTGCGGCTGATCTACCTGGCCGACGAACAGATCCTCACCTATGCCCCCGACGAGGACGAACTGCTGCGCTTCGAACGCACTCTCTCGGCCCTGTGGCAGGCCATTCTGGCGGCGGGCCGGACCGGCGAGTTCCTGCCGAGCACCAGCTGGCTGTGCGGACATTGCAGCTACAAGAGTCTGTGCCCCGCATTCGGCGGCACACCACCGGTCTACCCGGGCTGGCCGGACAGTGGCACCGGTGAGTCACCGGAGGAAACCTTCGCCGAAGCGGTCGCCGACTAGCTCAACCGGCGAACAGATTCAGATCGAGGCCGTGCGAGCCGAGCGCGGCGATAACGCCGATGAGCACAAGTACGCCGACGGCATCACCGATCACGATGAGCGCATTGCGAAGCCGCCACCACGCCCCGATCGACTCGACACTCGGTTTCACTGGGGTCCTCCCCTGTCCGCGCTCGAACGACTGCCCGTCCGAGGTGTTCCATAGTTGTTTCGCCGAACATGCCCCCAGTGTTGACGGCGAAGCATGAAGTTTTCGTGAGTTCGGTCCTGAACTGAACGCATACAATGCCGCCGTGGTGCTCGCCGGGGTGACCGGCGAGCACCGAAACGGCAGGTTGCCGGAGCGGATCTACGCGGTGAAGTTGTGGAACAGCAGCACGGACAGGCCCAAGCCGACAGCCAGATTGAAGACGGCCGCGGATCCGAAGACCACGACCGGACGCCAGCCCGCCTCGCGCAGGCCGCGCAGCGAGAACTCCAGGCCGATCGAGACGAATGCGAAGATCAGGAACCAGGTGCGCAGATCGTTGACGATCGCGATATGCGCCGCGCCGGTCTTCTTGTCCACCGACTGCAGATACAGCGTGCCGATGACGGACGCGGCGACGAAGCCGATCACGAACTTCGCCGAACCGCTCCCAGAACTGACGCACCGACGGCCGGGCCGCGCCGGGAACCGGATCGTGAAGTAGGCGGTGAGCGCGATGGCGACAATGCCGATGAGCGCATTCTGGGTGGTCTTCACGATGGTGGCGATCTACAGGGCCTTCTCCCCCGCGATCGCACCCGAGGCCGCAACCGCCGCGGTCGTATCGATATGCAGCGCCTGCACGATCGACGGCCCCGCCGCGGTCACCAGGATCTTCAGATTGATCGATGCGCCGAGTAGCACCACACCGGTCTTGATGAAGAATTCGGTGCGGAATCCGGCCGAAAGGCGTTCCCGGAGACCGGGTTTCGCGAATGCGACATTGCTGATCAGGCCGATGGCAATGGCGTACACCGGGAATTCGATCGACTTGGCGATCCGGTCGAACGGTGTACCGACGGCCCACTGCGGCACGTGTGTGTCGAAGTAGCGGGTCAGCGCGCCGAGCAGGATGACGGCTGCGATACCGACGCCGATCTCGACGACTGTCGGGCGTCAAAACGACTGCAGTGCAGCGGTTTCGGATCGTACCGCAGCCTCATCGACTGCGTTCGTCTCGGTCCTGGCGTCGCGCTCCGACATCACGGCACCAACCAATCCGGGATTGCGCCGACCAGGACCAGTGCGATGAGAACCAGGCCGACGATGGCGGCCAGCCAGTCCTCATTCCATGCGAATGTGCTGCCCGACGGTTTCGCGGGCGGTGTCTGCGACACGGTGGTACTCCTTGCATCTCCTCATCGAGGCCGCAACGTACCAATCAATCGCAGGTGAGCACACCGATTGCAATCGCGATGAATCGATCACTCACACAAAACAACTCGGCCCCGCCGAGTAGCGGGGCCGAGTGGGCGAAATCGGGTCAGAAGGCGCGGCAGGAGCGGATATCGAAGGCCAGGATCGCCTTCGCGCCTAGTTCGGCGAGCTGGTCCATCACCTCATTGCCCTGCTTGCGCGGCACCATGGCGCGGATGGCGACCCAGTTCGAATCGGCGAGCGGGGATACCGTCGGCGACTCCAGGCCGGGCGTGATCTTGACCGCCTCCTCCAGGAGCTCCTTCGGGCAGTCGTAGTCCAACATGATGTACTGCTGACCGAATACGACGCCCTGGATGCGCGCGATGAGCTGATTACGGGCCCGTTCGTTCTGATCGGAGCCGGTGCGCTCGATGAGCACGCCCTCCGAATCGCACAGGGTCTCGCCGAAGGCGACCAGATTGTGCTGGCGCAGCGTGCGGCCCGAGCCGACCACATCGGCGATGGCATCGGCCACACCGAGCTGGATGGAGATCTCGACGGCGCCGTCGAGGCGAATCACCTCGGCCTCGATGCCGCGCCGCTGCAGATCGCTCAGGACCAGATTCGGGTACGAGGTGGCGATGCGCTTGTCGTAGAGGTCCTCGACCTTCCATTCGCGCCCGGCCGGGGCGGCGTAGCGGAAGGTGGAGCGACCGAAGCCGAGTGCGAGCCGTTCCTGAACCGGCGCACCGGAATCCAGCGCCAGATCGCGGCCGGTGATGCCGAGATCGAGCTCGCCGGAGCCGACGTAGATGGCGATGTCCTTGGGCCGCAGGAAGAAGAACTCGACCTGGTTGGCCGGATCGAGGACGGTCAGGTCGCGGGAATCGGTGCGCTTGCGGTAACCGGCCTCGGCGAGGATCGAGGTGGCCGATTCGGAAAGTGCGCCTTTATTGGGGACTGCGACGCGCAGCATGGATGGGTCCTTTCGGGGAGGAGAACTAGGGATCGACGCGGCCGTCACAGATGTCGGTACACGTCTTCCAGCTTCAGCCCGCGGCCCACCATCAGCACCTGGACCCAGTACAGCAGTTGCGAAATCTCCTCGGCGAGCGCCTCGTCGCCCTCGTGCTCGGCGGCCAACCAGATCTCACCGGCCTCCTCGAGCACCTTCTTACCCTGGAAATGCACGCCCGCGTCCAATGCCGCCACGGTCCCGGACCCCTCGGGGCGGGTGACCGCACGATCTTGCAGCTCGGCGAACAGGGTTTCGAAGTTCTTCACGGTGAGCCATTGTTTCACAGCGCGTCTGAGAAACTCCCCGGGGGAAGTCGTCGACGCCGTCCTTCTCGGACGTCCGGTGCTCATCCCGGTGTCGGGTTGCGCCGGTTCCCGCGTCATCCGGGCTGGTTTCACACACCCGAGTGGGTGCCAGAGCCGTCCCGTCGGCGGGCGTTGTTATCCGGGGCTCGTGCTTCGGGCTCCCGGACTCGGGCACAGATCCAGTTGCTCGCCCCGAGTAGCGAGATTCACTGCGGCATTGAGATCGCGATCGAGGCGTGCCCCGCAGCCGCAGGTGAAGATGCGGTCGGCCAGTGTCAACCCGACAGTGCTGGCTCCACAACGTGAACATAACTGGCTCGACGGAAACCACCGATCGACCGTGAGCACATCGCCGCCGCGCCAGCCCTGTTTGTAGCGGAGTTGGCGGGCGAACTCGCCCCACCCGGCGTCACCGATCGCACGGGCCAGACACCGGTTGCGTAACATGCCCGCGATATTCAGATCCTCGATAACCAGCCGGTCGTGAGTCTTGACCAGCCGATTCGACACCTGATGCAGAAAATGCGCTCGAATATTGCGGATCCGGTGATGATGCCGCGCCAACCGGACAACGGCCGTACGGCGGTGACGGCTTCCCCTCTGTTTACGGGTGACCGACCGCGCAAGGCGGCGCTGCCGCGCCATCCCGGTTACGAGTGGTTTCGGTTGATCGGTAATCCGGTCAACCTCAGCCCCGTCACTGGTGGCGGCGACCAGGAATGCCGACAATCCCCGATCAACACCCACCCAGCCGCCCTCCTCGCCGCCGTCACGAACCGGATGCCGGTGCGCGGGATGCAAGTCAGTGGCCTCGGTAACGAGGCTGATCATCCAACGACCCGCCCGATACGACAGCGTCACCGACACGATCTTCGCCCGGCCTGCGGCGATCATCCGCCGCAACCGGCGCGTGTCCTCCTGCACCCGCACCGCGCCGATCACCGGCAAAGTCACCGACCGAGGGCCGTCCTCGCCGACTCGGATCATGGGCCGCCCACGGGGAGAGTGCTTGTTCCGCAGCCGAAACGATGGGACCGTCGACGATTTCAATTTGAACTTCGGAAACCCCACCCGGGGTCCGGCACGCTTTCCGGTCCGCGAATCCCGCCACGCCACCAACCCTCGTCCGAGGTTCACGGCAGCTTCCTCGAACACCTGCTGGCACACCTGATTTCGCCACCCGAGCCCGACCGCAACCAACGATGCCGACCCCGACGAATCGACCGCAAACACCCGTCCGGCCTGCTCGGTCTTCTTCCACGCATTGAACCCGTTGATGTGATCGAACCCGGTCCACGGCACCCGCACATCCTTGTTACGGCGACGACCCCGCAACGCCGCCTTCGTCATAGCAAGACATTGATTGAATGCGAACCGTGCCGCACCGGCATGGCGGACCAGCAGTGATGGCCGCTCGACGGTCGGGTCGAGACAGAACCGGAAACTCGTAAACCGCCCCACCGCAACAGCATCGCACGAGCCACCGACAACAAACGATCGCTGCCGTTCCCTGCGACGACGACGCCCCTGAAGACCAGAGCAGCACCGCTGAGTTCGCGGATGCCTGTGAGACCCGTGTCCAGTCCTGTTATCCCGCTCTTGACGCCATGCGTCCCCGTCGCCCCGGTGGGCCGGAGCGACGGCGACGCAGTGAGCGTGTCAGGCCTCGGTGAGGAGGGCCTCCACATCCGCTACGGCGGTGCGCAGGTGGTCGGCGAAGGCGTACATCTCGTCGGCGACCGGTTTCGGGGTGGCCAGGTAGATGTTCCAGCGGTCCGGCAGCAGGACGTAGGCGATGCCGATGCACTTCTGGCTGGTGGAGCCGAAACCGAAGTAGCGGATATTGACCGACGGGGCCGAACTGGTGCTCAGGTAGTCGTCGCGCATGATCGTCCAGCCGGGACTGGTGTAGAGCGGGATCGGTTCGGTGACGCCGAGTTCGGCGCCGCGCCGCCGCTGGATCCACTCGAGTTCCCAGAGATGCTGCTCAGGCGCATCACCCGCCTGACACTGCTTGGCCCGTTCGACATGCGCGCTCGCCGCGGTCCGCGCTGCGGCGAGCCGGTCGGCCTGTGCGACAGCCGGATCCTGCATGGCATCGACGAAGGCCACCATCTCCGGTGTCACCACCCGCATGGCCTCGGTGCGACCGTTGCGGTACTGCCTGGTGGCAATGGATTCGTAGGTGGCCCCGGTCAATCCCTTGCTGCGCCGGTGCGCCAGCTGATAGCTCAGCTGTGCGAACGCATCCGGTGAGATGCCGAGTTGCTTAGCGCGGGTGGTTCCGAACTCGAAAGATACTGTCGCGGTGGCGTTCTCGGCCGCATACCGGGAAAACGCCGCTCCAGCCGCCGCGATATCGGCGCGCTGCGCCGGATCGAGCACGAATTCGATCGGTTCGACCGGAGGCAACCCCTGCGGCTGCGCCCCGGCCCGTTCGGCGTGTTCGGCAGCCGGAGCCTGCAGCAGCGTGTCGACGAAGGACAGGATGGTGGTGCCGTCGAGACCGCAGTGCTCGATATTGATGCCTGCCTGACCATCGGCGAAGACGATGAACGATACCGACTTGTCGAACCAGCGGTTGGCGCTGTCACCGTGCAACAGCTGATCACAGGCATGCAGCTCGTCGCGCGGCGTGAAATCCTCCAGGCACAGTCCGAACAGCGCAGTCTCGATGGTGTCCAAGGCCGCGACATTGGCGGGTTCGGCCAGCAGTCCCTGTCGACTGACGGCCCATTCGGCCCGCGCCTTGGTGGTCAGATGACCGACGGCGGTATCGGTGCGGGCCGAGCGCGCCCCCGCCTTGAGCACCGCGCGCAGTCCGTCGGCGAGATCCTCCAGCGAGTAGGGCACACCGTCCGGACCGATCACCTCCATCCGGAACATGCTGCCGTGGAAGAACACGACGATATGCCTCGCGGCCGAGGGGCCGGGCCATTCGTCGCTGTAGGGCACCCGCACGGAATCCTGTGCCTCCCCCGGAATCCGGGTCTCGGAGAACAGGTACTTGTTCTGCCACATCGACAGCTGCTGTCCACGCTGGGTCACCGGCGGGATCGCCTCGATATCGAGCGCCAGCTTGTAATCGACCGCGGCCGTGATGATTCCGGCCGCCCGCTCCACCTGCGACGCGCCGGTCGAGGCGGCCAGTGCGGTGTCATCGCGGAACAGGAAGAAGAAGTTGGCATTCAATGCGGTGCGATCGCGACGGCCCAGGTAGCGCGACGGCCAGAACAGATCCAGCCAGCTCCCGACACCGGGGGTGGCGTCGTATTCGGCCAGTGCCGCGTGCAGCTTTCGGCCCGGACCATCGGGGCGAAGCAGGTCCGCTACCGCGGCTTCGGTGGTGGCGAATTCGTCGGCGGTCAGCAGTGGCGCACACCACTGCAGCAACCGCTCGCCGCTTTCCTCCAGCGTCGGCAGGGGCACCCTTGGCAGGTGGTCGTCGGCGGCGAAGGTGCGTTCGGTCAATGCGGGTCCTCGGGGTCGGCGTGTTTCGGTAACGGTCGCGAAATGTACAGGTTGGCGAGCAGCCAACCTGTGCTTTCCTGGCCAGCGGTGTCGATTCCGTTGGCGGCCAAGGCATTCAGCACCTGGGTGCGTTCATTATCGGATGCGAACTTGCGTTGTTCGAACACCCCGGGGGCTCGCTCGGTGCGGTAGCCGAGCGCGGCCAGTTCCGCGGCGATCGGTTCGAAACTGAACATGCGTAGTACGAAGTGTGCCATCCACGGCCGACGACGCGGGTGCGCCGTTGCCACCCGCGCCAGCGTCTTCTCGGTGACGTATCCGACGCAGCCGGTCGAGATGACGATATCCGCTGCCGCCAGCGTACGGCGTTGCGCTTCGGTCGGGTCGGTGGCCTCGAGATCCGCGTGCACCGTGTCGTGCAGGAATCCGGCTTCCTGGGCATAGGCCAGCGCTGGCCGGGCGGCATCCATGCCGATGAAGCGGACGCCGGGAAGCTGGTCGCGGGAGTCCAGGCGAGCCCGGTCGCGGGCGATGAGTGCGGCCTGGTCGGCGTCGTCCTCGGCGCCGCCGTAGTGTTCGGCGAGTTCGCTCACGGTGGTGTCGAAGCGCAGCAGGGCCGCGTTGACACCGTAGGAGCAACCGATATCGAGCACGGTCGGGCTGTCCACGCGCGCGGAGGCGCGGTATTCCCGAATCTGCTGCTGGAAGTGCGGCTTCGCCAGTTCCGGTATGCGGTAATCCAATTCGGCCATCCGGGCGTAATAATCGCGCGGATCGGGACGGTCGTAGATATCGTCGAAGGAAGCTTTTCCGGTCGTATGCAACGGCACTGGCATGTCGTCCCTCTCAGTCGAGCAACCGATCGCCACGGACGGCGTCGGCCGCGGCGGCTAGGTGATCGGGCAGCACCCGCCCGAACAATTGGCGGGTACGTTCCACGGTGCCGATGACACCGGGCCGATCGGTATAGGCGAAAATCGCCGAATGCCGTGCGGTGCCGCCCTCGACCGGTGAAACCCGGTGCAGCGAGAAGCGGCCCTGGAACAGTTGCAGATCCCCGGGCCGCAGATCGAGGTGCCGGATCAGCTGCGCACCGGATCCGGTGAGCACATCCCGCACATCGTCGAGGTTCTCGGCGTGGGGTGAGCGAATATTGGGGCAGTACTCGAAGATTCCACCGGTCTCGGCGGGCTGGGTCAACATACTGACGGTGAATTCATTGGTGTCGAAATGCCAGGGATGCGACATTCCAGGCGCCACCACATTCAGGCACAGTCCGGCCAAAGGGTCTGCGAATTCGTGCAATTCGGCCAGTCCGAAGCAGTCCGCGACGAAACGTTGGAACACCGCGCTGGTGTAGAGCCGGTGAATCAAAGCCTCGGCCGGAATGCGGTCGCGCGGGACGAAGGCATTGCCGCGTTCCAGCACGATGCGGCCCGGATGGCCTTGTGGCAGTTCGGTGTTCAGCGGAATGTTGTAGGCGTTGACGCGCTCGACCTTGTAGTGCGCATCCGGGGCCATCGCCTCGCCCTGTGCGCGCAAGGTGTCGATCAGCTCCGGACGGATGAACTCCCGCAGTACTGTGCAGCCACTGTCGGCAAGCTCCGCCCGCGCCCGCGCCACTGCTTCTCCCCACGCCGCGCCGGTCGGATCCCCCAGCGGATACCGTGCCGTATCGACGATCTCGTCCAGGACATCCGTCGCTGCCATGGCGTCATTTTGGTAGAGCAATCGGCGACACGCCCGGGATTCGACAAAGTTGCCGGTGACTACGGTCACACCTATCAACTGCACGCACATCCGTTGCGGCACAGTAACTCTCACTATGCCGAGGTCGGGAGTGTCGGCTCACAAACGGCAGGACTCGCGATCATGTTCCGTCGCGAAAAGCGCCCCGTGCTCGGGGGCGCGGTTCAACCTCTGACGCGTAGCGCGTCTTCCAGATCCCGCAGGGTCAACCCCACCAATGAATTACGGAATACCCGCCCCGGCGCCGCCGAAACCGCTATCTCACACGGGATCACGATGACCGCACAGCCCGCCGCACCCGCCGCGGCGGCACCGGTCGGCGAATCCTCCAGTGCCACACAGTCTCGCGGGTGCACGCCGAGCAGTTCGGCAGCGCGCAGATAGATCTCGGGTTCGGGCTTGCCGTGCGCGACTTCGTCCCCGCAGACCGAGACGTCGAAGAAATCGCGGCCCAGCGTATCCAATCCGAATTCTGTAAGCGACCGCTTGGTATTGGTGACCAATGCGGTCGCGAGGCCCGCGGTACGTACCAAAGAGAGCGCATCCTTCGCGCCGGGCCGCCACGGGATCGGGCCCGCCATCAACTCGGTCACCCGCCGCTCGATGAACTCACCGGCGGCCCGCACCGCCTCGGGCGTCGACTCGATACCCAAACCATCGAAAATGAGCCGCAAGGCGTTCGGTCCGGACGCGCCGATCAACGCGTGCCGCAGTTCATCGGTCATCTCGTGGCCGTGCGCCCGCGCCAATTCGCGCACGGCGACATCCCACAGCTTCTCCGAATCGAGCAGGGTGCCGTCCATATCCCACAGCACCCCGGCAAGTCGCGCCGTCACCCGATTCGTCTCCCTTTTCTATACACCCGAAGCGGCGATCAGCAGCCGCCCGTTGTCCGACGCGACCTGGATCCATCGGTTCTCCGACGAGGTCGAGCCGTTCTTCAGGTTATAGGTAAGCGAAACGACCGCCCGGTTCTCACCGTTCGGTGTGACGCCGCCCACGCTCACCGAACGAATGGTGGACCAGAACTGTGAGTAGGAGCCGAAGCCACCGGTCTGGGCCTGGTACGACGGCGTCAGCTCAGACCACCCGCCCTGCACATTGCCCGGCAGCATCCCGTAGTAACCGTAGACGAATTGCGAGATCCGATCCGGGGTGGCCGGACCGAACGGGGTGGTGGTGACGGTTGTCGGCGGTGCGGTAGTCGACGGCTTGGCCGACGGGGTCGGGGTCACCGTGGTGCTCGGCTGGGTGGTCGGCGCCGCCGTGGTCGTCGGCGCCTGCGGCTCGGGCTGACCCGGTTGGATCGCGATCGGTGACTCCGGTCCGGTCGCCGAACTACTGGTCGCTGGAGTCGGCGTCGTCGAGCCGCCCGCCGTACCGCCCTTGTCGTCGTTGTTCAGTGACGACACGATGACCGCGACCAGCACCAGCACCGCGACCGCCGCAGCCACGGCCACCGCGATCAGGCGGCCACGACTCTGCTCACCGTCGCCACCACCGCCGGGCAGGGTGCTGCCGGACTTCGGCGGCGCGGGCGGCGGCGCGACGGTGACAGCCGGTGCGGCCGGAGCCCCGAGCGCGACGACCTGCGTAGCGTCTTCCGTGTCACCCGACTTGTTCAGAACGGTGGTCGCATCCGCGCCGGGCGCGGGCAGCACCTTGGTCACCGTCGGGGTGGTCACCAGTGCCGGAGTCCGGCCCGCCGCAACGGCTTCCAGCGCCTCCTTGGCTTCGCGCATATTCGGGCGGCCGTCGATCGAGGCGGCCAGTAGCCGCATCAGCACCGGCCCGAGTTCCCCGGCGTGCCGCGGCGGCGGAATCTGCGCCCGCGCCGCGGCGTGCAGGACCGCGAGGGCGTTATCACCCTCACCGAACGGCGGACTGCCCTCGACCGCCGCATACAGCGTGGAGCCGAGCGCGAAGACATCCGAGGCCGGTTCCGGATTCTCGCCGCGCGCCACCTCCGGCGCGAGATAGGCGGGGGTGCCCGCCAGGAATCCGGTCGCGGTGACCGTCACGTCGCCGACGGCGCGCGAGATGCCGAAGTCGGTGATCTTCACCGTGCCGTCGTCACCGACGAGCAGATTCGCCGGTTTCACATCCCGGTGCATGATCCCGGCATCGTGTGCGGCAGCCAGCGCGCCCGCGGCCTGGGCCCCGATGCGGGCCACTTCGGTCGGTGCGAGGGTCCGCTTGCCCGCCAGTTTCACGGCCAGGCTCGGCGCGTTCATGTACTCCATGACCAGCCAAGGCTGGCCGTCCTCCTCGGCGACATCGAAGACGGTGATCGCGTTGGGATGGTGTAGTCGCGCGGCGATGCGGCCCTCCCGCATGGCCCGCAGCTTGGCCTCCAGGGCCTGGGACCGGGACAGACCGGGCGCGAGCAGCAGTTGCTTCACCGCGACAGTGCGGCGCAGCCGCACGTCGGTGGCCCGCCACACCACGCCCATGGCACCGGTGCCGATCGGATCCGTCAGCCGATACCGTCCAGCGATCAACCGGTCCGCTGTCATGGTGTTGTGCCCCTCCTGCTTGCCGCCGAGCCAATTCCGCACTCCGCGCGTAAGCGGAAATCTTCGAAAATGCTACGCGCCGAAGTCCTTTGCACCCGAATTGCCGCAGGACGTTCACATCCGCCGACTGCCCCGGATGCAGTTGCAACAGTTCCGACTTTGTCACACCCGACCGACATCCATCCACCGACGCGCGAACCCGGAGGCGTTACCCCAGGTCAGAGGCGCGTGGCCGATCGGATCCGCCCGCGCGTCGCATGCCCTCGTGTCGTCGGCGTCGGCATTCGATCCCACATATCACGAGGTAATCAAGGCCGTCACCGCATCGGAATCGGACCGATCGAACCGATTCCGATGGGGTGAGAATCACAACGCCCGGACCGGTCGGATAACGAATCCCGCCCGGAAACAGACTGGTCGGCGCTTACGCGTTGAAGTACTTGGCCTCCGGATGCAGCAACACGAACGCATCGGTCGATTGTTCCGGATGCAGCTGCAACTCCTCCGACAGGACGACGCCGATGCGGTCGGCCTCGAGCAGGTCGACCAATTTCGCCCGGTCCTCCAGTTCCGGGCAGGCGCCGTAACCGAAGGAGTAGCGGGCGCCGCGGTAGCCGAGTTTGAAGTACTCCTGTACATCCGAGGGGTCGGAGTCGGCGATCGAATGCCCTTCCAGCACCAGCTCTTCGCGGACCCGGCGGTGCCAGTATTCGGCCAGCGCCTCGGTGAGCTGGACGCCGATGCCGTGCACCTCGAGGTAGTCGCGGTAGTTGTCCGCCGCGAATAGCTCGTTGGCGAAGTCGGCGATCGGCTGGCCCATGGTGACCAATTGGAACGGCAGCACATCGACCTGACCGGTTTCGCGGGCGCGTTCGCGCGAGCGGATGAAGTCGGCTATGCACAGGAACCGGTCGCGCTGCTGGCGCGGGAAGGTGAACCGGTAGCGTTGCGGCGCATCGGGATTCGGCTCGGCCAGCACGATGACGTCATCGCCCTCGGAAACCGCGGGGAAGTACCCGTAGACCAGGGCCGCATGTTGCAGTACGCCTTCGGTGGACAGCCGGTCCAGCCAGTACCGCAGTCGCGGCCGACCCTCGGTCTCCACCAACTCCTCGTAGCTCGGCCCCTCACCGCCGCGCTGACCGCGCAGCCCCCACTGACCGAGGAATAGCGCGCGCTCGTCGAGCAGTCCCGAATACTCGTGCAGCGAAACGCCTTTCACCACGCGGGTGCCCCAGAACGGCGGCACCGCGACCGGCAGATCCGCGGCCACATCGGAGCGCGCGGGCACCTCGATCGGCACCTCGGCCGCCTTGCGCTGTTCGGCGATCCGTTTGGAACGCTCGTGCCGCGCCTTGCGCTCGGCCGCCTTCTCGCGTTCCGCGATCGCCTCCGGGCTGTCCGGATCAATGCCGCCGCCGCGCTTGCGGGTCATGATGTCGTCCATCAGCCGCAGGCCTTCGAACGCGTCGCGGGCGTAGTGCACATCGCCGTGGTAGACCTCGGTGAGATCGTTCTCGACATAGGCGCGGGTCAGCGCCGCACCGCCGAGCAGCACGGGGAACTGGTCGGCGACGCCCTTGGTGTTGAGCTCCTCCAGATTCTCCTTCATCACCACGGTCGACTTCACCAGCAGACCGGACATGCCGATCACATCGGCCTTCTTGTCGACGGCGGCGTCGAGAATGGTCGCGATCGGCTGCTTGATGCCGAGGTTGACGACCTCGTAGCCGTTATTGGACAGGATGATGTCGACGAGATTCTTGCCGATATCGTGCACATCGCCCTTGACGGTGGCCAGCACGATGCGACCCTTACCGCTGTCGTCGGTGGCTTCCATATGCGGCTCGAGATAGGCGACCGCTGCCTTCATCACCTCGGCCGATTGCAGCACGAACGGCAGCTGCATCTGGCCGGAGCCGAACAGCTCACCAACCGTCTTCATGCCCGACAGCAGCGTTTCATTGATGATCTGCAGCGGCGGCACCTCGGTCATGGCGGCATCGAGATCGGCCTCCATCCCGGCCTTCTCACCGTCGACGATCCGGCGTTCGAGCCGCTCGAACAGCGGCAGCGCCGCCAACTCCTCCGCGCGCGAGGCCCGCGACGACGAGGCCGACACACCCTCGAACAGCGACATGAGCTTCTGCAGCGGGTCGTAGCCGTCACGGCGGCGGTCGTAGACCAGGTCCAGTGCGGTCTCGCGCTGTTCCTCCGGAATGCGGGCGATCGGCAGGATCTTGGAGGCGTGCACGATCGCGGAATCCAGTCCGGCCTCGACGCATTCGTGCATGAAGACCGAATTCAGCACCTGGCGCGCGGCCGGATTGAGGCCGAAGGAGATATTCGACAGACCGAGGGTGGTCTGCACCTCGGGATGCTTCTGCTTGAGCAGCCGGATGGCCTCGATGGTTTCGACACCGTCGCGCCGCGACTCCTCCTGGCCGGTGCCCAGGGTGAAGGTCAGCGTGTCGATGATGATGTCGCTTTCGCGCAGACCCCAGTTGCCGGTGATATCGGCAATGAGCCGCTCGGCGATCTCCACCTTCTTCTCGGCGGTGCGGGCCTGACCCTCCTCGTCGATGGTCAGCGCGACCACCGCGGCGCCGTGTTCGGCGACCAGCTTCATCGTCTGCTGGAACCGGGATTCGGGACCGTCACCGTCCTCGTAGTTCACCGAGTTGACGGCGCAGCGACCACCGAGATGTTCCAAACCGGCCTGCAGGACCGGGGTCTCGGTGG
This sequence comes from Nocardia pseudovaccinii NBRC 100343, assembly GCF_001613225.1. Lineage (GTDB taxonomy): Bacteria > Actinomycetota > Actinomycetes > Mycobacteriales > Mycobacteriaceae > Nocardia > Nocardia pseudovaccinii. The sequence goes on from NZ_BDBY01000020.1 coordinate 15,680, forward strand.
AGTCGAGCATGATCGGCAGGGTCGACGCGGTCGCCAGTCGCGACGCCAGCGCCGACATATCCGTGGTGCCGTCGCGTCCGACGTAGTCGACGCACAGGTCGAGCATATGCGCGCCGTCGCGGGTCTGATCCTTGGCGATATCGAGGCATTTCTGCCAGTCCTCGGCCAGCATGGCCTCGCGGAATGCCTTGGAGCCGTTGGCATTCGTGCGCTCGCCGATCATCAGAACGGAGGCGTCTTGTTCGAACGGCACCGCGGTGTACATGCTCGATACGCTCGGCTCGTGCACCGGTTCGCGACGCGCCTCCAGCGGCGGCAGCGTCGGTTCCACCTCGCGCACCGCCGCGGTGACCTGACGAATATGTTCCGGCGTCGTACCGCAGCAGCCGCCGACCAGCGCGAGCCCGAATTCGGATACGAAGCCGCGCAACGCGATTGCCAGCTCTTCGGGGGTCAGCGGGTATTCCGCGCCGTTCGCGCCGAGCACCGGCAGACCGGCATTCGGCATGACCGACACCGGAACCGTCGCGTGCCGGGACAGATGGCGCAGGTGCTCGCTCATCTCGGCCGGGCCGGTGGCGCAGTTCAAGCCGATCATGTCGATACCGAGCGGCTCCAGCGCGGTGAGCGCCGCGCCGATCTCACTGCCGACCAGCATGGTGCCGGTGGTCTCCACCGTGACGTGGGTGATGATCGGAATGCGCCGCCCCAACTGGACCATCGCGCGCTGGCTTCCGGTCACCGCGGCTTTCACCTGCAAAAGGTCCTGGCAGGTCTCGATCAGGATGGCGTCCGCACCGGCCTCGAGCATGCCGAGCGCCGCCTCGGTGTAAGCATCGCGCAGCGCGGTAAAGGGGGCATGACCCAGTGTCGGCAGTTTGGTGCCCGGTCCCATCGAACCCAGCACGTACCGCGGGGTGCCATCCGCGCTCGGGCCCATCTCGTCGGCGACCTCGCGGGCCAGGCGGGTGCCACGCTCGGACAGATCGCGAATCCGGTCGGCGATGTCGTAGTCGGCGAGGTTCGGCAGATTGCAGCCGAAGGTATTGGTCTCGACCGCGTCCGCACCGGCCTCGAAATACGCGCGATGGATATTGCGCAGTACATCGGGGCGGGTGTCGTTGAGGATTTCGTTGCAGCCCTCCAGACCACGGAAGTCGTCCAGGGTCAGTTCGGCCGCCTGCAACATCGTGCCCATCGCACCGTCGCCGATCACGACACGCCGCCGGAGCGTGTCGAGAAGGGTGGTATCGAAGGCGACTGGGCTGGACTCAGACATGTGATCAAGCGTAGTGGGCCGCTACGACATGCCGAACCACCGTACCGGTGTCGGGCGCCACACCTGCCCAGACAGATGAACCCGACGGTGCCGCGCCGACTGCGCAAATTCAACACCGCGTGCTCACACGCCGTAGGCTGACCGGGGTGAACTCCAGTGAATCTCCGGTGTCACCCGAGCCGGAACTGCCGACATTGCGGGAACCTGTGCTGGTCGCCGCCTTCGAAGGCTGGAACGACGCGGGTGATGCGGCAAGTGGTGCCGTCGAGCATCTGGAACTGATCTGGGATGCCGAGCCGCTGGCCGAACTCGACTCCGAGGACTATTACGACTACCAGGTCAATCGGCCTACGGTACGTCAGGTCGACGGTGTGACCAGGGAAATCCAGTGGCCCTCCACCATGCTCTCGGTCTGCTCGCCGCCCGGCAGCGATCGTGATGTGGTGCTGCTGCGCGGTATCGAACCCAATATGCGCTGGCGCAGCTTCTGCGCGGATCTGCTCGAGTTCATCGAACAACTCGGCGTGCAGACCGTCGTCATACTCGGCGCGCTGCTCGCCGACACCCCGCACACTCGCCCGGTACCGGTCACCGGATCGGCATATAGCAAGGAAGCCGCCGAGCGGTTCAGCCTGGAGCAGACCCGATACGAGGGACCGACCGGCATCACCGGTGTGCTGCAGGATCAGTGTGTGAAGGCGGGCGTACCCGCCGTCTCGTTCTGGG
>NZ_BDBY01000021.1 GCF_001613225.1 Nocardia pseudovaccinii NBRC 100343
AGATCAGCGAGTACGTGCGCTCGCTCGAGGAACGCGGCGACGCGGCCGTCGATCTCAATGACGCGATGGCCAAGATAGATGGCGACGCGATCGCGGCCGAATTCGAAAAGTACCTGCGCAGGCGGGGTCCGGGCAGCTTCGGGCTGTAATCGGTTCGCCTCATTGCGGTCCGGGTTCGGACAATTCACCGAAAGTTCGCCATGGGGCCACGTGTAGGTATGGAAAGGCTTGCCATCTAGACTTCCCGGGTGACTATTCACCGGATCGTCGCGCACCTTCGCAGTTTCGACGACCGGATCGCCGTCCTCTGCTCTCGATCTCCCTCGGCGGCCGTCACAGCAGCGGAATCGGTGCCGGATGGTTTGGAGCGGATCACCTATGCGCAGCTGGCGGCACGTGTCGAGGAGTACGCGCGGCAGCTCGGAGCGACCCGGCGCCTCGTCGCGCTCGCAGCGCGCAACGATATCGACTCGCTCGTCGCATATCTCGGCGCGCTGAGTGCGGGCTGCGTTGTTCTGCTCACCGCGGAGGTCACCAGCGAATTGCTGGATACCTACGATCCCGATGTCGTGATCGATGCGGGCCCCCCTGATTTCCGGCGGACCCGCTCCGCACATCGCCTGCATCCGGAGTTGGCGCTGCTGCTGAGCACTTCGGGGTCGACGGGTTCACCGAAGCTGGTGCGATTGTCCGCGGCCAACCTGATGTCGAATGCGCAAGCCATTGCCGAATATCTGGCCATCGACGCCGATGATCGCGCCGCGACGACCCTGCCGATGTTCTATTGCTACGGACTGTCGGTGGTGCACAGCCATTTGCTGCGCGGCGCGAGCCTACTGCTCACCGACCGATCGGTCCTCGACGACGAATTCTGGGTCCAGTTCCGTCGCTACGGCGCAACATCTTTCGCGGCGGTGCCGTACACGATCGATCTGCTCGAACGCGTCGGCTTCGCCGAGATGACACTGCCGAGCCTGCGCTATATCACCCAGGCGGGCGGCCGCCTGGCACCCGAGCGGGTCCGTGACTGCGCCCGGCTCGGCAAGCGGGCGGGCTGGAACTTCGTCGTCATGTACGGCCAGACCGAGGCCACCGCGCGAATGGCCTATCTGCCACCGGAACTGGCCGCCGAACATCCGGACTGCATCGGCAGGCCGATTCCCGGCGGCCGATTCACTCTGGAGCCGGTGCCGGACACCGATGACAAGGAGCTGGTCTATCACGGGCCCAACGTGATGCTCGGCTATGCCGACGGCCCACGCGATCTCGCCCTGGGCCGCACGGTCGAATCGCTGCACACCGGCGATCTGGCCCGGTGTACACCCGAGGGCCTGTACCAGGTGGTCGGCAGGCGCAGCCGGTTCGCCAAGATCTTCGGCCTGCGCATCGATCTGCAACGCCTCGAATCCGGTTTGGCCGCAGCCGGTTTGACGGCGTGCTGCACCGATGGTGACGACCAGTTGGTCGTCGCCGCCGAATCTCCGGCGGAATCGCTCGCCGCGACCGCCGCCGAACTGTCCGGTCTGCCCGCCGCGGCGATCCGCGCCTGCGCGGTCGAGGAAATACCGCGCCTGCCCAATGGCAAGCCCGACTATCCGGCGATCCGCGGACTCTCCGCACCCGAACCCGAACTGCCGCCACGCGATATCCGCGCGCTCTACGCCATTGCCCTCGGGATCGATCCGGCCCGGGTCCGCCGCGACAGCACCTTCGTCGATCTCGGCGGCAATTCGCTGACCTACATCACCACCTCGACCCGCCTCGAGCGCGCACTCGGGCGACTGCCCGCGAACTGGCCGGACCTGACCGTCGCCGAACTCGAGCGAGTTCCGGACGGCCACCGGACATTCGGTCGCACGGTGGACACCCCGACCTTGTTGCGCGCCGCCGGAATCGTGCTGATCGCCAGCGCGCATATCGGCATATTCGTGCACTGGGGCGCGGCACATATCTTGCTCGGCGTCGCCGGATTCAACTTCGCCCGCTTCGCGGTCACCATGTCCCCACGCGCGGAACGGCTGCGGCACGCGCTGCACACGGTGGCGCTCATCGCGATTCCGACCACCGCCTGGGTGGCGCTCACACTGCTGTTCACCGACTATTACAGCTGGCAGAACGTGTTGCTGCTCAACAAGATTCTCGGACCGCGCGACAGTGACACCGCCGGGCACCTGTGGTTCATCGAGGTGCTCGTGCTGTTCATGGTCGTGTCCGCGCTCTTGGTACGGGTGCCTTTCATCGATGCCGTGCAGCGGCGCGAACCGTTCTGCTTCGCCATGGGGCTGGTCGGCCTCACCATGGTTTTCCGGCTCTGGTCGTTCGGGCTCTACCCGCCCAAGGATGTGCCGTTCTCGCCCCTGGCCTGCTGGTTCTTCGCTCTCGGCTGGGCGGCCGCGAAGGCTACGGCGATCTGGCAACGGCTGCTGGTGAGCGCCGTACTGCTGATCTCGGTGCACGGCTACTTCGGCGTTGCCGATCGGGAGCGGCTGGTGATGTCCGGCCTGCTGTTGTTGATCTGGCTGCCCGCGGTCCGCGTGCCCGCCCTGATGGCCGGGGTCGCCGCGCTACTGGCCGACAGCTCGTTGTTCGTCTATCTGCTGCACTGGCAGGTCTATCCGCCATTCGGGCAACACCATGTCGCGGCGCTGCTCGCATCCCTCGCGGCCGGTGCGGTCGCGACCTGGCTGGTGGCGAACCTGCGACGCAAGTCAGTCCTGGTGCACAGCTTCTTCGCCAAGAGCCTCGTCTGGAAGCGGGCAGCTCTCGATGGTCCACACCTGCGCCGCCGCATCCTGGGCCAGCTTCGCGAGCAGAATATCTCGCGGAATCGTCTGGCCGGCAAAGTGATCGAGTGACGGCACCACCACATGGTGCGCGTCCGCCCGCTTGAGCTCCTGGGTCAACTCGGCGAATGCCGTGCCGTCACCGGAAGTCGATTCATGGAATGTTGCGGCGAAGCAGAGTCCTTCCTCACGGGCGAGGCTACTCATCGCATCCTCGAGCTCTGCACTGTGGCCATCGGCCAGATCGTCACGCAAGTATCCATAGATCAACGCTTCCACCCGAACCTCCGTTGGATTGGGGATCTCGCTGTTCTCTAATGTGGATCACCCCCGTCGCCGAGGGGTATTGCGCACTTGCAAGAGCAGATGTCCTTACGTCTGGAGCGTGGCAAATCTTCCGCGCCCATATCCATCATGTAGGACGCAAAACTGCGAGTGCAGGTGTCAACCCAATGACATCTGTATGCCCTATCCGGGCCACTGAGCGTTAACTGGTGCGATACTACAGATGTGGCCGCTGGAGACGATCGACCCGTCTGGGCTGTCCGAATGCGCTCCGAACGCGATGCGCGGGGGTGGTCACAAGCCGACGCCGTCCGCGTGATGCGCGCGAAGTCTTCGCACAACCTGCCGACGGACAGTACCCTGCTGCGTAACTGGCGACGCTGGGAGTCAGGCGAGTCGCGTCCGGACGATTTCTATGCCCCCATAATCGCGGCCGCATTCGATACGGTGACGGCCGCGTTCTTCCCGAAAAATCGTCCCAATCGCGACGATGAACTGCTCTCGGCAACCGGGATGGACACCCTCGAATTCATTGGCAGGCTACGGATGTCGGACGTCTCCACGGCCACACTCGATGCCATCCGCATCACCGCGGAGCGGCTGTGCTGCGAATATCCATTCGCCGATCCGCACGATCTGCATACCGAGGGCACATCCTGGTTGCGTCGCATCACCTCGCTGCTGGACGGCCGACTGACCCTGGCACAGCATCGCGAAATTCTCGTACTGGCCGGTTGGGTTGCGCTGCTGGTGGGTTGCGTGGACTACGACCTCGGTCGGCGCACCACCGCGGAAGCCACTCGCCGCGCGGCCTATTCGCTCGGCCAGGAAGCCGAGCATGCCGAGATCACCGGCTGGAGTGCGGAAATGGCGGCCTGGTTCGCGCTGACCCAGGGCAACTATCGGGGTGCGATCGAGGCGGTCGACCCGGTGCTGACAACCGGCGGCAAACTCGGCGTCGGTGTCCAATTATGCGCACAACGTGCGAAGGCCTGGGCCCGCCTGGGTGATCGGCGCGAGGTGGAGGCATCGCTGAACCGGGGCCGAGCTATTCTCGAGCGACTCGACCATCCGACCAATCTGGACAACCATTTCGTGGTCGATCCGCAGAAGTTCGACTTCTATGCCATGGACTGCTGCCGGGTCGCGGGTGAGGATCCGCTCGCGGAATCCTATGCGCGCGAGGTCATCCGCCACTCGACCCGCGCCGATGGCACGATACGCAATCCGATGCGGGTGTCCGAGGCACATCTGACCCTCGCGGTGGTCGCGGTCCGCAACCGTGATCTGGAGCTCGCGCTGGACGAGGGCATGCGGGCCTTCGCGGGCAAGCGCCGGTCGCTGCCGTCGCTGATGTGGATCGCGGGTGAGACGGCGCGCGAAATCATCGAGCGCTATCCGGGCGATCCGCGCACCCGGGTGTATCTGGATCAGTTGCGGACCTTGTCCTGCGAGTGATCATTTCGGCGTACGTTTGACTCATCGCCAGCGGTAAGGGGTCGGCGATGAACAGGGTTCGCGTCATTGTGCGTCGCGATGCGAACGAATCGCTACGCACCACAGTCTTCGAGGCGGGTGCGCCCATCGGTGAACGGGTAGCGCCACTGCCTGATCTGGTGGCATGCGCGTGGGATGCGGTGGGCGGTCAGCCGGAAACGGTGCGTCGAACAGTCCTTCAGATAGGTACTGCGCTGCGTGACGCACTGTTCGAGCCCCACACGACCCGGCAGCTGACGCGACTCGTCGACAGCTCCGACACCGAGGTCGTCTTCGATGTCGACGACGAGACGATGCTGCTCCCCTACGAGATGCTGGTACTCGCCGACGATATGCCCCTGGCCATCCGGCCGACCGTAGCCATCTCCCGCAGGCATTCGGGTAACGGGCAGCCCACCTCGGTGCTGACACCGGGGCCGTTGAAAGTCCTCGCCGGGGTCGCCGCGCCGACCGAGACCCGCACGGCCAATATGGCATTGGATGTGGAAGCCGAGATGCAGGCGATCCTCGACGCGGTCGCACAGGTACCGACCGCTGGCGGCGGTGGCGTGCGCATTCTGGAAGTCGCTTCGCTGCAACAGATCACCACGGCACTGCGGGCCGAGGAGTTCCACGTGCTGCATCTGAGTGCGCACGGGTCGGCGACGATGCTGGAATTGGAGGATGAGGACGGCGATCCGGATGTGGTCGAGGCCGCGGATCTCATCGCCGCGCTGCGTGCTTCGGAGCGGACGCTGCCGCTGGTGGTGTTGTCGAGTTGTGGCGGGGTCGACGGTGGGCCTGCCGGGCTGGCGCGCACGCTGATCAGCGGGGGTGTCGAACGGGTGCTGGTCATGCAGACCCGGGTGTCGGACCGGTACGCCACGCTGTTGGCGAAATCGTTCTACGCCATGCTGTCCGCACATCCGGCCGGGTCGGTCGCCTTCGCATTGGGGCAGGCGCGCCAGGCCCTCGAGCAGGAGCGCCTCGCCGATGGCGCATCGGCTCCGCCCGAATGGTTCGTGCCGACGCTGCTCACCGGCGTCACGGACCGGCCGCTCTGGCATCCGACGGCGCCGCCGCGCCCGCTCGGACGCCGGACGCAAGCGCCGAGCGGTGCGACGGTGCGGGAGTTGCCGGTCGGATATCTGATCGGTCGTCGTGGGCCGGTGCGCGATATCGTCCGGATGCTCGATTCGTCGCGTGGGCGGCCGGGTGTGGTGATCACTGGTATGGGCGGGCTCGGGAAGACGGCGGTGGCCGGTCGCGTGGCCGCGCGCATGCGCGAGCGCGGCTGGCATATCGCCGAACATGTGGGGCAATGGAATCCGTCCGCATTATGCGACGCGGTCCGCACGGCGATCGAGGACGACCCGGCACTGCGCACGGTGTCCGATGCGCTCGCCCGCGACAGCGGGGAGCAGGCGCTGAAGCACGTCCATCGGTTGTTGGCGGGGAGCCGAGTGTTGTTGCTGTTCGATGATTTCGAACAGAATCTGACCCGACCGGGCGGTGCCGAATTCCTCGATCCCGGTTTCGCCGAACAGTTTTCGCAGTTGTGCCGGGTCGCCGGAACCGGCCGATTGCTGGTCACCTGTCGCTATCCGGTTCCCGGCGGTCTCACCGAGGTCGGCCTGACTCCGCTGAGCCCGGCGGAGTTGAAGCGAATGTTCCTGCGGCTGCCCCAGATCAGCGGTTTACGCGTGGACGAGCAGCGGCTGGTCGCGCGGACGATCGGTGGACACCCGCGGCTCATCGAATTCGTCGACGCGCTATTGCGCGGTGGCGACGGCACATTGCGGCCGGTCGGTGAACGGCTACGCCGATTGGCCGACGAACACGCCGTCGATCTCGGCCGGGACCGGACACTGTCCGAAAGCCTCGATACCGCGGTGGTGCTCGGCACCCGCGACATCCTCGTAGACGCGCTGCTCGACCTGCTCGATGCCGCGGAACGCGAACTGCTGCTACAGATTTCGCTCTCGCGGGCACCGCTGCGCGATCTGGATATCTACCATGCCCGCTTCGGTGCCGACGCGACCCGAGACCAGCGCGGCGAAGTGATGGCGGCCATCGATACATTGCTCAGGCTGACGCTGTTGACCACCGACGACGACCGATATCTCGTGCACCCGTGGGTCGCCCAAGCCCTCGATGCCCACCAGGGCACTGATCGTATTCGCCGTCACAACCGAGCCCACGGAATGCGGATGGCCCGAATCTCGGCTGGCTTCCGGGACTTCGACGACTACAGCGAGGCCTGCGGACATCTCCTTGCCGCGGGTCGGTACGCGGAACTCACCGAACTCGCCATCCCGTTCTGCCGCGAGTTGGACCAATTGCAGGTCGCCGCCCTGCTCGGCGAGATCATGCCCACCCTGCCGAACGAAACTCCCGGCTATCTCGAGCTCGGCGAGCGCGAGGTGCGCGCACTGCGCCGGACCGGGAACCTCGGTGCCGCGACCGATCGCCAGTGTGCGCTGGTCGAGGTGCTGCGGGCCAGAGTGCAATCGGCCTCGGGCAGTGCCGATGCCCGACGCGCGCTGGTCATCGGCCTGGACACCCTCGGTGAACTCGCCATGCTGGCCGGAAATCTCGGCACGGCGCGCGAGCACTACAGCCGATCCCTGCGCACCGCACGGCATCTCACGAATACCGACCCGCACAACGTCGATATGCAACAGGTGCTCAGCCGCGCATTGGAGAGCCTCGGCGATATCGCCGTGCGCACCGGCGATCTCACGGCCGCCCTCGCCCACCACACCGAGGCACTGGCCATCCGACGCTCCCTCGCCGACAACGACCCCACCCGCGTGGACCTGCGCCGCGACCTCGCCAATGCCTGCACCCGACTCGGCGACCTGGCGGTGCTGACCGCCGATCTCGACGGCGCACATTACCTCTACACCGAATCGCTCACGCTGCACGGCGGTCTCATCGAATCCGGCCCCGACGCCGCCGAATCCCGGCGTGGCCTGGCCATCGCGCATGGGAAACTCGGTGATCTCGCCATGCGCGCGGGGCACGGCGAGACCGCGAGCAGGCACTACTTCGAAAAGCTGCGCATCAGTGCCGAACTCTCGCTGGCCGATCCGGGCGATACCGAGATCACCCGCGATGTCGCCATTGCCATGCAGCAGATCGGCGACACCTCATTGCTCTACGAAACTCCCGAGGATGCGTTCACCTTCTTCACCGAATCCCTCGCCATCCACCGCGAGCTCGCCGAGAAGGATCCCGGCAATGCCGAATACCGACGAGATCTCGCCATCGCACTCAACCGATCCGGCGATGTGGCACTGCGACTCGGCGAACTCGCCACGGCCTCGACCCACTACACCCAAGCCCTGGCCATCCACCGCGGCTTCGCCGACGCCGACCCCGGCAATGCCCGAAATCAGCGCGACCTCAGCATCTCCCATGACAAACTCGGCGACTTGGCCGTCCGCACCGGCGACTATCTGGCCGCCGATCACCACTACACCCAATCCCTCACCCTGGCGGAACAGCTCGCGGCGGCCGACCCCACCAATACCGAAATGCAGCGCGACCTGAGCATTTCGCACCACCAACTCGCCCGGGTCGCCGCCGCGACCGGCGCCTTCACTCTCGCCTTCCGCCACAACACCGAGGCGCTCACCATCGCCCGCCGCTTGGCCACCGCCGACCCGGAGAATCTGCAACTGCACCGCGATGTCGGGCTGATCCTCTGGGCAATCGGGGATGCCGCCGAACGCGAACACGACTACGACACCGCCGTAGAGGTCTATCGCGAGGCCCTCGCGATCGCCCAGGACGTCCTCGACACCGACCCGGCCAGCCCTCGCGCCCTCCGCGATATGGAATTCGCCTTGACCAACCTGGGTCGCGTGGTCGACATCGTCGAACCGGACCCGCTCGGGCCGACCCGCATCGACGCCCTGCTCGAACAGGGGAAGACATTCCTCCGGCGCCTGCTGCCGCCGACCTGATTCCGCAGGTAGCGCCCATCTCTGTACCACTATGTGCGGTATCCGCTGTAAAGTCTGCTGTATGACGGTGCGCCTGAATATCTCGATGGACGACGATCTCGCGGCCCGTCTCCGTGCGGCATCCGACGACAAGTTGAGCGACTACATCGCCAAGGCGGTGCGCAGGCAGTTGCTCGAGGATGAACTCAGGGCATTGCCGGACAGCACCGGGACCGAATGGGTGAAGGACGCCGAGCAGACCGCCGAACAAGTATTGTTCGGCCGTGCCAGCTGAACCCACCCACCAAGGCCAGATTTGGAATCTCGTGAGCCGGATCTCCGGGCGCCGCGCGACGGTGGTGATCGTGGATTCCGATGTGGTTATTCGGCAGCGACCGATGTTGGTCGCCGCGCCGGTGCGCGAGGCTCGCGAAGTTCCGTCGCGCCACCAATTGCTCACCGTCGCAATGCCGGAGAGTTCGCAGGTGATCGCGCTGTACGACATCGCCATCGTGCCGAAGGACAGTCTCACCGAGCAGGTCGGTGACCTCACCTCGGAAGTACTCGAGCAGGTGAAGATCGGGCTGCGGGCCCGATTCGACCTGTGAGTCACCGGGTGGCGAACAGGCGCAAACTGGACGCGGCCACGCCGAATGGGGGTCGGTCTCGACACCCGCGACCGACCCGCTACTACCCTGTTCCCGGTGACCGACTCCGTTGACGGCCTGCCGTATGCCGCGCCCGCGCTATGGGATGAGCGGTTGCGGCTGTTCTCCTTCGCCACGGCCGAGAAGCGGGTGGAGTATCTGTGGGTGCTGCGGGCGTTCGACAATGCGCGCGCGGCCTATGTGGTGCTGCTGCACGCCGACGATGTCGCGACCTGGATCGAACGCAGTGCGCCCGATGCCCCGCAGCTGACCGGCGCGGAGATCGGGCCGCTGTTGGACCAGCTGCATCAGTGGGGTGTGGTCGAGCGCAGCTATGACGGCACGCGCGCCGCGACGCTCGCGGAATATCGGAATCGGCACTACGTCTATCAGCTGACCCAGGCCGGATTCAAGGCATATCGGGCGGTCGCGGGTGTGCTCGAGGCGCGGCTGGACGAGGCGGCGCTGTCGCGACTGGTGCTGCCCGAACTGCTCGCGGATCTCAATGCCCTCGCCGAGGCGAATAAGGCCGGTGACGCGGAGCGGGTGTACCGGACGCTGCGCCGCCTGGATGCCGCACTCTCGGATATGGCGGCACGGGCCGCGCATTTCTACCTCTCGCTCGGCGATATGGTGCGCACCACCGAGATCACCCCGGAATCGTTTCTGGCGCACAAGGACGCGCTGCTCGCGCATATGCGCGAATTCAGCATGGATCTGGCTCGTTTCGCGCCGCGCCTGGCCGCCACGATCGGTGAGATCGAGCAGACCGGCGTCGAGGAACTCATCGAGCGGGCGGCGCGCTGTGACGAACGGGTGCTGCTGAGTCCGGCCGAGCGGCAAGCGGATTGGCGGGCGCGCTGGCAGGGGCTGCGGACCTGGTTCGTCGCGACGGCCTCCGATATTCCCGGCGAAACGTCGGCCACCGAGGCGGACCGGCTGCGGGAGGCGACCATGAGCGCCATTGCCGCGGTGCTGTCGCTCCTGCGGCGGGTCACCGATTCACGTAAGGGCGGGGTGAGTCGCGAATCGGCGCTGCGGCACCTCGCGGGCTGGTTCACCGCCGCACCGACCGCCGACAGCGCACACGCGCTCTTCGATGCCGTCTTCGGTCTCGGCAGGCCGCGTCATATTTCCCTGGAACATCCGGACGCGGACCTGATTCCGGCGATCCGCTCCTGGTGGGAGGCACCACCATTGGAGATCTCGCGCACCCTCGCCGAAACGGGCAGGCCGCCGCAGGCCGGTGCCCCCGCCCGAATTCAACGCAATGACGCGGGAATTCGCCGACTCCGCAAGGCGCAGCTCGACGCGCAGCGCGCCCGCGCCGAGGCCGCCGAATCCCTGGCCGCCGCCTCGGTGCACGAGCGCGTCCTCGACGAACGGGAGACCGAGGTGCTGCTGCGCCTGCTCGATGCCGCGTCCACCGCCTGGGTTCCGGTGAGCGGCCGCGTCGACGGCACCACCGGCTCGGATAGCGGTGTCACCCTCACCGTCTCCGAACATCCGGGTTCGACGGTGATCCGCACCGCACGCGGGCTACTGCATTTGAACAACCGCCGCCTCGAGGTGAAGCAGTCGACCCGCGGGCGGCGCGCATGATCAACGCCCGCCGCATCGATTCGCTCGCACTCGACAACTATCAGCGCGCCGCCCGCGTCATCCTCGCCAACCACCTGGTCACCCGGACCTTTCCGGACCGGATCGCGCTGCCACTGATCCGGCGCTGGGCCACCGAACTACGCGAGGATCTGGCCGAATTGTTCGGCTACCGACTCGAGGTCACCGAAACGACAGCCCGGGTCTTCCCGGTCATCGATCGACTCGATTCGGGCAAACCGGCCCGCTCCGTCACCGAGCGCGTCTTCGACCGCCGCCGCTACGCCTATCTGGCCTTGGCGCTGGCAGCGCTCGGCCGCGCCGGGGACCAGATCACCTTGTCGGAGTTGGCCGATCAGGTCGCCGTATATACCGGACGGGTCGACGGCCTCGAACTGTCACCCGACCGCGCCGCCGACCGCGATGCCTTCGTCGATGCCGTCGGCTGGCTCGCACATCGGGGGGCGCTCACCCTGGCCGACGGCGATGCGGGTGGCTGGGCCGCCGATCCGGAGGCGGGAGAGGCGCTCTACGACATCGACCGGCCGGTGGTTTTCGCGCTGTTCCGACCGCCGCGCGCGCTGCAGCATCTACACAGTGTCCGTGGGCTGCTGACCGAGGACGCGCTCGCGCACGGTCCGGCCGCGAATGCGCAGGCCGCCGATGCGGCGCGGCGGGTGCGGCGCAGTCTGGTGGAGCGTCCGGTGGTGTACGCCGAGGATCTGGCCTACGACGAACGACCGCTGTTGTTGCAGGATCGGGTCGTCGCGGATGTCGAACAGTTCACCGGGTTGCGGGCCGAACGCCGCGCGGAGGGCGTCGCGTTGATCGATGTCTCCGGGCGTCTCTCCGATGTCCGTTTTCCGGGCACCGGCACATTGGCGCAGGTGGCGCTGCTGCTGGTCGGTGAGATCGCCGACCGTGTCCTCGATATCGACAATCCGGTACCGGTGCGTCCCGGCGCACCCGATCCCACCGTCGCCCTTGCCGAGCAGCTCGACGGCGCCATCCCCGAGTCCACCGTATTCGTGCCGCTCGCCGATCTCCCGTCCACCGAACCCGAAGTGGCGGAAGAGGTTTCGGATCCCGATGCGGAGGCGATGGCGTATGTGCGCGCGACGTACCCGTTCGTCGAAGCGAGCTGGGTCGGCGAGACGGTGCAGGCGCTGACCGACCGCTACGGTGTCACTTTCGCCGCGCAGTGGCAGGCGGACGTTCCCGGACTGGCCAGGGAGGTTACCGCCCTGTTGGAACGGCTGCGGCTGGTCCAGGTGGTCGAGGACGGTTTGATCATTCTGCCCGCACTGGCTCGCTACCGCGGCGCGGTCGTCACCGTCCGCACCAAGCGGGCCGCCGAGTTGTTCGTCACCGCCTCCGACACGCTCGGGGCCGACAGCGTTGGTACGGAAGGGATTTAAACCATGTCGCTCATCCATGGCGGAGTACGGTTCGTCCCGACCCGCGCCGGCATCATCAACCTGTGGGACTACCGCGACCAGGAGTACTGCTTCGCCGACGGGAGGCTGGTACTGCGCGGGCCCAACGGCTCCGGTAAGACCAAGGCCCTCGAAGTGCTGTTCCCGTTCGTGCTCGACGGCAGGATCGAACCGCGCAGGCTCAACCCGTTCGCGGGTGAAGAGCGCACCATGAAGTCGAACCTGTTGTACCGCAAGCAGGAATCCGCGTATTCGTATGTGTGGATGGAGTTCGCGCGCGGTAAATGGGACGACCCCGAGGTCGTCACCATCGGCATCGGTATGCGCGCCACCCGGTCCTCGGACAAGGTGACCCGCTGGTACTTTGTCGCCGACGGCCGTGCGGGCGTCGACTTTTCACTCATCGGCCCCGACGATCGGCCGCTGACCCGCAAGCAGCTGGCCGAGCAGATCGGCACCGACGCCATCGTCGATCGACCGGTCGAGTACCGCAATGCGATCGACGCACGCATGTTCGGTCTCGGCACCCAGCGCTACGACCAGCTGATCAATCTCATCCTCACGCTGCGCCGACCCCAGCTCGCGAAAAACCTTGATCCACGCGGACTTTCGCAGGCACTCACCGATGGTCTGCGCCCGCTCGACGAGCAGCTGATCCTGGACGCGGCGCGTTCGTTCAGCGATATGGAGGAGGTCGGGCGCACCCTGGAGGGGCTGGTCCACGCCGATACCGCCACCAGGTCCTTCGTCGATGTATACCGGAAATACCTGGCGGTACAGGCGAAGACCGATGTCGATCAGGTACGGACCCGACTCGATGCGGTGACCAACGCCAGCACCGCACTGTTCGCCGCCGCCGCACTGCGCGAACGTCGCGAGGGCGAACGGACCGCGGCCGAGGCGCGCGCAGACGATGCCGACCGCGCCTACGAACAAGCACTCTCCGACCGGGAAACCCTGCAGCGCTCCAGCGCCTACGAGGGCAAACAGCAACTCGACGATCTCGCCGACGCGGTGCGCCGCCTCGAGGCCTCGGCGGGTGTGCACAAGGACAAGGCGCTCAAGGCCCGGCAAACCCTCGATCAGCGCGGCCAGGAGGCCGAACGCGCCAAGGCAGCCGTACAGAACGCGGCCGCCGCGCTGGCCCGCGGCGAGGACGAATTGCGTGCCGCCGCCGAAGATGCGGGCATCACCTGGGCCGGATCGGCCGACCAGGCCCGTGGCGATCAGCTGACCGCCGCGGTCCGCGGACATGCCGAGGAACGCGACGCCGACGTGCGCGCGGTCCGCAAGGCGCTCGGTCTGATGGATTCCGCCACGGCCGAACGCAATCGGGCCGAACAGCTCGCCGAACGGGCTCGTGCGCTGCGCGAATCGGCCGCCGCCGAGGTCTCGGCTGCCGAGGCGGCCGTTGTGCTGGCGCGCACCGAAGCTGCGGGCGCACTGCGCACTTGGTGGGATGCGCATCGAGAGGTGTACTCCCCCATTCAGAAAGGCCTGTTCGAAGCGCTCGACACCGCACTGGCCGGTGCGGGCTCCGATGAGGCGGCCGGTGTCGCCGAGGTTCTGGCCGAACGCACCGAACCGCTGCTCGACGACATTCGCACCCGCCGTCAGGAAGCGCGCGCCACCGCCGCGCTGGCCGGTGACCGGCTGGTCGAACTCGAGGCCGAACGCGATGCGGTCGCGGCCCAACGTGACGAGGCCCCACCGGTGTCGGCCGCTCGTGCGCGGAATACGGAGGGGCGGCCGGGTGCGCCGCTGTGGCGACTGGTCCGTTTCGCCGATTCCGTGACACCAGCGCAGGCCGCGGGCATCGAGGCCGCGCTGCATGCCGCGGACCTGCTCGACGGCTGGGTCTGCGCGGAATCCGAACGGCCGCAGTACACCTCCGACCAGTTCCTGGTTCCCTTGCCTACCGCAGCGCGACCGTCCGGGCGCACGCTGGCCGATGTCCTTGTCCTGGAGGATGATTCGGCCGACCTCACGGTGCCGAAGCAGGTCATCGCAGACGTGCTGGCCTCCATCGCCCTGTACGACAAGGACTCCGATCTCAGCACCGAAGTCGGCGTAAGCACCACCGGCGGATTCCGCCAGGGCGTTCAGGTGGGCCGCCACCACAAACCTGATGCCGAATTCATCGGAGCGACCGCCCGCGCGAAGCGCCGGGACATCCGGCTCGCCGAGTTGACCGCGGCAGTCGAGTCGACCGAGGAGACACAGCGGCAGGCACAGGCCGCCGAGTCGGCAGGGAGCGCCGAACTGGAGCGAATCTCCGCCGCCGCCAAGGCATTACCGCGTCCCTCGGCCGTCACCGCCGCCCTGCGCGCGGTTTCGGAAGCGGCTGGCATGATGCGCTCGCGCTCCGAGGCCGTCCAACAGGCCGAACGCGACCTCGACCAAGCGGTAGCCGAAGCATCGGCCGTCGAGAAGAAGCTGCGGTCGGTCGCTCAGGCGCACCGCACGCCGCGCGATGCGCGCGAGATCGATGCCCTCGCCGCCGCCATCCGTCACTTCGAGAACACCGGAACGGGGCTGCTGCGCCTGCGCACCGACCACGAACGAGAGCGCGAACGCGAGCGCGAGGGTTCGGACCGCTTCGACGAGGCCCGCGATCTGGCCGAGGCCTTCGCCGAAGAGGCCGAGGCCGCCGATGCGGGCTACCAGGAGCAACTGCGCAAACTCGAAACCCTGCGCGAGGCACTCGGCGCGGGCGCCGCCGATATCGATCGCGAACTCGAACAGGCGCGCGCGAAGATCGAGGCGACCCGGGCGGAGCAGAAAGCCGCTCGCAAGGCCGCAAATGAGGCGATCGAGGCGGTTGGTGATGTGGAGGCGGCCTACCGCACCGCGCACGAGTCGCTCGGTACGGCCCTCACCGAGGTCCTGGCCGATGTGAAAGCCCTCGCGCCCTACGCCCAGCCGGATCTGCTCACCCTGCTCGGCGCACCTGCCGACAGCCGCTGGCCGAGCAGTGACGCCGCCTGGTCGACGCCCGAACAACTGCTCTACCGCATTTCGGCGGCCGGGCCTCAGATCGAACCCCAGGTGCTGCCGGACGAGGTAGCCGAACTCTTCGTCGACCTGACCGCCGCAACGTCTTCCGTGCGGGCGGGCGAGGCGGCCCGCAAATCCACGCGCAGTGCGGTGAACTCGGCACTCCAGGAATTCGACGCCGCGCTCGTCGCTTCCGGCCGCGATTACCGGCTGCAATGGGATGCCGCGGACGGCCTGACCGTCGTCCAGGTACAGGACGACAACGGGCTGTCGGCCCTCGCGGATTTCGCCACCCGCATCGACGCCGCCCGCCGCGATCAGGAATTGCTGCTCACCGACGCCGAACGCCGGATCCTCGAGGACGCACTGCTCACCGGCCTGGCACAGCAGATCTATGAACGCACCAGCGACGCGCGCGATCTCATCGCCCGCATGGGTGCGGAAATGAAGCAGCGCCGCATGTCCTCGGGCAATACCATCGGCGTGCACTGGGTGCTGTCCGATTCACTCTCGGATGCGGCCCGGGCCATGTGCAAGCTGTTGGATCGCGACGCCTCCTCCCTCGTCGCCGATGATCTTGCGGCCATCCGCGCCCACTTCGCCACCGAGATCCGGGCCGCCCGCGCCGCGCATCCGGAGCGTTCCTACCCCGAAATCCTGGGCGCGACACTGGACTACCGGACCTGGCGGGTGTTCTCCTTCACTCTCATCTCCGCCGACGGCAGCGAGGACAAGCTGACGGTGGCCAGGCACAGTGCGCTCTCCGGCGGTGAACAGTCGGTCTCGCTGCATCTGCCGCTGTTCGCCGCCGCGCACGTCATGCTCGACTCGGCCGATCCGCAGGCGCCGCGGCTGCTCGCGCTGGACGAGGCGTTCGCCGGTGTCGACGACAACGGCCGCAGCGAACTGCTCGGCCTGAGTGTGCAATTCGACCTCGACCTGTTCATGACCGGCTACGACCTGTGGATCACCTACCCGCACGTCCCCGGCTGCGCGCATTACGATCTCGCGCATTCGGCCGCCGAGAACACCGTCAGCGCAACGCTGCTGGTATGGGACAGCGGCGATCTGCTCGCCGAACACGATGGGACCGATCTCACCGCCGCGCTCGGCTCCCCCAACCGCCGCCGCGTCCCGAACTCGATCGAGGGCGGCCTGGCACTGGACAGTATGCCGGGCAGCCCGGCGCCGGTCGGCTGAATGTGAATGGATAGCAGTGTCTTCGAGCTCCACCCCGCTCCACCGCAAGGTCGCCATCGCCACGCTGGTCGGCACCACCCTCGAGTGGTACGACTTCATGCTCTACGGCACGGCATCCGCACTGATCTTCAGTAAACAGTTCTTCCCGACGCTTAGCCCCGCCGCCGGAACGCTGGCGGCATTCAGCACTTTCGCAGTCGGTTTCGGCGCGCGACCGATCGGCGGGCTGCTCTTCGGCCACTTCGGTGATCGGATCGGTCGCAAGACCACCCTCGTGATGTCGCTGTTTCTGATGGGCGTGAGCACCATGCTCATCGGGGTGATCCCGAGCTACGAGAGCATCGGATTCTGGGCTCCCGCACTGCTCGTCGCATTGCGACTGTTGCAGGGCGTCGGACTCGGCGGTGAAGGTGCGGGCGCGGTGGTGCTCTCGCTGGAGCATGCGCCACCGGGACGACTCAACCGGTATGCCAGCTTCCCGCAGATGGGCACACCGGCCGGGCTGATCCTGGCCAATGCCATCTTCCTCGGCACCAGCGCGCTGCTACCCGATGCGACCTTCCTGAGCTGGGGTTGGCGAATTCCGTTCCTGCTCAGCGCGATTCTCATCGTCGTCGGGCTCTGGATGCGACTCGGGATCACCGAATCCGTCGACTACGCCGAACTCGTCCAACGCGGCGAGCTCGCCTCGTTCCCGCTTCGCGACGCACTTCGGGTAGGACCTGCGCGGCTGGTGCTGATTCTGTTGGCCGCCATCGCGACCTCGGCCGTCGTCTATATCTTCATGGTGTTCACGCTGACCTACGGCACCAGGGCGCTCGGGTTCAGCCGAGACTTCCTCCTGCTCGGCGTCATCGTTTCCGCCGTCTTCTGGTGTGCCGCAATGCCCTTCTGGGGCTCGCTCGCCGACCGCTATGGCACGCGCCGGGTATTCCTCGCGGGTACCGCCGCGCTGACGGTTTGGTGTGCGGTGTACTTCCCGCTGCTGAACACCGGCAACAAGGCCGTCGTCTTTCTCGCGCTGCTCGGCATGGGCGTCACACTGCCGATCAGCCACAGTGTCGGCGGCATCGTCATCGCCGAACTCTTCCCACCATCGGTCCGCTACTCCGGCACCTCGCTGATCGTGCAGATCTCGGTTGTCCTCGGCGGCGGACTCGCCCCGCTCATCGCGACCGCACTGTGGACCGCGGGCTCGACCTCGGGAGCGGTGACCTGCTATATCGTCGCCATCTGCGCGTTGAGCACGATCAGCATGGCGGTGCTGATCCGGGCGGCCGAGGCGAACGCAGAGATCCCCGTGCCCGTACCGGTCGGCTGACTACAGCCCGAAGGAGCCGCTCGACCACGGCGGGACGGGGATGGACGGCAATCCCGGGAGGACGGGCGGGATCGGCGACGACGGAGCCGGGGCGGTACCGCCCCCGCTCGCGTCCGCGCGCAACGCCGGGCAGGCCCCGCCCGGGGCGGTGGCGAGTTCGAAATGCCACCATTCGTTCTGATAGATCCGGCACAGGCCCCAGCGATTCCCATTCGCTTCCAGCCACTGCGCCCCGGCCTGCGGCCCCACGTCGATCGCCCGGCCCTGCACATGGGTCGACTCGTTGGGCGGCAGCACCCACCGCCGGGCCTCCTCGGGACTGCCATAGGTCCGCACCCCGTCGTCCCACAGCGCCTGCTGCTCGGCGGGCGTGCGGTAGCCGGAGTTGATATACAGGCCGACTCCTTCGGCATGCGCCTGGTTCTCGGCCTGCGTGTACGCCGCGGCGAGCCCCGGCTCCAGCCCCTCGGTCCCGCTGGCATTGCCAGCCACCTGCACGATCGGCGCGGCAGCGGCGGTGGGCATGGACAGCCCGGCCGCGACGATCACCGGGAACAGTGCGGCGGATACGCCCAGCATGGTCCGGGTACGGAGCGTGATCGACATGTCAGCGATAGTAACGGCCCCGCGTCCGCGGACCCCGCAGCTACTCCCCTACGGCTCACACCCCACCGTCGATCACCGCTAGCAACACACCGGCGAACGCGAGGACACGATGTTGTCCGAACGGACGTCATTCACATAGCTTTCCACATACTCACAGCACAATAAATCACCAATGTCCGAAACATCCTGTGCCACGCCCGATTTGTCGCAGCGGAAATCCCCCTGTCCACAATCTATTCCAGTGTTGTGGATCACGATCAACAATTCCCAGCAACCCCCGGGAAACCGGAAATTACCGCGCCTTCACGAGTTTCACGACGTCGCCGGAATCCCCACCGTCGACGAATTCGACCCACACGCGGTCCCCGGCATGCAGTGGCGCATCGGACTCGATCACCGCATCGCGCACCACGAACTCCTCGCACGACTCGGTCGTCACGACCCCGAAGCCACCGTCCCGATCCGCAACCCAGCGCCCCACGATCGCCCACATGCGACGCAACCCTATTGCATCGCAAGCCTTTCCGCTGCGGCACCGGCGCTCCGCGCACGCAGAACGGGCGGCTATCGCACACTGAATGAGTGCGATAGCCGCCCGCTATAATGTCGATCAGCTATGAGTCAGGGGCGCACGGAGTCGGAACCGCGGATCGCTTCGGCCGCTTCACGATTGCGGTCGATGCGCTCGATGATCTCCGGGCCGTGCGCCCGCGCGTAGGCGATGGCGATCTTGATTCTGCGGGAGTGCAGATCCGATTGCTGGCTCAGGACAGCGATACGGCGTTCCTCCGGACCGTCCAGTTCCTGTAGGCGCGCAACGACTTCCCACACCTCCGGCCCCGCGGCCAATGCCGCGCGGCGGTCGGAGATGGGGCCGCGGAAAACGATTCCGGGATGGTCGAGCTGGTCGAAACCCTCCCGGATCAGGCGGTTGAGCAGTGTGGTCGAACTGGTTCCCTCACGAGCGGCGCGTTCGGCCAACCGACGGCTGGCGGATTCCGAGATACGAAACGACGTACTCATTGCCCTCCTCGACCTCCATCGACACCGGTGCAGCGATGTACCCCTAATCAAGAGTGCATCGCTTCGGCGGGATTGTTACCCCGGCGAACGGGGTGACAATCCGGTGTCCGGACATGTGCCCTGATGGCTGACCGTGTTTCGACCGTTCAGACGCGTTCCTTCGAGCGGGAGCGCACCCGCAACGCGATCGGCTTCTGCGTTTCCGCGAAGAAGTCGTTGCCCTTGTCGTCCACCACGATGAATGCCGGAAAATCTTCGACCTCGATCTTCCAGACCGCCTCCATACCCAGCTCCGGATACTCCAGTACCTCGACGGATTTGATGCAATCCAGCGCCAGTCGCGCCGCGGGCCCGCCGATGGAACCCAGGTAGAAACCGCCGTGTTCCTTGCACGCCTTGGTCACCTGGGCCGAGCGATTGCCCTTGGCCAGCATGACGAACGACCCGCCAGCAGCCTGGAACTGATCGACGTAGGAGTCCATTCGGCCCGCGGTGGTCGGGCCGAACGAACCGGAGGCGTAGCCCTCGGGCGTCTTCGCGGGGCCCGCGTAGTAGACGGCCATCTCGCGCAGATATTCCGGCATCGGCTCGCCCGCGTCGAGGCGTTCCTTGATCTTGGCGTGCGCGATGTCGCGGGCGACGACCAGCGGACCGGTCAGCGAAAGCCGGGTCTTCACCGGGTATTTCGACAGTTCGGCGCGAATCTCCGACATAGGCCGGTTCAGGTCGACCTTGACCACATCGCCGCCGAGGATGGAGTCGGTCTGCTCGGGCAGGTAGTGCGCGGGCTCGCGCTCGAGCTGTTCCAGGAACACACCCTCCGGCGTAATCTTGGCCAGCGCCTGCCGGTCGGCTGAGCAGGATACCGCGATGGCGACCGGGCAGCTCGCGCCGTGCCGGGGCAGGCGCACCACGCGCACGTCGTGGCAGAAGTACTTACCGCCGAATTGCGCGCCGATGCCGAAGGACTGGGTGAGCTTGAAGACCTCTTCCTCCAGCTCCAGATCACGGAAGGCATGCGCGGCGAGTGAACCCTCGGTGGGCAGGGTGTCCAAGTAGTGCGCGGAGGCGTATTTGGCTGTCTTCAATGCGAATTCCGCGCTGGTGCCGCCGATTACCACCGCGAGGTGATACGGCGGGCAGGCGGCGGTGCCGAGCGAGCGGATCTTCTCGTCCAGGAACTCCAGCATGCGAGTGGGATTCAGCACGGCCTTGGTTTCCTGGTACAGGAACGACTTGTTCGCCGAACCACCGCCCTTGGCCATGAACAGGAACTTGTAGGACGGATGCGCGGGATCGCCCGCCGTGGAGTACAACTCGATCTGCGCGGGCAGATTGGTGCCGGTGTTCTTCTCGTCCCACATGGTGATGGGGGCGAGCTGCGAGTAGCGCAGGTTCAACTTGGTGTAGGCGTCGAATACGCCGCGGCTGATCCATTCGGCATCGTCGACGCCGGTGAGCACACCCTCGGACTTCTTGCCCATCACGATGGCGGTGCCGGTGTCCTGACACATCGGCAGGATGCCGCCCGCGGAAATGTTGACGTTCTTGAGCAGGTCCAGCGCGACGAAGCGGTCATTGCCGCTGGCCTCGGGATCATCGATGATCCGGCGCAGCTGCGACAGATGCGCGGGCCGCAGGTAGTGGCTGATGTCGTGCATCGCCTCCGCGGTGAGCAGGCGCAATGCCTCGGGTTCAACCTGCAGGAAGGTACGGCCGTTGTGTTCGAAGGTGCTGACGCCCTCGGTGGTGATCAACCGGTACGGGGTGTCGTCGGCGCCGATCGGCAGCAGATCTGAATAGCGGAAATCCGGCGCGGTCACGGACGCACTCCTTATTCGGTCTCAGGGCTGACGCACCGCCGGGGCCTCGACAAGGGCTTCGGCAGGCTGGTCACGAGCACAAGGAGCGTATCCAGTATTAGGAGGCCGACCGTGCTTAGGCAACCCTCACTCGGTGCATCCCGCCAAAAGGTTGCACGTTCAACCCCAGCAGTGCTACCTCTCAGATCTGGCAGTTGTCGCGCGACATCATGCGACGGAACAATTCAATGACATGTCAGAGTTTGGAGCGCTCTCGTGACCGATCCCCACTGGCTCGATGACATCGAAATGCGCGCATGGGTGGGATATGTGCGCACCAGGGACCTCATCGCCGCCGCGGTCGGGCGCGACTCATCCCGCGAGTCGAACCTCACCTACGTCGAATACTCGGTACTGGCCTACCTGGCCGACGCACCGGATCATCGACTCACCTTCGCCGATCTCGCCGCGAAACTCGAATGGTCGCAGAGCAGGCTGTCGCATCAGATCACCCGCATGGAAAAGCGCGCGCTGGTCGCCAGGGAACCGATTCCGGACGACGCCCGCCGCACCGCCGCGCGGCTCACCCCGCGCGGCGCCGACGTGCTGGCCACGGCCGCGCCCGCACATGTGCAGAGCGTGCGCAAACACATGGTCGACGTACTCGACCGCCAGCAATTGGCCGCCCTCGCCGATATCTACGACACGCTGCTCGCCCATCATCGAAGAGCCGCGGCTACCGAATAATCCGCCGGGTCAAGCCGACTGCGCGGCCGGGTCCGGCACTCCCAATGCCCGCTCGAACCCGTTCGGTACCACCAGATCGCCCCGATCGAGATCGCCGATGCTGGTCTTGCGCAGTCCCAGCAGCGCCGAATCGATACCGCCACGCAGAATGTCGAGCACATTCTCGACACCGGCCTGCCCGTTCGCGGCGAGGCCCCACAGGTATGCCCGCCCGATCATGACCGCGCGAGCGCCCAGCGCCACCGCCTTCACCACATCGCTACCGCGCCGGATGCCACCGTCGAGCACCACCTCGATCTGCGATCCGACCGCCTCGGCCACCACGGGCAATGCCCGAATCGCGGCGGGCGTGCCGTCCAGATTGTTCCCACCATGATTGGACACCGAGATGGCCGCGACACCGGCGTCGATCGCACGCAGCGCATCGTCGACGCGCATCACGCCCTTGAGCATGACCGGCCCGTCCCACTGTTCGCAGATCCACGCCACGTCCGCCCAATCCGGCGCGGGAGTGCCCATCCACTCGCCGTAGGCGCCGAAGAAGCCGGGCGCCGGACCGCCGCCGACGGCCATGTTCGGTGCGGTGAGATCCGGAATACGGCCGGAGCGAACATAAGTCGCGAGCCAGCGCGGCCGCGCCAGGGTCTGCGGCGCGAATGTCAGCATGGTCTTGAAATCCAGCTTCTCGGGGATCACCGGGCTGCCCCAGTCGCGCCCGTGTGAGAAGGACCAGTCCAGGGTCAGGATCAGACCGACGGCGCCCGCCGCCTTGGCGCGCGACATCCGCTGCAGGATCTCATCTTTCGAACCGCACCAGTACAGCTGGAAGAATGTCGCGGGATTCGCCGCGATGACCTCCTCGATGGGCTTGCTCGCGAAGGAACTGAGCCCCATCGCGATCCCGCGTGCCGCCGCCGCACGCGCCACGGCCACTTCACCGTCCGGATGCACCGCCTGCACGCCGGTCGGCGAGATCAGCACCGGCATCGAGAGCTGCTGTCCCAGTACGGTTGTCGACTGGTCGCGATCGCCGATCGGGCCCGCGCAGTGCGGTGCGAAGCCGAGTTCGGTGAAGGCCTGCTGATTTTCGTCGATGGTCTGGCCGCGCTCGGATCCGGCGATCAGTGCGCCGTAGACCGACTTCGGCAGTCGTTTCTTTGCCCGCCGCTGCGCCTCGGCAACGGTTTCGAACCAGGGGTTCACGTGAGGGATCCTTTCGGGGACGCCACCGGCCACCACAGCCGGATCTGTTCATGCAGGTCAGTGGTCAGTTGGGTGAGCAGGGCAGCACCTTCGTCGGCATTGGCGCCCGTCGGGTCGCCGAGCACACCGTTGGCGCTCACCGCGCGCACTCCCCCGGCGCGCAGTAGCGGCAAGAGCTCGGCGAGCGGCCTCGTATCACCGGCGACGGCGAGTTCGGTCCGAACCGCCTCCGGGCGCAACGCCAACTGCATCGAGGTCTCCGCGCGGCCCGCGTGCGGATCACCCGGATAGCGCGGCATGAACACCCGCACGTCCCGGGATTCGGTACGCAGCAACGCCTCCGCCTTGCACAGCGGTTCGAGATTGCCGCCGTGCCCGTTGACGAGCACGATGCGGTCGAACGTATCGGTGGCCGAACGGCACAACTCGACGATCAGCAACTCCAGCGCGGCCTGTCCGATCGACAGCGTGCCCGCGAAACCCGCGTGCTCACCGCTGGCTCCATACGGGATCGCCGGTGCGACGAGCACATCCGACCGCGACTCGGCCAGCCGCGCGCACAATGCCACCGCGATATCGGTGTCGGTGGACAGCGGCAGATGCGGTCCGTGCTGTTCGGTCGCCCCCACCGGCACGGCGAGGATCGCGCCCGCAGCCGCGCGCGACCCGGCCTCCGGCCAGGTCAGTCGCGCGGCCACGGTGTGTTCCGCGACACTTTCCACCATGCCGTGAGATTATCGTCAGTCACTGACATAATCAAGATCCGGCGATCGACGCCCATAATCGACAACCGTGACAGATGCCAAGGTGCGGGGCCGCCCACGCGGCACAACCAAGCGCGAACTCGAACTGATCGCCATGCGACTGTTCACCGAACAGGGCTTCGACGAAACCACCGTCGAACAGATCGCCGCGGCGGCAGGTATCAGTGGGCGCACCTTCTTCCGTTACTTCCCCACCAAGGCCGAGGTGCTCTGGTATCAGTTCGACGCCGAGGTCGAGGCGCTGCGCGCGGCCTTCGCCACCGTGCCCGACGAGGTGCCGATGATGACGGCCGTACGCCGAGTTGTGGTGAACGCCAACCGATATCGCGCCGAAGACGTGCCGGAATTACGCGTTCGCATGCAGCTCCTCGGCGGCGATCCGGCGCTGTCGGCCAC
Source organism: Nocardia pseudovaccinii NBRC 100343 (assembly GCF_001613225.1). Classification (GTDB taxonomy): domain Bacteria; phylum Actinomycetota; class Actinomycetes; order Mycobacteriales; family Mycobacteriaceae; genus Nocardia; species Nocardia pseudovaccinii. The sequence goes on from NZ_BDBY01000021.1 coordinate 24,236, forward strand.
CGCGGGCGCGCATTACGACGCATGGGAACGAGCCGTCAGCGCGTTCGCCGCACACCGACTCGGCGTACCGCAGGACAACCTGGTCGCGATGGCGGTCGGCCGTACCACCCTGGCCGCCGCACGCGCCGCCTTCGATGCCTGGCTGACCCGCGCCGATGCCGACCTCACCGTCTATCTCGACCAGGCGCTCGCGGCGCTGGCGCGCGGATTCGCGCCGCCGGACGAGGATCCGGATCTACCATCGAGCTAACGGCAGGTTTCACCGGCGACCGGGATGGGGTATGACTAGGCTCGGTATCGGCGCGCAGCCGAATGCACGACTATCCCGACAATCCCGTCGAAAGGGGCTGGAATTTCCATGTCCGAGGTGTCCATGAGCCTTTCGGCGGATTCCCTGCCCGTAGGACCGGTCGACAACCTGCTTCCGCAGCTGGTCGAACACCTGCGGCAGAACCGAACCGGGCTGCGTGAAGAGTGGGCAAGGCGCATCACCGAGGCCCAGCTGCTGACCGCGATGACCCCGGAGGAAATCTTCTCCGAGGCGACCTCCATGTACGACAACTACGTCGAGGTGCTCGTCACCGGTAGCGTCGAGGCGCTGCAGGCCTACGCGCGCGATCTGTCCGAGCGCATCATTCCGAGAGGCGTCGAAACCGACGAGGTCCTCGGCATCGTGCTGTTGCTGCGCGACGTGCTGGCCCGCTCGCTGTTCGAGAAATATCAGGCCGATTTCGAAATGCTCAACGCGGTGCTGGACGCGTACGAGCCCGCCGCGAACCGCATCGCGAGCACCGTGGCCATCTCGTTCGTGCAGGAGCGCGAACGCGTCATCCGCCAGCAGCAGGAAGCGATTCGCGAGCTGTCCACCCCGGTGCTCCAGGTGCGTGAGCAGCTGCTCATCCTGCCGATCATCGGTGTGCTCGACTCGCAGCGCGCCCGTCAGCTCACCGAACAGCTACTGCGCGCCATCCGCGCCAACCGCGCCAAGGTGGTCGTCATCGACATCACCGGTGTGCCCGCGATCGACTCGACGGTGGCCAACCACCTGGTGCAGACCGTCGACGCATCCGGCCTGATGGGCGCCAATGTGATCATCACCGGCCTGTCCTCCGAGATCGCCCTCACCCTGGTGACCATCGGCCTCGATCTGTCCAAGATGAACGCGGTCGGCGACCTCCAGGGAGGTATCGAAGAGGCCGAACGCTTACTCGGCTATGAGGTGACCCGCGTCACGGATCGAATGCTCACCGAGCGCGATGGGCGCTGATCGGGCCCCCCTATGCCGGTTCCGATCCTCAAACAAGGTACCTATCTGATCGCGTCGGTCCAGTCAGCCCTGACCGACGCGGATACCGAGCGTCTCCAGGACGACCTGATGAAACAGGTCAGTAGATACCGGGCGCACGGGATCATCGTGGACGTCACCGCGATCGATGTCATGGATTCGTTCGCGGCCAGATCGCTGCGTACGATCGCGCACATGACGCAGCTCCGCGGTGCCGAAACGGTCATCGTGGGATTGCAACCCGAAGTCGCGTTCGCCATGGTGCAGCTGGGCCTCACCTTCGAGGACATGCACACCGCCCTCGACCTGGAAGAGGGCTTGGCGTGGTTGAACCGCATGACTCCGGCCCGCCGCCAGCGAGATGGTCGTGACAGTGGCCGCTGAGAACTTGGTGATCGCGGTCAGGGTGTCGGGTGACATCGTGATCGCACGTCAAGCCGGGCGTGAGCTGGCGGCCAAGCTCGGATTTTCTCTGACAGATATGACCATGATCTCGACGGCGATCTCCGAGATCGCCCGCAACATAACCAGTTACGCGGGCAGTGGTGAAATACGTCTGCTCGTCGACGACCGGGAGGGGCGCCAGGCGCTGGTCGTCCAGGCCGAGGACCAGGGCCCCGGCATCATCGATATCGCCCGCGCGCTCGACGACGGGTACTCCACCGGCCGCGGTCTCGGACTCGGCCTGCCCGGCGCGCGTCGGCTGATGGATCGGCTCACCGTTGATTCGGCACCCGGGCGCGGCACGTTGGTGGAGATGTGGAAGTGGGTACCCAACGGTGCATGAGGACGGGATCATCGGCCGGATCGAATGGGCGGTGGCCGGCCGTGCCCTGCCCGGTCAGCGGGTCTCCGGTGATCGCGGCGTGGTCCTCGACGCAGGCGGCGGTGCGGTGCTCTTCGCCGTCCTCGACGGACTCGGCCATGGCGCGGCGGCCGCGGACGCCGCCGACCGCGCAGCGCAGGTACTCTCCGAGAACCGCGCCGAACCGCTGGACGTCCTGATGGTGCTGTGTCATCGAGCCATGGCCGACACCCGGGGCGCGGCAGTGTCTTTGGCGCTGTTCGGCGCATCCGACACGGTGCAATGGCTCGGTGTCGGCAATGTCGATTCCCGGATTCTGACAGCGGGTCCGGTCGGACTCGCCATGCGCGCGACGGTCCTCATGACCGGTGGCATCGTCGGCTATCGGCTGCCCCAGAACCTACAGGTGCAGACCATTCCGGTGCGTCCGGGCGATCTGCTGTTGATGTCGACCGACGGCATCGTCACCGAATCCGCCGACAGCGGCATCGATGCGTCCAAATCCACCGCCGAGATCACCGCCGAAATCCTGGCCAGGCATGCCAAGGACACCGACGACGCATTGGTGCTCGCGGCTCGCCACCGGGGCGGCGTACTGGAGGCACCAGCGTGAACGGCGGAATGCAATGAGCGAGCGAACAAAAGGCGCAGCCGCCACCGCGGTCATGGCGGAGCCGAGCGCCAGCGAGGCGGAGACATGAGCGCGGCGCTGGCCGCATTTCTCGACGCCTACGCCGATGCGCTACGGCGGCATTTGAACTCACCGACGCAGGCTAGTCTCGGTGAGGGTTACGAACTCGGCCGGCGCGCTCTCGTCGAGGGCATCAGCCTGCTCGATCTCACCGAAAACCATTACCGCGTAGTACAAGCCGCGGAATCGAACACCGCGGACGCCAAACACGCCGAGATCGCACTGGAATTCCTGCTGCAGACTCTCGCCGCCCTGGACATCGCCACCCGCGGGTATATCGACGGCACCCGCCGCGCGGAACAACAGCGTTCGCGCATCGACGATCTCGCCGGGCGCGACGCCTTCCGCACCGCCCTGGTGGAGTCACTGCAAGACGGATTCTTCGTGGCCGACGCGCGCGGCACCATCATCGAGGTCAACTCCGCCTTCGGTGCGCTGACCGGTTACGGCGCGTCGGAATTGCCGTTCCCGCTGCCGCATCCGTGGTCGACGCCGGAAGGTCCGCGCTATCCCGATCTCGGTAGCGAGGCACAACGTTTCGTGATTCCGGTCAAGCATCGCGACGGGCGCACGGTCTGGCTCGCGGTGAGTACCAGTGCGATGGTCGAACCGGAGAAGTACGAGCAGATCTTCGTCGGCACCATCCGCGATGTCACCGCAGAACACGATGCACAGGCCCGCGATCAGGCCGCGTCACGACTGGCCACCGCGGTCGGCGCGGCCACCAGTGTGGTCGAGGTGCTCGCCGTCGGACTGGACGAACTGCGACGCACCGTCGGCGCGGAAAACGCGGTGGTGATGGTGTGGCCCAACCGCAATACCGGGCCGGAGACGTATGTCTCGGGGGCCGAGGGTGTACCGGAGGACTCGGTGCTCGACGCCCGCGCGCGGGCGCTGCTGGATCGGGCCCGGCGGCGACCGGCGCGCAGCCTGTTCGCGATTCCGGAGGGCACCGAGAGTTCCGAGGGCATCGTCGCCCCGCTCGGTGAGACCGGCGATGCGGCATTGTGGCTGCGCTTCGCCGCTCCGCGCGCCATCAGCGCCGCCGACTGGACATTGTTCTCGCTGCTCATCGGACATCTGAGTCTGGCGGTGCAGCGGGCGCGCAACTTCGATCAGGCGCGTTCGACCTCGCTGACGCTGCAGCGCGCCATGCTCGGTCCGATCGAACTGCCGCCGCGGTTCTCGGTGCATTACGAGCCCGCGCTGCCACCGCTGGAGATCGGCGGCGACTGGTACGACGTGGTTCCGCTGCGCGACGGCACCATCGGCGTCGTGGTCGGCGACTGTGTCGGACGTGGTCTGTCCGCGGCCGTCGTGATGGGCCAATTGCGCACGGCCGCACGGGCTCTGCTGCTGCGCGGCGCGGGCCCGGCGCAACTGCTCGCGGAACTCGATACCGTCGCGGGCCGGATTCCCGGCGCGATGTGCACGACAGTCTGCGCCGCCGTCCTCGATCCGGTGCGCGGACTGGTCCGCTACAGCAGCGCCGGACATATGCCACCGATTCTGGCCGATGTCGGTCAGCCGGGGCGACTGCTCGAGGGCGGCCGCGCGGTACCGCTGGCTACTTTCGATACGCCACGGCGTCCCGAGGCCACCACGGCGCTCACACCGGGTTCGACGCTGGTGCTGTTCACCGATGGCCTGGTCGAACAGCGCGGTGTCGATATCGATGACAGTTTCGCGAAGATCTCGGGGGTGCTCGCCGATACCGCGGGCAAGCTGCCGCGTGAGGTCGCCGATGCCGTGCTCTCCCGGCTGCGTCCGGCAGCGGGCTACGACGACGACGTCGCCATGGTCGTGTACCGGCAACCACCAGCACCGTTGCGGCTCGAGATTCCGGCGAATCCGGATCAGCTCTCGGCCATGCGCAAGCGGCTCAAGGCTTGGCTCGCCGCCGCCGCGGTACCGCACGATCTCGCCTCCGACCTCATCGCCGCGGCCAACGAGGCCTGTAGCAACAGCATCGAACACGCCTACCGCAACGGCGGCGGGCCGGTCACCCGCGCGATCAGCTCCACGGCCGAACTGCTCGGCCGTGCCACCAGCGCCGCGGCGGCCACCACCGATCCTGGACTCGTCGAATTGACCGCCGAATGTGATACCCAAAAGGTCGTCATTCTGGTCGCCGACACCGGAACGTGGAAACCACGCTCCGCCGATCCGGGGCCGCGCGGACGCGGCATCGACATGATGCGGGCTTTGACGGAAGAATTGGAGATAGACCACAGCGGGCTGGGCACCCGCGTCCGCATGTCGGTAACGTTGCCCGCGATCAAATCCCCCGTAGCGAACCCACTGCGCGGCACGAACCGCCAGGTTTCTGGCTGAGGAATGCAGCGCGAAAGGCGGGTTCATGGCAGATTGTGATGATGTGACAAACAACTCCGGAGACGCGTATCCCCTGGCGGACACGATGACCACCACAGTCGAGGCACACGATGGCGCGACCGTGCTCACGGTTTCCGGCGAGGTCGATCTGGCGACCGCGCCAGCGCTGGAGAACACCATCGAGGCCATCCTCACCGGCAAACCGGCGGTCCTGATCATCGACCTGACCGGTGTCAGCTTCCTCGCCTCGGCGGGTATGGCGACCCTGGTCGCGGCGCATCAGCGGGCAGGCGACACGACGACCATCGTGGTGGTCGCGGACGGTCCGGCCACCAGTCGGCAGCTCAAGATGACGAGTCTGGATCAGGTGTTCGCACTGCACACCACCCTGGCCGAGGCGCTGGCCGCGCTCCGGTAGCGCGGTCTGATTCCAACCGGAACCTTCCGATCACCTGACCGCCACGGAGCGAGTCTTACGAGCGACATTCGCGGCCCGTCTCGCGGCCGAATGGTCGAAGCGCATGCGACGAAGTCGCGAGTCTCGACCGCTCGGCCGCGAGACACAATGGGGCCGCGAACACGCAGCGCCGAAGGCGCTGCAAATTAGACACAGAGTTCGCGCAGTTGCTCGATCAGCTTGACCCGCTCGGCCGGGGTCGCCGCCATCGGCACCACATTGAGCACCGTGACACCCGCGGCACGGAATGCGGCGATCCGCTCCTTCACGAATCCGGCCGGGCCGACCAGTGAGATATCCCGAACCAGATCGTCCGGGACAACCTTGACGGCCTCTTCCTTCTTGCCCGCCAGATACAGCTCCTGGATCCGGTCCGCCTCGGCGCCGTAGCCGTACTTGGTGGCCAGCGTGTGATAGAAGTTCTTGCCCTTCGCGCCCATACCGCCGATGTAGAGCGCCAGATGCGGTTTCACGAATTCCAGTAGCGGCGTGACATTCTCGCCGATGGCCAGCGCGGGCCCGGCGTAGACGTCCAGCTCGCCGAGGATCGGATCACGCTTGGCCAGACCGGCATCCAGCGATTCGCCCCAGATCTCCTTGGCCTTCTCCGGCACGAAGAAGATCGGCTGCCAGCCCTCGGCGATCTCCGCGGCCAGCTCCACATTCTTCGGGCCGAGCGCGGCCAGCAGCACCGGAATGCGTTCGCGCACCGGATGATTGATCAGCTTGAGCGGCTTGCCCAGGCCGGTGCCCCGGTCGGCGGGCAGCGGGATCTGATAGTACTTGCCCTGGTACTCCAGCCGCTCGCGACGCCACACCTTGCGGCAGATCTCCACCAGTTCCCTGGTGCGTCCGATGGGTGCGTCATAGGGGACGCCGTGGAAGCCCTCGATCACCTGCGGGCCCGATGCGCCGAGGCCGAGTACATAGCGACCGTCGGAGACGAAGTCCAGACCGGCGGCGGTCATGGCGGTCAGGCTGGGCGTGCGGGTGTAGATCTGCAGGATGCCCGAGGCCAGCTGCAGCCGCGTGGTCTTGGCCGCCAGATATCCGAGCGCGCTCACCGCGTCGAAGGAGTAGGCCTCCGGCACGAACACGATGTCGAGTCCAGCCTTTTCGAGGTCGGCCACCTCGGCGGCCGCCTCTTTGAAGCCGCCCGAGTAGTTGATGCTCAATCCGATCCGCATAGCACTCAACCTAACCGCAGCTACGCACCGGCCGCGCACCGGCCACCCCGGCGCGAGCGGTAGCGTATTCGCCGTAGTTCTCCACTGTCGTCGCAGGAAAACGAAAGGCCACCCGCCGTGTCGCAGCCCGCCTTCGCTGAGGCCACCCTCGCGCAGTACCTGACCGACCTGGCCGCGAAGGTACCCGCACCAGGCGGCGGCGCCGTCGCAGCGCTGCACGCCGCACAGGGCGCCGCACTGGTCGCGATGGTCGCGCGCTACACCACCCGGGCCAAGGATGCCGAACACCGGCCGGTCATCGATCGGATCATCGAGGCGGCCGATGCGGCTCGCGAACGCGCACTGGCCTTGGCCGATGCCGATGCGGCGGCGTTCACCGCCGTCGGCAACGCCTACAAGTTGCCGAAGGATTCCTCCACCCAGGCCGCCGCGCGGAGTGATGCCATTACCGCCGCCTTGCTCGAGGCAGCCCGGGTGCCCGCCGCGGTCGTCGACGAGGCCGACGAGGTGCTCTCACTCGCCACCGAACTGCTGCCGATCGGCAATCCCAATGTGGTCACCGATATCGCCGCCGCCGCCGATGCCGCACGGGCCGCGGCCACCAGTTCGCAGCTCAATATCGAGATCAATGTCCGCTCGCTCAGCGCCGAACAGGGCGATAAGTTCGCGACCGTGCTGATCCGCATCGACGAGATCACCGCCCGCGCGGACGCACTGCACGCCGAGGTATTGCACGCCGTGCGCGGCTGAATTCGACCGAACGGTCGGATCGTTTGTTCGGTGTTATGCCGGGTATGTCGGCCGTATATATGAAACTGTGGACTCGGACGGCCGTTACAGAACCGGTACGTCGAGTTGATCATGAAGTCCTAGAATGGATTTCTGCGTCCCACACCAGCGTGAAGGGGTGGACCATGCGGAACGCACTCAGATACCTGTTCCTCGCGACCACGGTCGTCGCCTTGGCGGCATTCGGGTCCGGAGCGGCAATCGCCACAACAATTCTGAAACCCGACGTCGACGTGGTCGCGACGATCACCCCGTCGGCAGGCCAGGAAGTCGGTATCGCGGCACCGGTGACGATTCGATTCGCCGATCCGGTCGCCAACCGCGACCGAGCCGAACGACTGGTCGATATCCGAGCCACCGAGCCGCTGCCTGGCGCCTTCTCCTGGGCGAGTGATCGTGAATTGACTTGGACGCCAACGAGTTTCCTGCCCGCCCGGGCGCCGATCTCGGTGCAGGTCGGTAACACGCGCACGGAGTTCCGCACCAATGCGGGTGTGGTGGCCGACGCCGATATGTCGGCGCATACCTTCACCGTGAGCATCGGCGGGGCGGTCGCGCGGTCGGTGCCCGCATCCATGGGCAAGCCTGGCTACGAGACACCGACAGGTACCTTCCCGATTCTGGAAAAGTTCCGTTCGGTCGTCTTCGACTCGCGCACCATCGGGATCCCGCTGAGCTCGCCCGAGGGCTACGTCATCAATGGCGAGTACGCCGAACGCCTCACATGGGGTGGCGTTTTCGTGCATTCCGCGCCGTGGTCGGTGGATTCGCAGGGCTATGCCAATGTCAGCCACGGCTGCATCAACCTGGCTCCCGATGATGCCGCCTGGTACTACGAGACCGTCGGCGTCGGCGATCCGGTCACCGTGCATTGGTGAGCCGTAAACAATCCGTTTTCCTTCGCGACACCTCCCCTCAATTTCGTCACGGGCAGCAAACCTGGCAGTATCCTGCCGAGGTTGATACAACTGCGGGACACACGTGATCGTATGACCTGATGAAGGTGGGGCGATGGATCGACCGGATATGACCTCGCGGGCGAATTCCGGCCCGCAGCCGGGCGCTGCGTCACAACAGCCGCTCGGTGCGCCGAGGGCATACCAGCCTCCGACACCGCCGAACCCGTTCCACCGGATCGGCTTCACCGAGGACAACGCGCCGACCGGGCCGATTCCGCGGATCCCGATCGACGGCGCACCCGTCGACACCGGTCCACTGCGCCGCGTGCCGATCGACCGCGCCGCAACACAATCCGGACCGCTGCCCCGAGTTCCGGTCGACCGTACGCCGACGAATACGGACCCGTTCCGGCGCATTCGCGGTCAACAAGTTCCAGGCGGCCAGGCTCCGAATCCCCAGGCTCCGAATCCCCAGGCTCCGAATCCCCAGGGCCCGAGGCAAACCGGGCCGATACCGCGGATCCCGATCCAGGAAGTTCCCCCGCGTCAGCCCCCGGTTCCGCACGTCTCGATGCACCAGGCGCCGACTGTGCAGGACCGCGAGCAGGGATCGCTGACGTCGCCGGAACCGATCCGTCAGGTGCCCGTCAACCGGAACCCGAGCCCTCCTGCGCCTGCCGTGCCGCGTCCGTCTGCCTCGCAAGATCCGAATTGGTATGCGCCGGACCAGCGCGGGCCGGTTCAGCGAGACCCCCTGCGCCAGAACCCGATTCACCCAGGGGCTTTCGACACAGAACGCACTCGGCAAGTTCCGAACCACTACGCACCGGACTCATACGAGCAGGATCTGGTGCGGCACAACCCGATTCAGGCAGCGGATCGCGAATCCGCGCAGTATGAGCTCGAGTATGGGAGCGACTGGTCCGAATGGGTCGAGGAACTTCCCGCGGAGCCGAAACCGACTGCACCGGACTATTTCCGGCATGAGGAGGCCTTGGCGGCAATGATCGATCGGTCCGGCCGGAATCGGTCGAAGCGCCGGTGGATGCCGGTGCTGGTCGGGTCGGTCGCGGCGGCCGGACTGCTCGTGGTGGCGTTCGTGCAGATTCGGCCGGAGCCGCAACCGGCGACGGTGGCTTCGTCCACGCCCAGCCAGGTCGCGGTCTCCGGATCCACGTCCGCGGCGCAGTGCCCGGCCGAGCGGGTCGGGGACACCATTACCGGCAATGGCGCTGGCGGGCTGGATTCCGGACCGGGTGTCATATTCGCGTTCCAGTACGCGTATTACGTCACCCGATCCGGTGTTGCGACCCGAGAGTTCGTGGCGCCCAACGCATCCGTCTCCCCCGCCGGGACGATTCAACAGGGCATCGACGGCATTCCGGCTGGCACCACCCACTGCATCAGCATTACGCCGGGAGCTTCCGTCGGGCAGTACCTGGTGCAGGTTACCGAGCATCGACCCGATTCGACCTCGATCACCTACAAACCCCAGGTCGTCACTACGGCGCGCGTGGGCAATCAGACCCTGATCACCCGAATCGGCGCGGCCTGACCCTCACACCGGCGAATTCCACGGCACCAGTACGATTTTCCCGCGGACGCGCCCGGATTCGCTCAGCTGATGGGCCTTGACCGCCTCGGCCATCGGCAGCACCTGATCGATCTCCACGTGCAACCGGCCCGCCTCGAACAGGGCGGCCAGCTCGCCCAGATCCCGGCCGGACGGTTCGACATAGAGCCGCTCGTACCGCGGATCGTCCTCGGCATCATTGCCCTGCGCGTCGATCAGGCGACCGTCCGCGGCGAGCACCGCCAGCGACCGCGATCCGTAATCACCGCCGACGAGATCGAAAACAACATCGACATCACCCACCGCCTCCTCGAAATCGGTTGTCGTGTAATCGATCACCTCATCCGCGCCGATCTCCCGCAGGAATTCGTGGTTGGTGGCACGAGCCGTGCCGATCACATACGCGCCGCGGTCCTTGGCGATCTGCACCGCGAAATGTCCGACACCACCGGCCGCCGCATGTACCAGCACCCGTTGTCCGGCAACGACTTCGGTGAGTCCCTGCCAGGCGGTCAGCACCGCGGTCGGCACGGCGGCCGCGTGGATGTGATCGAGAATCGCCGGTTTCAGTGCGAGGTTATCCGCCTGCGCCACAACGTATTCCGCATAGCCGCCGGACCGGCTGAGCACCATGCCGTAGACCTCGTCGCCGACCCGGAATTGCTCGACCCCGGCGCCGACCTCGGCGACGAGCCCGGACACATCGAAGCCCAGGGTGAACGGCGGATCCCCGAGTTTGCGCACCAGCCCGGACCGCAGCTTCCAGTCCGCCGCATTCATACCGGTGGCGGCGACTTGCACCACCACCTCGCCCGGTCCGGCGCTCGGCCGATCGACCTCGACGACTTCCAGGACCTCGGGACCACCGAATGTTTGTTGCGTGATTGCGAGCATGCCACCGATTCTGCGGTCCCTTAGTATCCAAGGGAAAGAAGGCACTTCAATGATCCCGAGGTACCCGATGGATACCATCGTCGACTGGTCCGGCTCCGACAACCTGGTCAAGAGCTATCTGGCCAACTGCCCGGCACGCGAAGTGCTAACGGTGCTCGCCGACAAATGGGTGCTGCTGGTCCTCGGCGTGCTGCGCATGGCGGGCGGGCCGGTGCGCTTCAACGATCTGCGCCGTCGACTCGACGGCATCACCCAGAAGATGCTCACCCGCACCCTGCGCAACCTCGAGCGCGACGGGCTGGTCCGCCGCGCGGTCTACCCGACCGTCCCACCGCGCGTCGAGTACTCGCTGACCGATCTGGGTACCAGCCTCGGCGAGCTCAGCCACGCGATGGGGGTCTGGTCGGTGCGGCACCACAGCGAAATCCTCGCCGCCCGTGACGAATTCGACACGCGCGCGGCAACCGACCCGGAACCCGTCTGAACGCGTCAGGCGGCTTGGAGGAGGTCGCCGCCGGAGGCCAGGGCGGCGTAGCGGCCGTCGGAGTCCATGAGCTCGCGGTGGGTACCGCGTTCGATGATCCGGCCGCGGTCGAGCACGACGATCTGGTCGGCGTCGCGGACGGTGGAGAGCCGGTGCGCGATGGTGATGGTGGTTCGGCCTTCGGACAGCGCGTCGATCGCGGCCTGCACCTCCTGCTCGGTCCGGTTGTCCAGGGCACTGGTGGCCTCGTCGAGTACCAGGATCGGCGGATTGCGCAGGATCACCCGCGCCACCGCCAAACGCTGCTTCTCACCGCCGGAGAACCGATAGCCGCGCTCGCCGACCAGCGTGTCGTAACCGTCCGGCAGGCTCGCGATATGGTCGTGGATCTGCGCGGCCCGCGCCGCGGCGTACAACTCCTCATCGGTCGCATCGGGTTTGGCGAAGCGCAGATTGTCCGCGACCGAGGCATGGAACAGATAGGTCTCCTGCGATACCACACCGACGGCTGCGGCGAGATCGGCAAAGGACAAGTCCCGCACATCGATTCCATCGATCTCGACCCGTCCGGATGTCACATCGTAGAGTCGCGCCACCAGGTAGCCGAGTGTGGTCTTGCCCGAACCGGTTTCGCCGACAATAGCCAGACTGGACCCGGCGGGCACGGAGATGTCGATGTCCTGCAATACATCCCGCGTACCGGATCCGTACGTGAAGTACACGTGCTCGAAGCGGACCGCGCCCTTGACGCCCGAATCCGGTACCGGCACAGGCGTTATCGGTTCCTCGATATCCGGCTTCAGGTCCAGGTATTCGAAGATCCGACCGAACAGCGACATGGAACTCTGCACCTCGACACCGGTGTACAGCAGCTGCACCATCGGCCGCAACAGGCTGGACTGCAGGGTCGTGAAGGCGACAAGGGTGCCGATCGACACCAGCGGATGCCCAGCCGCCACGGTCGATCCCGCCGCCCAGTAGACGATCGCTGGCATTGCCGCCATGACGATCTGAATCGTCGACTGCCGCCACCGTCCGGCCATGCCGGACCGGATCTCCAGGTCCACCAGCCCGCGTGACTCCTGCGCGAAATCGTCGACCAGCGCGGGCGAGCGGCCCATCGTGCGTCCGAGCAGAATGCCGCTCACCGAGAGCGATTCCTCCACGATCGCCGACATGCCCGCCAATTTCTGCTGCCGCTGCGCGGTGATCTTCCTGCGTTCGTCGCCGACCCGCCTGCTGATCCAGACGAAGAACGGCAGCATGATCAGTGAGACCGAGGTGAGCCGCCAGTCGAGAGCGATCATGGCGATCACCGAGGCGGTCACGGTGGTGAAGTTCGAGACCAATGAGGTCGCGGTCGAGGTGACCGTCGATTGCATGCCGCCGATATCGTTGGCGATCCGCGACTGCACTTCGCCGGTGCGGGTGGTCGTGAAGAACGACAACGGCATTCGCTGCAACTGCGCATACACCGCGGAGCGCAGATCGTGCATGACCTCTTGACCGACCGCAGTGGAAATGTAGGTCTGGAGCACGCCGAAGATGCTCGTGAGTGCGGCGACCGCGACCATGCCTGCCGCGAGTGCGGTCAGCAGACCGGTGCGGCCGTGTGGCAGAGCGTCGTCGAGGATGCCGCGCAGCATGAACGGTGATGCCAGCGCGACCAGTGACGACAAACCGACGAGCGCGGCGACCAGCGCCAGGCGCGCGCGATAAGGGCGAAACAGCCGGACGATCCGGCGAAGTTGATGTGGGGGCTGCATAGGCGCCTCCTTCCGAGGACTATGTCGTGAAACTGAGCATGACTCATAATTGTTCCCAAAACAATGAGTTATGCTCAACAAATGGATATCATGCTCGATCCCGACCTCCCCGAGCTGTTCCTGCGCACCGCGAAACGCATCCGCCGCAACCAGGTCGCGCGACTCGCCCCCCTGGGCATTACCCCAGGTCAGGCCCGTGCTCTCCGTATTTTCGGCCACCACGACGAGCCCCTGCGGATGGCGGCAATCGCCGACCACCTCGGCATCGTGCCGCGATCCGCCACCACCGTCGTCGATGCGCTCGAAACCGCGGGCCTGGTCTCGCGCGCGCCCGACCCGACCAACCGCCGCTCGACCCTGGTGACGCTGACCGACTCCGGCCGAGCCGCGCTCTCCCAGATGGCCGCTGCCCGCCGTGCGGCCGCCGAGGAGGTCTTCGCCGCCCTGAGCGCCGAGCAGCGCACAACGCTTCGCGAGTTGCTTGCGGCACTCGATTCGGAGGCGTCGGCCGGGACTTCCACGGGGACGAACATCTCGTTGACTTCCCCGCCGCCCCGAGGCTGAATTGGGGCATGTTGGACTTGCCCGCCGGTCCGATTGCGAAGGTGCGGACCGGAATTGCCGCCGGAGCACGGACCTGCTTCCGGTTGCGCGGGGTTCGATGGTGGGCGCACCCGCTTCTATGCCACCGGCGAACCGGGTGCCGCATCACTCGGCGTGATTCGGCTCGAGACCGGAACCATCGTGGTCTTCGATCATGCGCTCTGGCACGACGGCGAACCGGTCACCCACGGCATGAAGTGGGTGATGCGTACCGACGTGCTCTAAGAGCGGGAGCAATACGCCGCCTCATCGGACGGGATCCTGCGCGGACACGATGGGTATGTATGGAGCGTCGCGGCATGCGCTGACGGCACGCTTGCTACCGCTCCTCGCGACCGCACCATCCGGATCTGGGAGCCGACTGGCGATGGCTACGCCCAGCGGCGCACGCTGCGCGGTCACGACAGTTCGGTGACCACCCTGCTCGCGCATCCGAACGGGGAACTATGGAGCGGGTCGCGCGACGGCGCCGTCCGTCATACGACGGAACCGTGCGCCTGTGGCGGATTTGACCGATAACTCAGGCGGGGTGGGTGTTTTCGGCCGCGGTTACTACGTGGCGCATGAGGAGGGCGGTGGTTACCGGGCCGATGCCGCCGGGGACGGGGCTGAGGGCGGCGGCTTTGCCGCGAACGGTTTCCGCGGCTACGTCGCCGACGATTTTGCCGTCGGGGGCTTCGTTTGTGCCCACGTCGATGACGGTGGCGCCCTCGCGAATGTGTTTCCCGGTGACCAGGCCGATGCGGCCGGCGGCGGCGACCACGATATCGGCGGCGGAGGTGACGGCGGGGAGGTCCGTAGTGCGGGAATGGCAGATGGTGACGGTGGCGTTTTCGGCGAGCAGGAGTTGAGCGAGGGGCTTACCGACGATATTGGAGCGGCCGACGACGGCGACATGCCGTCCGGCAAGCGGGATTTCGTGATGCTTCAGTAGTTCGACGACGGCCTCGGAGGTGGCGGGCACGAAGCCGTCCAGGCCGGAGGCGAGCAGGCCGAGCGAGAGCGGGCTGACGCCGTCGACGTCCTTGTCGGCCGCGATGGCGGAGCTGACATCGTCGAGGGTGACACCGGCGGGCAGCGGGGTCTGCAGCATGATCGCGTCGACCGCGGTGTCCGCGCCGCGGGCGGTGAGTTCGCCGCGGATCCGCTCGATGCTCGCGTCGGCACCGAGTTCGATGGTGTCGCAGGCGATTCCGAGACGTTCGGCGGCCTTACGCAGCGAATTCACGTACCACGCACTGGCGGGATCGTCATTGGCCACGATCAGGGCCAGGCGCGGCGCGGTTCCGCTCGCGGTGAGCGCGGCGGCGCGCTGCTTGGTGTCGGCGTTGATGGCGGCGGCGAGTTCCTTGCCGGACAGCGAAACGGTATCCACGTTGTCACACCTTATCGGCTGCACCGCACGGCCGGTTTCGGCGGGCACCCCGCGCGCCACCCGGTTTACCCGAATGCCGGAAACAACGCCTGGCAATTACCCGATTATGGCCGTTACCAGTCGTATCGTGGTTGTGCTTACCAATGGCTAACTGTCAGCTCACCTACCGGAAGCCCCGTTTCACGCGTGGAAAGGTGTCGACTGTAGTGAAGATCTCGAGGCATTGGAAACTATGGGTCGCGACCGCGTTCGCGGCCGCGACCACCACCGGACTATCCGGCGCACCCGCCGTCGCGGCGCCGGAAAACGACGCCCTCTACAACTCCGCCCAGCGCGCCTTCACCGACGGCGACGACGCCGCAGGCCGCGCCGAACTCCGACAGCTGATCGCCGCCGACCCGGCCGATGCCGAGGCCCTTTCGCTGCAGGCGATCTGGTCGCATTACGCCAATGATTTGCCCGCCATGGCCGATGCACTGGTCCGCCTCAATGCCATCGACCCGGCAATGGCTCAGGGCACCAATAACGTGCTCGGCGCGATCGGCGCCGCGGTCGCCACCCTGCCGAATCCGCTGCCTTCGATCGTCGGACCGCAGACCGGAATCGTGGTGCTCGGCTACGGCCTGCTCCCGGACGGTTCGCTGCGCCCCGAACTGGTCAACCGGCTGACCGCGGCGTGGTTGCAGGCGGTCGCCTCGCCACTTTCACCGATCGTGGTCACCGGCGGAAACCCGCAGAACGGGATCACCGAGGCCGAGGCCATGCGGGCCTGGCTGGTCGGCAAGGGGCTGCCCGCAACCCGGATCAATGTCGAGAGCCGAGCCGGATCGACGGTGCAGAACGCACTGTTCAGCACCGAGATGCTGCGCGATGTCGGCGCGAACAGCGCGGTCGTGGTGACCTCGCCGAACCACATCCGGCGCGCGGTCGCCGATTTCATTGTCGCGGGCACTCGCGTGGTCGGGGCGACCACCTCACTCGAGCAACTGGTATCGCAGTTGCCGCCGCCCAGCAGGCAGGCGCAGCGCGGCATCTACCTGGACGCGACACGGACGTTCCAGCTCGCCACCGCACGCTGAGCGCGACGGGTCCGAGCGTGCTGAAATGACATAATTCGCGCAATGTGCACGCTCGGACCCACCGCACCCCGTCCACACGGCACGATATCCCGATGACACCAACCGGAGATGTGGTCGCGCAGCTGCGCGCGGCCGGCTGTGTATTCGCCGAGGACGAGGCGCGGTTGCTCATCGCCGCGGCGGCGGAGACCGGTGCCGATCTCAGCGACTTGGTCGCACAACGGGTTTCCGGAACACCGCTGGAATACCTACTGGGCTGGACCGAATTCCACGGCATCCGCGTCGCGGTCGCGCCGGGCGTCTTCGTACCGCGCCAGCGCACCGCCTTCCTCGTCGACGAGGCCGCCGAACTCGCCCGCGCCATGCCCGCGCACCCTGTCGTCGTCGATATATGTTGCGGCTCAGGCGCATTGGGTCTTGCGCTGGCACACACACTTGCCACCGAAGGCCGCCCGATAGAACTCGCCGCCACCGATATCGAACCCGCGGCGGTCGAATGCGCCCGCCGCAACCTCACCCCGATCGGCGCGCCCGTTTACGCGGGCGACCTTTTCGAGCCGCTCCCGCGTGAATTGTGTGGCCGAATCAATATCCTGCTCGCCAACACCCCGTATGTACCATCCGAGATGATCGCCAAGATGCCGCCGGAGGCACGCGATTACGAACCGCGCACCGCCCTCGACGGCGGACCCGATGGCCTGGATATCTTCCGCCGCGTCGTCGCCGCTGCCCGTACCTGGCTCGCGCCGGGCGGCCACCTGCTGGTCGAATCCACCGAAGCCCAGGCCCGGCCCTCGATCACCGTCCTCGCCGCGCACGGCTTCACCGGCCGCGTCGCCGAATCCGACGAGCTGTACTCCACCGTCGTCATCGGCACAAAACCGGACGCATGATTCAGATCACCACCCGACGCCGATGAAAACGGCATGGCTGCTGTCCGGTCGGGCCGGATCCGGCGTCGCGCGGCTCACCACGACGTTCTGGGGCCGCTACTTCTTGTGACCGGTGAACTCGTCCATCGAGTGGTACACGCCAACCGAATTCAGGAACAGATCGCGCAGTTTGATCGGCAGTAGACCGGAGATCGCCTTGTTGAGCCGGGATGTCCACGGCAGGATCACCAGCGGCGTGCCCGCCTTCATTTCCCGCCATGAGGTATCGACGACATCGTCCTGTTCGAGAATCGGCGTGAACAGGAAACCCTTTGCGCCATCGAACATTCCGGTATTGATGTAGGTCGGGCAGACCGTGGTGATCCGCACATGGTCGTGGCCCGCCTGTTCCAGCTCGATGCGCACCGAATCCGACCAGCCCAGCGCCGCCCATTTCGAGGCCGCGTACACGCTCATGCGCGGATTGGAAACCAGACCAGCCGATGACGCGATGGTCATCACGCGCGCCGTGCCCGTACCGCGCACCATCGCGGGCAGGAACTCGAGCGTAATGTGCATCGGCGCAAGGGAATTGATCGCCATCGTCTTCTCGATGTCGGCGCGATCGGCGGTCTCCCAGAAGTAACTGTTGCCGCGCACGATGCCCGCATTGTTGATCAGGATGTCGATATCGCCGACGTCGGCGCGCACCGCCGCCGCGGCCTCGCCGATGGCGTCCTGTGCGGACACGTCGACCACATAGTGATGGATGGCGACGCCGCGACCGGACAACTCGACCGCCGTCTCCTTCAGCGCGGATTCGTTGATATCCCACAGGACCACCGCGGCCGCGCCCTCACGCACGGCACGCTCGGCGAACAGCTTGCCCAGGCCCATTGCCGCTCCCGTGACCAGGACCTTCTTATCGGCTACCGTGTCCAGTTTCATTCGTCCTCATCTAGATTTCGTCGTGAAATAGCTTTTGGCGCAATTACTTTTGGCGCAGCGCCTTCATGACGCCGAAATACAGCGTCATGGTCTTCGCCCACAGTTCCTCGGACATGCCGGGCAGCGGTGCGATCGGGAGCATCCGCTGCACCGCGATCGTCTGGGTGTCGATGTACTTCAACAAGCCCTCTGGACCGTGCCGACGCCCGGTACCCGAAATGCCGAGCCCGCCCGATGGCGCGTCCGCACTGCCCCAGGCCGCGATGAAGCCCTCGTTCACATTCACCGAACCCGCATTGATGCGCGCGGCTACCTGACGACCTCGATCGACATCCTTGGTCCAGACACTCGCATTGAGCCCGTATGCGGTGTCATTTGCCTGTTCGACGGCCTCGTCGTCGCTACCGACCCGATAGATCGACACCACCGGCCCGAAGGTCTCCTCGCGATACACCGTCATCCCGGGCCGCACCCCGGTCAGTACGGTCGGCTCGTAGAAGTAGGGTCCGAGATCGGGACGCGCCTTACCGCCCGCAAGCACCTTCGCCCCCTTCGCGACGGCATCGTCGACATGCGCACTGACGGTGTCCAATTGGCGCTGGAACGTCAAAGACCCCATATCACTGGCGTAATCGAGCGCACCGCCCAATTCGATAGCCCGCACATGCTCGATGAACTCGCCGACGAATTGGTCATAGACCTTGTCGTGCACATAGATTCGCTCCATCGACTCACATAGCTGCCCCGCCGACGCGAAGCAGGCCCGGATCGCGATCTTGGCCGCCCTGGAGATATCCGCATCGGCGAGCACCAGCAGCGGGTTCTTGCCGCCGAGTTCGAGCGAATAGCCGATCAGCCGCTCCCCGGCCTGCTGCGCGATGGTCCGGCCGGTCGCGCTGGACCCGGTGTAGTCGACAAAGTCGGCGCGCGCGATCATCTCACCGCCGATCACCGAACCACGGCCGAGCACCGCCTGCCATAGGCCGCGCGGCAGCCCGGCGCGCTCGGCGGCATCGATGGCCCACAGGGCGG
>NZ_BDBY01000022.1 GCF_001613225.1 Nocardia pseudovaccinii NBRC 100343
CCGGCCGAGCGACCACGGCATTTCCAGCGACCAATGCGGGCAGGGCGTCGGAGACGGCCAGCGCCAGCGGATAGTTCCAGGGCGAGATCACCGCGACCACGCCCTTGGGCCGATGCCGCACATCGACCTGGGTCAATACCGGCAGCACACCACGCGGCTTGCGGGTAGCCAACAGCTTGTTCGCGACCGACGCGTAGTACCTGGCATTGACCGCCACATCCCCGACCTCGTCGAAGGCATGCGCCCGGGACTTGCCGGTCTCGGTCTGCACGATATCGAGGATGGTGTCCTGTTCGGCCAGCACGATGTCGTGGAACTTCCGCAGCACCGCGGCCCGCTCGCGGACCGACCGCCGCGCCCATTCCCGCTGCGCGCTGCGCGCGGTCGCGAAGGCGGTCTCGATATCGCCGGTCGAGGACTGCGGCAGGTCGGCGATCTTGCACCCGGTCGCGGGTGCGAAGACCTCGACCGCGGGGGCACCGCCCGCGACCGCACGATCTAGCAGGGGTTGTACCAGGGCCGCGGGCAGGGCCGTCGGTTCGGTCAGCTGGCGGGCGGTCGTCATTGTCGGCCCTCTCCTGGGTCGGGCGCCTGTGCTGGACGAGGCGCCAAGCCGGGTTCGACTATTTCCTGAACACTAGTGTTAGATTAATGCCGGTGCCGCGTCTCGTGTCAAGCTGTCGGGTGTGGCACACAGACGGGTCAGGCTTCGAGTTGTGAGGCATCACCATGTCCACTGACACTTCCCAGACGAATGGCGCGGCCCGCCGGGGCCGACCACCGCAGACCCAGGAGCAGGCCGAGGAGGTCCGCGCCCGCATCGTGCTCGCCACCGCGGCGGTATTCACCCGCGGCGGTTCGCGCGGACTCAGCGTCGCCCAGATCATCGAACAGGCCGGACTGGCCCGGCCCACCTTCTACCGCTATTTCGGCAATGCCACCGAACCGCTGCACGTCGTACTGGAGGCATCCAACGACGGCCTCGTCGAGGGCATCCGCACGGCACTGACCGGTCCCGACGAGCCCGTCGAACTCGGCATTCGTCTCATCGACGCCTACCTCGGCTGGGCCCGCGGCCACGGTGCGATGCTGCGTCCACTGTTCGCCGAACTGCACGATCCGGCCTCACCGGTATCGGCCTATCGTGAACGGGCATTGGACGATATCCGCGCGCTGGTGCGCGAAACGTTCACCGAATTGGGCCGCCCGGTCCCCTCGCCGCTGGATCTCGATGCGGCCCTGCATGTTTGCGAGTACGTGGTCTATCGCATTTCGGCGGGTACCGCGCCCGGCGCCGAGCCGGACGCGGAAACCGTTGCCGCCGGACGGCTCACCATGATCCGCGTGCTGCTCACCACGCTCGGCACCCGCGCAGATCTCGAGTACGCGATGACACTGCCGGGTATCTTCCCGGGCGCGGAGTGAATCTACAGATCGAGTTCGAGTTCGCCACCGCGAGAACGCGATACGCAGGTGAGCATCGCACTTTTGCGATCGCCGGGCAGTAGCGCCCGGTCCCGGTGCTCGACCTCACCGGCGAGCACACTCGCCCGGCACGTCCCGCAGAAACCCTGCTGACACGAATACGCGACACCGGGCACCGCCCGCCGGATCGCGCTCAACGCGGACTCATCGGCGGCCACATCGACCTCGGTTCCACTGCGGCGCAATCGAATACGGAACGGCGCGCCGTCGCTGACCGGTACCGCCGAAAAGCGCTCGGTATGCAGCGAGGCCGTCGGATCGTGCAACAGCAACACCTTGCGCGCGGCTTCCGCCAATGCCGGTGGTCCACAGACGTATACCGCGGCACCGGTCGGCGTCTGTTCGAAGATCATCCGCGGATCCGGCACCCCGAACTCGTCATCGGGTCGGACCACCACATCACCACCGGTGAAGTGGGCGAGCTCGTACAGGAACGGCATCCGCGTCCGCGAGCGTCCGAAATACATGAGCCGCCATGGTATTCCGGCACGTTCGGTGGCGGTTACCATCGGCAGAATCGGCGTGATCCCGATACCGCCCGCCACGAAGAAATACTCCGGTGCGTCGATGAGCGGGAACGCATTGCGCGGGCCCCGCACCCACAGTCGGTCGCCGACGCGCAGCTGCTCGTGTATCTCGCGGGAACCACCATCGCCATCGGCGATGTACCGCACCGCGATTCGGTAGCAGCTGTGATCCTCCGGGTCGCTGTTCAGCGAATACTGCCGCTGCCGACCCGAGGGCAGGAATACATCGATATGGGCGCCCGGCGTCCAGGCGGGCAGTTCCGCACCGCCTGGATCGCACAGGGTCAGGCTGACCACCTCGTCGGCCTCGGCCTCGATTCCCAAGATCGCCAGCTCGAAATCGTAGCCGGTGCGCCGCACCGGCTGTGGCCGCGAAAGCAGCTGCGCCGCTTTCCCTTCGGTGAATACCCGTTTGTAGGTGTCCACCGCCGATGCGATCATCCGCA
Organism: Nocardia pseudovaccinii NBRC 100343; assembly: GCF_001613225.1. Lineage (GTDB taxonomy): Bacteria > Actinomycetota > Actinomycetes > Mycobacteriales > Mycobacteriaceae > Nocardia > Nocardia pseudovaccinii. The sequence continues at coordinate 2,459 of NZ_BDBY01000022.1, forward strand.
GCCCCGCTCCCGGCCGGAACTGCTCCTCCACGGCAGTCATGCGTTTGCCCGTGCCGCCGGCGACTGCGCGAGGTAGCGCAGTGCGTTATCCATCGGACCGAGTTGGGAGGGATGGAATCCCGGCCGCAGGTACCGCGGAATCTCGGTCAAGAAGGTGGTGAAGTTCGGGACCACACCGCGCAGCGAGGCGCTGGCCATCTGTAGTGGCCACCATCGGCCCTTATTCGGCGATGGATCCTGCTGGAAGAGGTAGGCACTCGAAATCACGAACAGCGCGAGCAATCCCGAACTGGCGATCAACGCCTGACGTGCTTTGCGGGCATAGCCGCCGTCGAGATGCATGTACGCGTCGTAGACCACGCTGCGATGTTCGACCTCCTCGGCCCCGTGCCAGCGGACGAGATCCAGCATTGCCGGATGCATCCCCTTGGCCGCCAATTTGTCATTGGTGAGCAGCCATTCACCGATGACGGCGGTGTAGTGCTCCATCCCCGCGAACAGGGCCAGTCGCTCGCACAGCCATTCGCGTTTGGCCCGGCCGGACAGTCCGTGGTCGCCGAGCAGCCGATCGATCAGCCAGGCGACGCGATCCACCATCGGCCCGACCTCGAGCCCGAGGCGTTCCAACTGGTGGCGGGCCTTTTCGTGAGAACCGGCGTGCATCGTCTCCTGACCGATGAAGCCGCGGACCTCTTCCCGCAATCGCTCATCATCGATCAGCGGTAAGGCCTCGGCCAGCGCCTGCGCCATGGCCCGCTCGCCTTCGGGGAGCACCAGGTGCATCACATTGATGATGTGGGTGGCCATGACTTCGCCGGGGATGTAATGCATCGGCACCGAATCGAAATCGAAGCTGACGTCCCGCGCGTTGATGGCATGAGCCTGATCGGCGTAAGCAGTGCCCATCTGATGGTCCTCACGTCTGGTCCCTGGACGATCAATGTATTGCCGACATCAAATGCTGTCAACATCACATGATGTCAACTTCCCGACTATGGGAGGATCGGGCCATGAACGACGCCGTTTCCGATGGATCGATACCGGGGATGCGCCGCTGGCGCGGCACACCCCCGGCCGACCGAATCGCCGCGCGCCGCGAACAGCTCGTCGAGGCCGCCATCGAGTTGATGGCCACGATCGGAGCCTCCGACATCTCCATGCGCGGAGTCTGCAGGCAGGCCGGACTCACCGAGCGCTACTTCTACGAGAGCTTCCCCAATCTGGACAAACTGCTCACCGCGGCATTGGAAGCGGTCGTGCTCGGCGCGCAGGAACGCCTGCTCGCGGCGCTTGCCACCGCACCACCCGAACCGCAGAAACTATTTCGCCATGCCATTTCGGCATTCACCGATTACCTGGTCGAGGATCGCCGCCGCGGCCAGATCATGTTCGTGGAATCGCAGGCCACCCGGGTACTCGGCGACCGAGGCAATGAGCTCATCGAATTGTTCACCGCGCCGATCGCGCTCACGATCGGATTGGGTGACGACGGACCGCAGACCCCACCGGATCAGTACGAGAACAGCCTCAACTCGAACGCCATTTTCGGCGCCATGGCGTATATGTACCGCCCGTGGCTGGACGGCACCATCGATATTCCACGCGAACGATTCGACGACCACGCGACCAGCGTGTTGCGCAATATCGCGGCCGCGCGGTCGGCCGAGCCGCCGCAGGCGCACTGACCCGCCGTCAGCCCTGTGCCGATACCGGATGCCGGTCCCGCGACCGTTCGAACACCATCGCGCGATCGGTGATCTTGCCGTGGCGCAGCGTGACCAGATCGCGTAGGTAATTCATGCGTAGCCGCCACGGCGCCTTGGTGCCCTGGATCGGGAACTGGCTGGCGGCGCGCTGGACATAACCCGGATTGAAATTCAGGAACAGCGACGCCGCGCCGACGGACGGATCGCGCACAGGTGTGCAGCGGTCGTATCCGTTGCGGTACATGTGGCGTAGCAGCCGAACGACATACTCGCACACCAGATCCGCCTTCAGCGTCCAGGAGGCGTTGGTGTATCCGATGACGTACGCGAAATTCGGCACATCCGATAGCATCATGGCCTTGTAGGCCATATGTTCCGCGAGGTGCACCTGCTGTCCGTCGACGGCGAGTTCGACGCCGCCGAAGGCGAGTAGATTCAAACCCGTTGCGGTGATCACGATGTCGGCATCGAGGGTCGCGCCGGAGGCGAGGGTCAGGCCCGTCTCGGTGAATGTCTCGACCTTATCGGTCACGATGTCCAATCGACCCTTGCGGATCGCGCGGAAGAAATCGCCATTGGGGGCCAAGCACAGTCGCTGATCCCAGGGATTGTAGGTCGGGGTGAAATGGGTATCGATGTCGTAGCCCTCGGGCAGCCAGCGCCGCTGCCAGCCCTTGATCCGCTTGCGCATGTATTGCGGATACCGTTGGCTCAGTTGGTAAATCGTGGTTGCCAGCGCCACATTTTCGGCCCTGGCCACCGCGTACGCGGCGCGGGTCGGCAGGAATTTGCGCGCCTTGACGGCGAGGTCGTCGCGGGCGGGTGCGGAGATGATGTAACTCGGTGAGCGTTGCAGCATCGTCACGTGCGCGCCCTGGTCGGTCAGTGCCGGTCCCAGCGTGACCGCGGTCGCGCCGCTGCCGATCAGCACTACACGCTTGCCCGCGACATCCAGATCGTGCGGCCAGTGCTGTGGGTGGATGATCGGCCCGGCGAAACGCTCGGTACCCGCGAATTCCGGGGTGTAGCCCTCGTCATAGCGGTAGTAACCGGAGCAGCAGAACAGGAATCCGGCTGTGAGAGTGACGGTTTCGCCGGTATCGGTGCGTTCGGCGCGCACCGTCCACCGGTTTTCCCGCGACGACCATTCGGCGCCGACGACCCGATGGTGGAAGCGGATACGGCGGTCGATCCCGCTCTCGGTGGCCGTGGCGCGCACATAATCGAGGATGTCCGCGCCATCGGCGATCGAATACTCCCCCAACCACGGACGGAAGCGGTAGCCGAGGGTGTACATATCGGAATCGGAGCGAATTCCCGGATAGCGGAACAGGTCCCAGGTGCCGCCGATCGCGTCGCGGCTCTCCAGAATCGTGAAGCTCTTCTCCGGGAAAGCCCGCCGCAGGTGATACGCCGCGCCTATGCCGGACAGTCCGGCACCGACAATGAGCACATCGACATGCTCACCAGCGATCCTCATCGATCTCGTCCTCCGATATTCGGCGGTGCGATTCGCACCGACTTCCCCCTCAGCCTATCCGCTGCGGTTCGGTCGAGGATCGTGACGCCGGAGGCGCCGAAAACGCCCGGTTTCGTGGACCTGCGTTTTCGATGGAACCGTTTGGTCGGCGCGTGCGTCTCTATGATCAGACGGGACTAGTTGAAGGGGCGACCGCTATGGCTGTTGACAGCGCGTTCGGCGGGTATATCGAGGATGCGAAGACCGGGGCGCTGAAAGTGCGGATGGAACCGCAGGCGTTTCTGGATATCGACGCGGCCTGCCAGAACTTGATCATCGACCTGTCCTCGGTCCAGAACGACGCGCGTGCACTCGGCGAGCGGTCGAACTGGGGGCTCGGTGAGAACAACCCGCGCCTGACCTCGGCCAGCGAGCTGGTGAAATTGTTCAGGGAGAAGGCATTCGGCGGCCCGAACAACGCTTACGACACAATCGGCGACTACATCGCGGTCGCCACGGAAATCCAGACCCTGTTCAAGTCGATCTGCGACGCCTATGAGCGCACCGATGAAGACTTCGCCCGCCGTATACGGCAGATCCGCGTATGAGAATCCGCGCCGAGCGCTCGCCGAAAACGGCGCTGCTGAGCACGGCTGCCGCCATCGTCCTCGCGGCATGTGGCGGCGGAAGCAATTCCACGTCGATCTCGACGTCCGCCACACCTGTCACGTCCGGCGCCTCGGCCACGCCGTCCAGCACATCGAACGCCGCATTCGATCCCTGCACCGCGCTGATGTCCCAGTTCCTCTCCGAACACCGATGGAATGCCCGCACCCCCACACCCAAGCAGGATTCGACGGGCGACTTCCAGTGGAAGGGCTGCCTCTACGTCGCGCAGAGCACATACACATTCCGCGTCCAGACGACCAACGGATCCCTCGCCCAGGTTCGCGAAACGTTCCCCGCCGCAACCGAACTCACCATCGACGGCCGCACGGCCCTACGCTACGAGGCCCGCCCCGACGTCCCCGGCGGCTGCGCCATCAATATCGATATGAAATCCGGCTCCCTCTACATCCTCGTAGACGACCCACGCGGCCTCCACCCCCGCAAACTCTCCCCCTGCGATAACGTCACCGAAATCGCCCAAGCCATCGTCCCGCTCCTCCCTCGGGACAGCTAGTCGATCCGAGGCGAATTCGGTTGTCCCGCAACCGAATCGCCCGTCTGCGCCCGCCATCCACGTTCGATGCCGCGCATCAGCGCCGGGTACACCAGCAGATACCCAGACATCCTCGACTCGGAAATCGCGAGCTATGTCGTGGATCCGCCATGGTCGCCGTCACTCGCACCCCACGAAGCAGCTGGATCGAGCAGGGCCTGCTGGCGCTGGCGACCGGCGGTCCCGACGCCGTCCGCATCGAGAGCCTCGCGCAGGCACTCGGTGTCACCAAGGGCGGCTTCTACGGCCACTTCGCCGACCGCAACGCACTGCTCGAGGAAATGCTCGATACGTGGGAGCGCGAGAGCACCGATGAGGTTCGCGCGCAGGTCGAGAGCGAGGGTGGCGACCCGCGGACCAAAATCCGGCGTGCGGGCCTGCTCACCTTCTCCCTTTCCTCGCCGCCGACCACAACGAACGCACCCGCCTCGAGGTAGTCGTCCCGTGCGGCGGACCTATTGTTCGGGCAGCACTGAACCTACCTGCGGCGCAGCAGAACTCCGCGAATGAAGGCGGCCTGGCCGGCGTGCTGGATATCGTCGTCCACGACGCTGATCAGCCGCACACCCAGGGTGACCGGCGGATCCCAGCGGGTGTCGACGATGCGGGGCAGGTCGGCATCGGTGAGTCCGGTTACGTAGTCGATCGTCTGCGTGTGCACCGCGTCGTAGTAGCCCAACAGCAGCTCGGCGGAAACCCCGCCGAGTTCGGCGACCTCCCCGTCGCGGTGCCCGTAGCCGGTCGCCTCGTCGGCGAACGGCAGGTCGAACCGTTTGGCCCAGCCCGCCGCCGTCCACACCTGTTCCAGTCCCGCCACGTCGGCGACGTGGTCATCTTGCACCCGGGTCAGATGCCAGATCAGCCAGGCGATGGAGTTGGCCTCCGGATCGATCTGCGCCGCCAGCTCGTCCTGTCCGAGCCCCTCGACCGCGCCGTGCACATTCTCCCGCACCCGCCCGAAGGCATCGACCAACAACTCAGCGCTCGTCATGACCTCATGCAAGCACAGAGTCGCCGCCGATATTCCCGATCGCGCCGTCATCCGCCCAGCGGCAGCAGGAGGTCGGCCGATTCGAGGTCGAGCAAGGCCCGTTTGGCAGGTAGCCCGCCCGCGTAACCGGTCAGGGATCCGTCGGCCCCGAGCACACGGTGGCATGGGAGCAGGATCAGCAGGCGGTTGCGAGCCAGCGCGCCGCCGATTTTGCGGGCGTCGGCGGGAGTGCGGCCGAGTTGCCGGGTCAGGGCACCGTAGGTGGTTGTCCGGCCGTATCCCGTGGTCGCCTCGAGCGTCCGCAAAACCTCTCGATCGAATGCGCTCATATCCGTCAGGTCCATCGATACTGTGAATTGCTGACGTTCGCCGGTGAGGTATTCGTCGATTTGGTCTGCGGCGGTCTCCAGATGCTCACGCGCCGTGGAATTCTCGCCGGTTGATTCGGTCGGCAGCTCATCGGTGAACGCAACCAGGGTGATGCCGGTCTGGTTCGCTTCGATCAGCAGATTGCCCAGTGTCGAGCCGTTCACCAGTCGTGCGATGGCGGTATCGGAGATCATGTCGGTCCTCTCTATCGAGCCTTCATCAGGTAGACGCTGCCCGGCGCCGAAACGTGAGATCACCTGCCGGATTCGGCTTTCCACGCCGCGTATGCGGCGGGCAAGCAGACTGCGCACGGTCGATAACCGGCGGTGATGGCGGTTTGTTCGTCGGCGAAGAAGACACGGTGGGCGCGGTAGTGGCCGCGCGCCAAGGCTCGCAAGGCCGACGGGCAGTCCAGGCGGCCGTACAGCTTCCCGCGCCGGTGACCGCCATACCGGCCCGGGTTGGGGCTTGGATACTGGCGACCGTCGGCATCGGTCAGGATGTACATCTCATTCGGCGTCGTGCAGAACCAGGCCAAGCGTGTGTCGGTGACCGCTGCGAATTCGACTGACGCCGTGGCGAATCGGAGCGCGGGACCAACCGCGCGACGATGGGATCGGCCGATCTCGGGTGGCGAAGACGAGTGCGTGGCCCTGTTCCAAGATGGTGACCGTCGGCTTGGATTGCGCGCGCGGGCGTTGTTCGACCAGGAGGAATTCCCCGCCGGTGTGGTCGATGCCGGGGCGGTCCAGGCCGATCACGACTTGCAGCGGGAAGACGAGCTCGCCGTAGAGATCACGGTGCAGCGCGTTCCAGTCACCTTCGGTGTAGCGCAGCAGAATTGGCGTCGGCTTCGTCTGCCCTGCGGCATGGCAGGCGTCGAGCCAATCGTCGAAATCGTCGGGCCATGGCGTAGAGTCGCCGAGACGGTCGGCCCACGTGCGGGCGATGGGCAGCAATTTGCGGTAGAAAGCCCTGCGCAGCCGCATGATCGGTGCGGGGACCGGATCGGCGAAGTACCGGTAGGTGCCCTGGCCGAATCGATAGCGGGCCATATCGATCGTCGACCGGAAGCGGCCCGGACCCTCCCACATGGCGGCGAATTCGGCGCACTCGTCCGGGCTCAGCAGCGGGCCGGTCTGGGCGCAGCCATATGCGTCGATCTCCTCGGTCAGATCGTGCCACTGCTGCGCTTCGACTCGTTCTTCCAGTGCGGCAAGGGTTCTCATTGCGTCTCCTTTCACGCCGCTTCGAGCGTGAGCAGGGTGGTCTTGGCGGTCACGCCGCCCACGTACTGGCCGATCGAACCGTCGCTCCGCACCACGCGGTGGCACGGGATGACCACCGGCAGCGGATTGTGCGCACAGGCCGAGCCGACCGCGCGAACCGCACGCGGATTGCCGACGGCGGCAGCGACATCGGCGTAGCTCTCGCGATGCCCGTAGCCGATATCGCTCAGGTGCTCGATCACCTGGCGGCGGAATCCGACGGTCAAACGCAGGTCGAGTGGCAGATCGAATTGTGTTCGCGCACCGGCGAAGTACTCGTCGATCTCGCGTGCCGCGGTATCCAGGCGCGCCGGGGCGGCCAGGACGCGCGGGCTGATGCGCTCGGCGAGTGCGGCGAGCACGGTGTCGTGGTTCTCGTTGGGGTACGCGACCCGCACCAGGCCCCCGGGGGTGGCCGCGAGCAGCAAGGTGCCGACAGGGGTGTCCAGCGTGCGGTAGGCGACGTCGAGCAGGCCCGCGGTCTGGGCGTCGGCGGCCAGCCGTCGACGCAATCGGGACAGGATCTCGGCGGAGTTCGGGTTCAGGCCGTCGAAGAGGCCGTCCGGATCCCGGTCGATAGTGGCCATCATTTTTGGTCCTTCGGGTAGAGCTTGCGCAATGTTTTGAGGCCGTCGGCGGCGGCGCGACGGGCGGCGTCGGTCGAATTGCCCAGCAGCTGAGCGATTTCGGCGTGCGGTAGGCCCGCCAGGTAGTGGTAGGCCACCGCTTGGCGCTGCTTGGTCGGCAGCGACGCGAGTGCGTGCCACAGATCGGGGTCGTAATCGGCCGGATCGGCATCGGGCGCCGTGTGTTCGGGCAGTGTTTCAGCGGGAACGGGTGCGCGGGTCAGTGCGCGCCCCACATCGATCGCGCGCCGGTGCGCGATGGTGACCAGCCATGCCTCGATATTCGTCTTCGGGTCGAGGTCCGGATAGGCCCGCAGGGCCGACAGAAAGGTCTCCGACCAGGCATCGGCCGCATCCGTCGGACCGAGCACGGACTGGCACACGCGCAGCACCATCGGGCCGTATTCGGCCACCACTTCCTCGAACGGAGGCAATCTCACGCTGGGTAGACGTCGGGGACGCGGAAAACGTGAGATTCCCAGGTCAGGCTCACTGCGACTCCGGGGTGCGCGACAGGCCGCTGGCACGCAGGACGCGGCGGTCGATGGCGGCGCGGATCGAGTCGTCGGTACCGATGATGCGCACGTGGTGGCGGGCCCGAGTGATGGCCGTGTACAGCAGTTCCCTGGTGAGCAGGGTGGATTCGGGTTCGGGCAAGACGACCGAGACGGTGTCGTACTGGCTGCCCTGGCTGCGGTGGATGGTCATGGCGAAGACGGTGACCACGGCCGGAAATTGGGTCGGATGCACCAGATAGGGTTCGCTGCCGCGCTGCAGGGCCGCACGCAATGAACCGTCGGGCATGCGCACGATGACACCGGTATCGCCGTTGTAGATGCGCGCCTCGTGGTCGTTGGCGGTGACAAGCAGGGGTTGGCCCGGGTACCACGGCGCCTGATACGAGTCCGGCCCCGCGCCGCCCGCCGCGGCCCATTCACCGGCCATCCGGTCCCAGCGTTCGACGCCGAAGGGACCTTGGCGGTGCGCGCACAGCAGGCGGTGGGATTCGAGGGCGGTCAGCGCGGCCGCGGCATCGCCGTCGAGGGCGGACGTGGTGACCTCGCGGGCGGCGCGCACCACGTCGGCGCGGACGGATGCGGTGTCCTCGGGGGTACAGAGCGAGAGTTCTTCGCCGCCCGCCCGCAGCAGTGTGAGTGCGGTCTCGGCGTCACCCGCGCGGACCGCGACGGCGAGTTCGGCGATCTTGCCGCCGAAGCGGCGGCCACGGGTCAGCCGGACGATGCCGCCGCGCAGCCGCGTTCGCTCGAGATCGGTCAGCGCCTCCGGATTACCCTCGGTCGCAATGGATTCCGCACCGAGGACCTGTTCGAGAACCGGATTCGGTTCGCCGACAACGGGTCCGGCGACGAGATCCGCGAGGACGGCACCCGCGTCGACAGAGGCGAGCTGATCGGGATCGCCGACGAGCACGAGCCGGGTATCCGGGCGCAGCGCGGCCAGCAGGCTGCTCATCATGGTCAGCGACACCATGGAGGTTTCGTCGACCACGATCACGTCGTAGGGCAATCGGTTGAATTCGTGGTACCGGAACCGGGTCGCCCGGCCACGCTGCCAACCGAGCAGACGATGCAGGGTGGCGGCGGTCAACTCCGGTAGCGCGAGCGATTCAGCCTGTTCGCGCACGGCTTCCTGGAGTCGCGCGGCCGCCTTGCCGGTGGGCGCGGCCATGGCGATGCGCAGTGTGGGCAACTTCGGATGCGCCTGCTGATGCGCGTCGAGCAGGGCCAGGATGCGGGCGATGGTGTGGGTCTTGCCGGTACCCGGCCCGCCCGCCACCACCGTGGTCCAGTGCGTCGCGGCGAGTGCGGCGGCGATCCGCTGACGGTCCGGGGCCGCACCGACCGGGGCGTCGAAGAGCCGGTCGAGTTCACGGCGAACGATAGCCGGATCCACCTTCGGATGGTGTCCGGAGCGCTCGGTGAGCACGCGGCGGATCGTCTGTTCCTGCTGGTAATAGCGATCCAGATAGAGCAATGGCCCGGTGACCAGCCGCAATGGCTGTAGCGGACCAGCCGGTCCCCCACACACCAATGGACTGACCCGCAGTGCGGCGACAACCGCGTCGATATCCGGCCACGGCAGCGTCGCCGGATCGATACCCGCACCCGCATCCCAGGTTTCGTCGGCATCGACGCCGATTTCGCGCATCCGGTGCAGTTCCAGACAGACCGAACCCGAACGCACCGCCCGCACCGCGAGCGCAGCCGCGAACAGCACCTCTTCCGAGGTTTCCCGGCCCATCCGGCCCAATCGAAGCGCGACGTGCACGTCGGCGGCGGAGAGCACACCGGCTTCGTTGAACGTGCGCAGCAGCCCGGTTCCGCGCTGCGCCAACTGGATCGACGTCATCGGGCAGCCTCCCCCGCCAGTAGATCGGACAGGGCGACGATCAGCGCGGCCGGTGTATTCCAGTCGAAAACGCCACAGCCCGACGGAGTTTCGGGACCGATCATGCCGCGGACGAAAAGGTAGCGGGCACCACCGAGATGGCGCGTCGGATCGTAACCGGGCAGCCGCCATCGCAGATAGCGGTGCAGGGCTACCGCGTAGAGCAGGGCCTGCAGCGGGTAGTGCGAGCGCAGCATTTCGGTGGCCATGCGGTCGTGGGTGTAATGGTCGACGGTGAGATCGCCGGTGCCGAGTCGGTTGGTTTTGTAGTCGACGATGACGAATCGTGGTTGCGCGCCCGGGTTTTCGGTGATGCGCAGCACCGCGTCGATACTGCCGGTGAGGTAGCCCCGCAGCGGGGTGTCGTCCAGGGACGCGAGTTGGTCGGCATAGCTGGACAAGGAATCGTCGGCCGGGAGATGGGTCCGCAGCAGATCGGCGATCCGGCGCAGCGTGACCGTATGCGCACCCGGAAGGTCACCACCGGCGAGCGGGAGCTCGAAGTCGAGTTCGTTGAGCCGGTCGCGGGTGGAAATGTCGGCGAGACAACCGAATCCGAGCGGGGTGTGCAGCACTGCGAGCAGGGCGTTGCCGAGTATCACCGGATCGGCTTCGGCCATCAGCTCTTCAGTCGCCGCACGGCAGCGGGTATGCACCTCGGTGGGAAGATCCGGTGCGTCGGTATCGATTCGCTCGAGCACACCGTGCACCAGGGTGCCGAATTCGGCGCCGTAGGGCAGCGCGTTCATCAGGGACTGGGCCGCATCGGCGATCGGGGGTTCGGTTTCGGCGAGCAGGGGCGTGCCGGGTTCGTCGGACGGGCCGCGGTCGTCCTCGGGCTCGGCCTCGGGAATGGCGGCATCGTGCGCACCTGCCGTCAGTGCCGAATAGGAAGTGCGACGCCACTGCAGGTCCATGGTGCGGGCGAAGTGCGCGGCGGCGATGGCTCCGGTCGGGAGCTCGCCGCGCACGCGGCGGATCTCGACCGTGTCGGTGTGCTCGACGCCTTCCACCGAAATGGCCTCCGGCGCACCGGCGGCCCAGGCCGAAAGCATCGACACCGCAACGGCATCCGCGGGCACCGCCGCCTTGCTCGGCACGAGATCTCCACCATCCGGGCGGCCGAGGACCATCCGATGCAGCGGCGCGTTGGCCGTGGTGATCGCGGGTGCCCACCAGGCGACGATCTGACACATCGCGCGGGTGAGTGCGACGTACAGCAGGCGCAGTTCCTCACCCGCCTCCTCGGTTTCACTGCGCAGCTTGCGCTCGCCGTAACCGGACGCGTCCTGGCCGCCGACATCGAGTACACGGGCTCCGTCGTCGGTGTGGAACAGCAGGGTCTGCGGGTACGGGTTCTTCGCGTTGTCCCACGCGAAAGGCAGGTAGACGATGGGAAATTCGAGTCCCTTGCTGGCATGCACGGTGGCGATCTGCACGGCCGCGGCATCGCGATCGAGGCGACGGCTGCGGTCGGCGACCGATCCGGAGGCCGGATCGCGCACGCGGTCGGCGAGCCAGCGGGTCAGCGCGGTGAGTCCGAGACCTTCGCTCAGCGCGACCTGATCCAGCAGCTGCGCGATATGCCGCAGATCGGTCAGCTCGCGTTCGCCGTTCTCGACCGAGAGCAGTCGCTGAGCCAGATTCGCTTCGGCGGAGATCTTTTCGAAGACCGCGGCGAAACCCGCGCGCGCGAACAGCCGGGCCGCCTCCCGTAGTTGAGCGGAGATACGACCGACCAGATCCGCACCGCCGCTGTCGATTTCGACCGCGGTCACGCCGAGCAGCGGTGTGCAGGCGGCAAGGCGGACACGGTCCGAGCGATGGGGCTGTTCGAGCGCGCGCAACAGCCAGAGCCAGTCCGTCGCACTGCTGGTGGCGAAGACGCTGGTGCCACCCGCGAGTACGGAGGCAACCCCGACCCGGTCCAAAGCGGTTCGCACCACGTCGATTTGAGATCGAGTCCGCACCAGTACCGCGATATCGCCGGGGCCGATCGGCCGAGGTCCGGTCTTCGCCTCGAACAGCGCACCGGACTCGAGCAGTCGCACGATATCCGCCGCGAGATCATCGGCGACCTTCGCCCGCATGCGCCCGACCGCCGGAAATCCCGATTTGTTCAACGGGCCCGCACCGGTGCGCGGCAGACACCGCATCCGCAGCGGCGTCGTCAGTTCCTCGGGTCCGGACAGTCGCGACCAGCCGCGGGTCGCGGTGACCGGGTAGACCGTGATCTCCTGGTGCCCCAATGCCGCACCGCCCTGCAGATGATCCAATGCGGCGAGCAGACCCGCATCGCTGCGCCAGTTGTCGGTGAGCTCCTTGCGAGTATCGGCGTGTGCGACGGCATCGAGATAGCTGAGCACCTCCGCGCCGCGGAACGCGTAGATGGCCTGCTTCGGATCGCCGACGAGCACCAGGGTCGAATGCCCGTGGAACGCCAGCCGCAAGATGTCCCACTGCAGCGGATCGGTGTCCTGGAATTCGTCGACCAGGGCGACCCGATACCGGTCACGGATGCGGCGACAGGCCCGCGGCCCGTGCGCCGGATCGGCGAGCACATCGTGCAGCAGCACCAGCAGATCGTCGAAATCACGCAGTCCGGCGAGGCGTTTGCGGCGCTCGGTTTCCGCGCGCACCGCGGCGGCGAGGGCGACCCGCTCCCCCGCAAGGCCATCGCCCTTCGGCACCAGTACGGCGTGGCGATCCTGCACCGCCGCAAGCGCCAGTGTATGCGCCTCCTTCAGCGAAAACGGCGGCTCCGCACGGGCATACCGGTTCAGGTACAGGTCATCGGCGACCGTGCCGATCAGATCGTCGATCGTCTCGACCAAGCGCGACCCGGGATCGTGTTCGCCCGCCAACCCGAGCTCATCGAGCATGCGCTGGCAGAAACTGTGGGTCGTCGCGATGGTCCCGGCATCGAAATCCGAAAGCGCGGTGAGCAATCGACGCCGCCGCAGCAGCACCTCGGCCGAATCCGCCTGCGCCAGTAGCCGAATCAGCTCATCGGCATGGGCTCGAGCGCTCTCCGGATCGGCCAGTGCCGCCGCCACCGCCACGAACCGGTCCCGCGTCCGTTCCCGCAGTTCCTGGGTAGCGGCCCGACTGAACGTCACCAGCAACAGCTGCGAAATATCGATCCCGATCTCGGCGACATACCGCACCGCCAACCCAACGATCGCATGTGTCTTTCCGGTACCGGCGCTCGCCTCGAGCACGGTGGTTCCGGTCGGCAGCGGCCCGCTGGGATCGAATCGGTCGGCGTCCAGCGAGGACGCTGCGAAGGCGGTGTCCTCGATGGTCATCCCCGCCGCCCCTTTCCGTGCCTGGCAAATCCGGTGCTCGCATCCACCGTCCACCCGACGCCCGCCCGTATCCGGGAGGCGCGCCGAACGAGGTGCCGTCCCATTCGACGAGTACGCCGACTCATGGCTGGCCCTGATTCTCGGCGGCCAGCAACGGTGCCCACATGCGACGAGCCAGGGACCCGAAGCGGGTGGTTTCGCCGGGCTCTCCAGCGGGCGCGGGTGCAGCCATGAGGTGATCCAGGCGAGGGGCAGGCCCCCAGATGTAGCGCAGGTGACGGTCGGTGTGGTCGCCGAACGGCCCGGGACCGTTGGGCCCGCCATTGAATTCGCGCTCGGCGGCGCTCACCGCTTCGTCGGCGTTCGAGCCGCGGAAGCGACGTTCGGCGTAAACCGCGGTAGCGGAAGGGGCGATCGGCAGCGGTTCGGTCAGACCAGCGTCACGCAGCCGCACCAGTTCACGCAGGATCGCCAGCGCGGCAGGTCGTTCCGGCGCCATGATTTCGGAACGCCATGCGGGACGGCCGAATTGGCCGCGACCAGTGGTGACCGCCCGCCACGAGCGGTCTTCCGTGACAGCCAATGCCAGCAACGAAACCCAAGCGGCAATGCGGTGTTTCGGGGCGAGCCGAGAGAATGTGGTGCGGACCAAGGATTCACCGCGCACCTCGGGCACAGTGCCGGTGAGCCGACGGCCGTTGCCGAGATCCACGGCGATATCGACCGCGCGCGGGGCCCCCTCGTAGTCCAGCAGCGCCGCCCGCACCAGCTTGTCCACCGTCGATTCGACCTCGTCGAGCACCGCGCCACCGAAACCGAACGGCGGCAGTGTCCCGCGCCGCCACTCCGCCGCGCGCAGCGTCGATGGATCCGCACCGGTGAGCCGCGCGGACAGCAGTCGTTCGCCCAGCTCCCATTTCGCGAGGCCGTCGAGTTCGATGGGCAGCCGATCGGCAATGTCGTCGTCGTGTTCGGGAACGCGCAGCCCGAGGCGCTGCCACAGGAATGCCCGCACCGGGTGCTCGACGAACGAAATCACGTCGGCCAGTGCGATATCCGCGAGTTCGAGTGCCGGCAGCGGTTCGGGCAGGAATACCGGGCGCGGCTGTGCGGGTTGTCCGGCGGCCTGCGCTCCGGCGAGGGCGACGGTATCGAAGCTGAACGGGCGCTCGGCCGCGAAATTGCGACGGTCGAAGCCCTGCAACGGATGTCGGGTCACCACCGCGTCCATACCTGCCGCGCCGACGTGCGCGCGCAATGCGTCGAGCAGCTCGGCGACCGGGATGGCGGGCGGGCGATGCGCACCGGTCACCGGGTCGGCGCCGGTGTGGAAGATCAGCAACTGCTCCGTGGCGGCGAGCACCGCATCCAGCAGCAGCTGGCGATCCTCGCTGCGCGCATCCCGTTCGCCCAGTAGCGGATTGCGTGCGAGCACGTCGTCGCCGTCCACGCCGCTGGTGCGCGGGAAGATCTCGTCATCGAGACCGAGCAACACCACCACTCGATGTGGCACCGAACGCATCGGCACCATCGTGCACACCGTCAGTTCGCCGGTCCGGAAATTCGCCCTGGTCGGTCGTGCCGCGAGCCGACTCGACAGCAGCACACCGACATCGGCCAACCGCAGCGGCACATCACCCGCATGGTCGGTGGCGGCGGCCAGCTCGCGGCGGGCCTCGGTGCGCACCCACGCCTGACTGTCTGGGACATCGGTGAGCAGTTCGAGGCAGCGGCCGAGTACCGCCGCCCACTTGTGCGCCGGACGGGGTCCGCGCAGGTCGCGCAGGCAGACCGCGAGCCGGTCGATGAATTCCGCGAACCGGCCGGCCAGATCCACATCATTGCTGTCCACATCGCCGAGCGGCAGCGCGAGATCCAGCCAGTCCTCGGAAGATTCGTCCGCGGTGACACCGAGGAGGATGCGGTCCACCGCGCTGTTGAGCGTGTTCTGCGCGAAGTCGGCCAGCCCGAATGCCTGTCGCTGGCGCTGCCCGATACCCCAGCGCGCGCCGGATTCGGCCGCCCATTCGCGCAACCGCTCGATATCGTCGTCGTCGAAACCGCAACGGCGACGGACGGTTTCGGACGCCGCGAGATCCAGGACCTGCGTCACCGTCACCCGTCCGTCGGCGAGCTCGAGCAATACCTCGATCACCGCGAGCATCGGGTTGGTCACCCCGCGCCCCCGATCGGCGAGCCGCACCCGCAGCAGATGCGCGGGATGCGCCGAATCCCCCACCGACTCGACCGATCCCACCATCTTCTGCCCGAACGCCGCGCGCACCAGTGGTGCGTAGGCCTCCACCTCAGGACACATGATCAACACGTCACGCGGTTCCAGTGTGTGATCGGCCGCGAACAAGCCGAGCAGGCATTCGCGCAACACCTCGACCTGTCGCGCCGGTCCATGGCACGAATGCACCTGAACGGTGCGGTCAGGAAAGCTCGCGGGTTCGGGCGGCCACACATTGTCGCGAATCCCGGATTGCAGGGCGGTCAACAGTGTCGGACCCGAAAATTCCTGACGGCCATCCTGATTCGACCCGACAGCCGCATGGTGCCGATCCACGGCACCGACCAGCCGCTGCTGGAGCTCCCGCACATCCCTGCCGAGCCCCGCCAGCAACGGATGCCGCACCACCGTCGCACTGACATCATCGGCCCGTGCCACCGCCGCGGGCAGGCCACTCAACTCCGTCCACATCGCCGGACTCGGATGCACGAGCCACAGGTGCACCTCCCGCCGCTCCCCCAGCGCGGACAACACCGCCAGCTGATCGCTCGGCAGCCGCGTCACCCCGAACAGCGACAAACGCGCAGGCAGATCCACCAGATCCGGCTCGTCCCGCAACCGCGCACAGGCCGCGTCCAACCGCTCGGCCGGACTCGGCACCCCGACCTCGGCCCGCAACCGCCGCCACAATTCCGGCTGCCACCGCAGATCATCCGGCACCGCCCGCCCGGCACCGTCGGTATCCGAACCCGCCGCCCACTCCTTTATGAGCCCGGGCCGCTGCGCCGCATAACTGTCGAACAGCGCCGCCAGATGCGCGGCGGTCGCATACCGCCGACCGACCCGATGTCCGGCGGGTTCCCCGACCCCGAGATGTCGCGCGAGTACCGCACTCCACGCTTCGCCCAGCGACGCATCGATCACCCGCAGCATTGTCCACACGACCTGCTCCGACGCCCACGGATCCGCCTCTGCCCGCACGCCACTCGCCGCCGCCGATACTTCGGCGACCAACGCACCGGGAGACGGGAATTCGATATTCGCGGCAACACCGTCGCAGCGACCGGACACGCCGAGCACCGTCGACAGTCGCTGCGTCAACCACCGCTCGACACCCTTCGCGGGCACCGCGACCACCTCGGCCGCGAAGGCATCCGGCAACGGATCCGCAAGCAGCGCGGCCAACGCCTCCGCCAACGTATCGGCGCGCTCGGCACGATGTATGTGCAGCGGCATCTACGCCCTCTCGTCGGTTGGTCCGGTATGTCCGCACTGCGCGTCAAGTCGCCTATCCGCACGGCTCGGCGCTTCCGCACGTTTATACGCCCAGCGACCAGCACGCAACCTCCCGGCCCCATTCCCGCGGGAGTGAAATAAGCCACACGCGAACGATTTACTTCGTCGTGTCACGTCGGATCGCGGGCGTCGATGTGCAACAGTGCTCAACCGGGGAGGAACGGGATAGCTGCACGAAAGGCTGGTTCGCGTTCATGATGGCGATGGTGATTCCCCTGATGCCGAGAGGCGGATTCACGGTCCGCCGGGTCGGTGACAGATGGGAGCTGGTCAACTCGCGCTCCTATGGTCGCACCGTTGTCCTACACTCCTGGCCGCGCGATGAGCATGCCGAGGCCTTCGCCCACTGCTACCGCCTCAACGGTCGCACCGTCGAGGAATTGCACGCCGCATTCCACTAGGCGAAAGACGCTGCGGTACAAGTACGCAACGCCACGTACCACAGCGTCGCGCAGAGCTCAAGACGTGCGTCCGGCCCGCCGATGTGCGATCGTGTTGCCTCGTGCGTCACGCCTCCGTCTCTGTCCTCGCCGCTGCGGCGATCCTGGTCCCCACTACCACCGCGCTGATTCCGTCGGCCTACGCGGCGCCTCCGGCCCATACACAGGGCTGCATCGCCGGTTTCGATTGCGATATGAGCAGCCGAATCGCCGCTGTCGACGCGTATTTGAAGAATCGGCCCGGCGTGACCGGCTACGTGGTCCGCGACCGAGTCAGCGGCGGGGTGTACGCGAACGAGAATGCGGAGAACTCGGTCTGGACCGCCTCCACCATCAAACTGGCGATCGCCGCCGATCTGCTCAACCGCGCGCGGGCGGGCGTGATCGGTCTCGGTCCCGAGGACCGCGGCCTGATGGAATCGATGCTCGCCACCTCCAATGACCAAGCCGCCGACATCCTCTGGAACAAGTACGCCGGCCTCGATCGGATGGCCTATAACAATGCCTTCCGCGCCAGCGGCATGGTGAACCTGATTCCGCAGCCGACGAATACCGCGATGTTCCCGGACTGGTCGTTCCAGAAGTGCACCCCCGCCGACCTGGATCGGCTGATGGATTCGATCTTCAACAATATGCACCCGGACGACCGGAACTACCTGTTCGACCGTATGCGCGCGGTCGACAGCAACCAGCACTGGGGCGTGTGGGGCGCGGGCGCCGCGATGCGGCCCGGCCTCAAGAACGGCTGGTCCGAGGAGCAGGGCGGCTGGGTGGTGAACTCGGTCGGCTTCGCGGGCCCCGGTGAGCGTTACACCCTGGCCATCATGAGCTCACTCGGCAGCGACGGCGGCTACACCGAAGGCGCCGCGACCGACACCAAGGTCGCCGAACTCCTGTTCAGCGGACGCTGAGGGGACGCAAAGACACGGGTGCACCATCCCGGGGGAACGGAATCGTCGTGAATCCCCACGGCATTCGGTAATCCGCCGGGAGTTCCCATTCGTAATCCCGCACCAGCGCGGCAATGATCGTCTTCACCTCGAATGTGCCGAAGTGCATCCCGATGCATTTGTGCGCACCCGCGCCGAAGGGCACCCAGGCGAGTCGATGCGATTTGTCCTCGCGCCGCGCTTCGCCGAAGCGTTCCGGATCGAACACTTCCGGCCGGGTCCACAGCTCCGGCAGGAAGTGATTGACCGTATACGCGCAATCGATCGGCGTGCCCGCCGGAATGTAATGCCCGAGAATTTCGGTGTCGCGCACCGCCCGTCGCGGCAGTCCGGGCACCGGCGGCATCAAGCGCAAACTCTCCTTGATCACCAGATCCAGTTCACGCATCCGGTCCAGATCGGCGATTGCCGGTGCGGCGCCGCCGATTTCGGCATCGACCGCGTGCACCTCGGCGCGCACCCGCCGCTGCCATTCGGGATGTTTGCCGAGGTAGTAGGCCACGGCGGTGGCGGTGGTCGTCGTGGTGTCGTGCGCGGCCATGATCAGGAAGATCATGTGGTTGACCACATCCGCGTCGCTGAATTCGGCGCCGTCCTCGGTGCGCGCATGACACAGTCCGGAGAAGAAATCCGCCGACTCGGTCCGTCGCTTGCTCGGCAGCATGTCGGTGAAATACTGCTCGAGCACCTTGCGCCCGCGCAGCCCGGCGCGCCAATTGCCGCCGGGCACCGGATGTCGAATAACCGATAGTCCGGCATGGGTGCAGTCGATGAACGCAGCTATGAGCTTGCGGCGCTGCATCCCGACATCGACGGCCATAAAGGTCTCGCCCGCGATCTCCAGCGTCAATTCCTTGATCGTCGGATAGAGCCGGACGGTGCCGCCTGCCCGCGGCGCCCACCGATCGATAGCGGCCCGCGCCACCGGCGTCAACGCCGCGAGATGCGCCTCCAGCCGCTCCCTGGTGAAGGCCTGCTGCATGATTCGGCGATGGAACATGTGCTCGTCGAATTCCAGGAGCAGCAGTCCGCGCCGGAAGAACGGGCCGATGAAGTAGTCCCAGCCCTGGCCGAAATCGCGACGCCGCTTGCCGAGCACCTCATCGATCGCCTCCGGACCGCAGACCAGCACCCGATCCAAGCCCAGCGACGAATTCAGCGATACCGGGCCGTAGCGGCGATACCGCTGCATCATTTCCGCCGGTCCCCAGCGCAGGTAGTGCAGACCCCGGCCGAAATATGGAAGTCCGGCATCTCCTGTCACCGCGATCGCGGTGCTGCCGCGCGGCGGTGAGGCCAGCACATGCGGACGCTCGGGAACCCGGCTCAGCAGTCGATCGATCAGGTGGTCGTCCGGGACGTCGATGAGCGACGCGTTCTCGGATTCGTGCCGCACGCTGGGCTTTCCATTCCCGCTGCGGATGTGGGCGACACGGCCACCAGCGACCATGACAAACCTCCCTGAACGACAGGATCTATCGTATTCTCTTTTTCACATTCGTTCGCTCGAAAAGAATCGGCACATCAACAACCGGGATCTCGCCGCGACGGCCAGCAGAGCGCCGACTACCGTAAGTCGGGTCAACACCGTTCGAGGGGCCGCACCCCAGGTTTGAGGAGCACCGACGATGAGCACTCAGTCTGTCCAGGAGAACCATCGCCACCGGGTGGTGGTGATCGGCTCCGGATTCGGCGGCTTGTTCGGTACCAAGCACCTCAAACATGCCGACGTCGACGTCACTCTGATCTCCAAAACCTCGACCCACCTGTTCCAGCCGCTGCTCTACCAGGTGGCCACCGGCATCCTGTCGGTCGGTGAGATCGCCCCCGCGACCCGGCTGGTGCTGCGCAAGCAGAAGAACGCCCAGGTGCTGCTCGGCGATGTCATCGATATCGACCTCGAGCACAAGACGGTCACCTCGCAGCTGCTCAACCAGAACACCGTCACCCCCTTCGACAGCCTGATCGTGGCGACCGGCGCGCAGCAGTCCTACTTCGGCAACGACCAGTTCGCCACCTACGCCCCCGGCATGAAGACCATCGACGACGCGCTGGAGCTACGCGCGCGCATCCTCGGCTCATTCGAAGGCGCCGAACTGGCCACCACCCAGGAACTGCGGGACCGACTGCTCACCTTCGTGGTGATCGGCGCCGGACCCACCGGTGTCGAATTGGCCGGTCAGATCGCCGAACTGGCCGATCGCACCCTGGAGGGCACCTTCCACAACATCGATCCGCGCGATGCCAGGGTGATCCTGGTCGAGGGCGCGGGCGCGGTGCTGGGCCCGATGGGTCCGAAGCTGGGCGGCAAGGCCAAGCGGCGGCTGGAGAAGATGGGGGTGGAGATCCAGCTCAACGCCATGGTCACCAATGTCGACGCGCATGGGGTCACGGTGAAGGATGCCGACGGCACGGTGCGCCGGATCGAATCCTCATGCAAGGTGTGGTCGGCCGGTGTGCAGGCCAGCCCGCTGGGCAAGATGCTCGCCGAACGCTCCGACGGCACCGAGACCGACCGCGCCGGGCGTGTGATCGTCGAACCCGATCTGACCATCAAGGGCCACCCGAATGTGTTCGTGGTCGGCGACCTGATGTCGGTTCCGAATGTGCCCGGTCAGGCACAGGGCGCGATCCAGGGCGCGACATATGCGGCCAAGCAGATCAAGGCCGGACTGAAAGGCGAAGCGCCGCAGGACCGTAAGCCGTTCAAGTACTTCAACAAGGGCAGTATGGCGACGGTGTCACGGTTCAGCGCCGTCTGCCAGGTCGGCAAGCTGGAGTTCGGCGGATTCATCGCCTGGCTGGCCTGGCTCGCGCTGCACCTGTATTACCTGGTCGGCTACCGCAGCCGGATCATCACCGTCATCCAGTGGTTCGTGACCTTCCTCGGCCGCACCCGCGGGCAGATGGCGGCCACCGAGCAGTGGGTCTTCGCCCGGCTCGCGGTGGAGGCGGTGCAGGCCGATCAGCAGGAAGCCGACGAACTCGCGGCCGCGCTGGGGGCGCCGCCCGCGGAGAACGGGAAGGCCGCGCGCACCGAGAAGGCGGCCGATCGCAAGGTGGGCTAGCCGTCAGCTGCTGCACGCGCCCGGCCCGGTAGCTCCGGTGCCGCCGATCGCGCCGCCGCCAGGCAAGTTCCGCTTCGGTGACGTCACCATAGACGCACCGGATTGGATCAACAGGAGCAGGCGATCCAGATCAACGACAACTCCGCAATCGCCGAGGCCGATCTGGCGACATTCCTCGATTCGATCGGCATGGAGCGCAGCCGCTCGGACCGGATCGCCGGACAGACCGTCGGCACCGCCACGATGGGTGCGGTGGCGGGGGCCGGGGCGGCGGTCCCGGTCGCGGCGACCTCCGCGCTGGTCGGCGGTGCGCTGGGACTGGTCTTCGGACTCGCGTTCGTGCCGGTGGGCGTGGTCGCGGGTCCGCTGCTCGGAGCGGGCTTCGGCGCGGCCGTGATCACGGCCCCCGCCGCTGTGATCGGGGCAGCGGCCGGTGCGGCCGTCGGCGCGGTCAATGCCTTCAACGCGCCCCCGCGGGTCGTCGGCGACTGATCGAGCGCCGCACCAGGGTGGGAACCTGACGACGTTGTCGGGTTCCCACCTCTTTTCATTCCCCCGCCCGGCGCATCGCTACACCGTGCCGGTCCGGGCAAAAGCCCCGTGTGATGGATGACACATTGCGGGGCGAATCGAGAGCTACCGCTTGCTTGCGAGCAGCGGTCCCGTTCGGGTGGACAGGGCCCCGCCCAAAGCGAGCGGGAGACGGGCCGCGACCAGGCCGTCGGTTTCCACGGGGCGGTCGTCCGGATAGACGAGTTCGCTGTCCAATGCCCTTGGTGCGGCGAGATTGTCATCGGTGGCACTACCCGCGCCGAGTTCGAGTCGATGCCGCAACAGCGGCAGGGCGCCGATATCGGCGATCAGGTCACCGCGCCAGCCGCCGCCTTCTTCGCCGGTGCGCCCGATCTGTACGCGTTCGCGCAGTCGTAGCCGGGCGTCGGGGGTCAATCGCACCTCGGTCACCGCGTGGTGGTGCGCGCCGCCTGCCACGATCGTCGGCTCCGGATCGAAATCCAGCTCGCCCGCGACGTCGAAATGCCAGTGCGCCAACGACAATGGCGTGCGTGTGCTCGGTAGCGCGATGGTGGCCGCGACCGAGCGCACCACCAGACGTGCGCCCGCGCCGACCACGATCTCGATATCGAGTTCATCGCCGCCGAGCGGAGTGGCCGCGGTGCCGATCAGGTGGACGGTGTCCGGACCGGTGCGCCGGGCCGCCAGCCCGCCGCTCGCATGGATCTCGGGCAGCGTGCCGACGGCGGCGACAATGCGAACCTCAGTGCGCAACAGCGGATTCGGTGACGGATTTGTCCTGTTCGGCGATGGTCCGCAACTGCTCGCGCACCCAGGCGAGCACTGCGGTGGCGGCCGGATCCTCGGTCAGCGAGATCATCGCCGTGCGGCGACCCTCGCGCACCTTCGCGGCATCGCGTGCCATGACGTCGAGGTCGGCACCGACCAGCGGGGCCAGGTCGGTTTTGTTGATCACCAGCAGATCCGAGAACGTCACGCCGGGACCGCCCTTGCGCGGCACCTTGTCACCGCCCGCGACATCGATGACGAAGATCTGTACATCGATCAGGCCGGAGGAGAACGTGGCGGTGAGATTGTCGCCGCCGGATTCGACCAGGATCAGATCCAGGGGCGGGTTGGCCGCGATCAAATCGTCGATGGCATCGAGGTTCGCGGTGATGTCGTCGCGAATGGCGGTATGCGGGCAGCCACCGGTCTGCACGGCGGTGATCCGCTCATCCGACAGCACCGCGTGCCTGCGCAGGAAGTCGGCGTCCTCGGTGGTGTAGATGTCGTTGGTCAGCACCGCGAGCGAGAGTTCGTCACGCAGCTGTCGGCACAAGGCGGCCACCAGGGCGGTCTTGCCCGAACCGACCGGTCCGCCGATACCGATGCGCAGCGCTTCGCCGGGCGTGCGCTCGCGCTTTGGCCGGTCGTGCGAGTGATCGTGCGGTTCGCCGTCGATCAGGTGGGGTGGCATATCGTGCTCCTTTCCGCCTTCATCCTTACCGATTGCGCGCCTAGGACGCGAACAGGGGCATATCGCGTACCGGGTGTCGCTGTGCGAGTACGTCCTGTAGCGGATCCGAGAGTGCGGCGAGTCCGGTCGCGGCCGCTGCGGCGGTCTGGTCGCAGAGTTCGCCGAGCCGGATCGTGCAGGCGGCGACAACGGCGGGATCCAGCGCCAGTAACCGCTGTGCCGCGGTCGCCGCGCCGGTCATGGTCGTGTAGACGACGACCGCGGCGGCCTGCTCGGGAGTCGCACCGCATATCTGCCCGACCACGCCGAAGGCCGTCGACAGATGCGGCCGCACACCGAGAACCGTCCAATCCGCCCCTGGCCAAACCTGTTTGGCCAGCCGCACCAAACCACGCCCCTGTGCCCGCGACGCCGCCCGCGCCGCCGGAGCCGGTGTCCGCGCGTCGGCCTCGGCTTCGGCCTGCTCGGCGGTCGACTTCCCCGCACACACCGCCGCCGCCAACGAGGCCGCCACCAGCCCGGACGTCCGGATACGCCGCCGCAAATACAGCTCGACCGTCGCGACATCCCGCACCACGCCGGACGCCACCGCCTCCTCCACACCGCCGGAATGCACATGCCCCCCGATCGGCAGCCGCGAGTCCGCCAACGCGAACAACGTCGCCAACCCCGTGGTCCCCGAATCCGCTCCGTGCACCCGTCGATCCTATGCGTGACACGGCCGGGCTCCCTCACCCCGACCGGGCCACACATGATCTTCGGACCGGAGCGGGCTCGGGATGTCTCCTGCCACCGCTGGGGGTCTGGAAACATCGACGCGATGGGGTTCGATGAGAGCGTCATGCGCGTCGTCTCGGTCCGGCGCGCCGACGCCGTGACGCAGGTGATCCAGGGCATCGGCAATGCCGGAATGCGCATCGAGGTACTCGAGATCGGCGCGCTGGCCGGGGTATTGGCCGTGGTCGCGACGCGGAGCTGGCGGGTCGGCGGTATCGCGGCGGCGAGTCTGTTGCTGGGCGATTTCATCGCGCATTGGCTGAAGCAGGTGGTCAGGCGGCCGCGGCCGGGTGCAGAACTGACCTTGTGGCCCGAAATCCACAGCTGGGCAATGCCTTCCACGCACGCTGCGGCTACGTCGGCACTGGCGATGGGCATATTCCTGGCGGTCCAGTGGCGCTCGCCCCGTATGCGCCGCGCGGCGGGCACCGCGCTCGTTGTGGCGGTGGTGTTCGTCGGCGGATGCATGGTGTATCTCGGTGCGCACTGGCCGACCGATGTGCTGGCCGGTTGGCTGCTCGGCGCGGGCGTCGGCGCTGCCGTCGCATGGACGTTCGACAAGTTGCGCTCGAACCGCGATGCCGCCGACCACTTACCGTCCGACACGCCCGGAGTGCGATGAGTTTCGGGGATCGGCGCGGTCTATCTTCCTGAGGCCGTGTCGGTCTC